>DASWWP010000177.1:0-6979 GCA_036405915.1 Pseudomonadales bacterium
CGTCATTCCCGCGGCTTGTCACGCCGTAGCGCAGCGAAGGCGGGAGGCGTCTGGCATAATCCTGTGTCTTTGGAACTCCCACGGATATCGTGTTGCGGGCTCGGCCCTTCTCACTGCAACCGATTCAACCACGTATTTCGCGGACGCTTCTGAATGTAACGAGACGAAGCCAAAGCATTACGCGGCTACGTGCTACGAAGAAACTACTCCGGCCTCTCGCAAACCACGCGCGACAACTCCTCGCCCTCACCCTCGTACTGGATGCACACAGGCCGCAGGTACTCCTCCTCGAAGATCATGCCGGAGAAGTTGTCCTCGCGCGGATTCTCCTCGCAGTCGAACTCGAGCGGCTGCTGGCCGTTGACCCAGGCCCATTCGCGCTTGATGTGGACGGGCTCGGTGAAAATCGCCGGGTCTTCGAGCGTGATGTCGAGGGAAAGCGTAAGGCCGTCCGCGCTCTTCGTGATCGCCTGCGTCATGTGCATCTGGTCCGAGTGCACGGCGTCATTCAGCACGCCGCGGCCGTTGTAGCCGATCGCGTCGACCAGCAGCGTATTGCCGTCCCAGCGTGCGATCGAGTGGCCGCCGTAGCTCGGCTCGAGGTCGGCGGGATGTTCGTCGGCGAAATACACCTGGCGGATGTCGCGGATCTCGTCCATCACGATGAAGGCCAGCTTCTAGTCGTTCTGTAGCACGTAGATCGGCGCGATCGGGCCGAAGGCCTGGTTCACACCGGTAGGCCGGCACATGATGTGCGGCGTCGCGAGCTGCGTGCCCTGCGTGGACATCTCGCGTGCATAGGCAACGCGTTCCTGCGCCGCTTCGGTGAGCGGCAGCTGGCCCGCGAGCACGAAGGGCAGGAACGAGCCGGGCGCCGGCTTGCTGCGCCACAGGCCGCTGAAGTCGCGCGGATCGGTCGACGGTTCGTAGCCCGGAATCGACGGCGCCGCTTCCATTTCGAAACCACCGTCGGCGGCCTGGATGCCGATGCTGGCAAACAGGCAGGCCGCCGCGAGCAGCGTGCGTGGAAGTGGGTGAAGAAGGGGGTTCAACTGCTTCAGGATCGGTTTCATATCGGCGGCAGTCCCTGTTTGATGCGGTCGAGGCAGACGTCTTCCTTCAGGCGCGCGCCGGGCTGGCGGCGGTATGTAAGCTTCGTTTCCCATGGCGCCGAGAAAGTCTGCGGGTCTTCGAAGCGGATGTGGTTCTCAAGCGTATCGGCGTCGATGAGTCGCAGCGTTTCGGTCATCACGAGATCGTCGCTGTGCGGCAGGCCGGCGTGGTCCATGATCGTTTCGTGCATCAGGCCCGCGGACTCGATGACGAGCGAACCGTCGTCCTGCCATGCGCCGTTCGCCGTGCCGAGCGACAAGGGGTAATAGGGCTCGAGCTGCGAGCCGCTCATGTCGACGAGCCGCACCCAGCGATTCCACTCGAAGAAGAATCCGACCTGGCGCTTGTCGACCATGATCTCGAACGGATGGTTCGCGGCGAGCAGGCGCGGCACGCCAACGCCCGCGCACCACGTAGCGCGATCGAAATAGGTGTCGCCGTTCGCGCGATCGCGCTGGTTCTGCTCGTACCGCGCCTGCGCGTCCGGCAGCAGCGGCGGAAGTTCGCCGGTGAGCGTGCGCAACGCGGGTGTCTCCTGCGCGATCAGCCAGATGCCGTTGAAGCCTTCCGGCGCGGAATCGGCAGCGAAGGCAGATCCTGCATACGCAAGCAGCAAGGCAGGAATGAACTGTAGTGTGCGGCGCATGTGTGACTCCTTCAGTTCTGGCCGAGGATCGGTGGCCGCGGTACGGCCGCGGGATCTTCCACCGACGGGCCGGAGTACATGCGTGGTGCGACGCCGGACAGCACGTCGCCCGACGGCAGGTGGATGAACATCAGCGTGCCGCGCGGACTGCCGTTGCGCGACGGGCAGTACACGACGGTGACTTCGTCGCCCGGCACGATGCTGTCCTTGCGCCAGCCGAGGCGGATGTTGAACACCGGCGCGCCGAGCTCGAAGCCGAATTCGACTTCCTTGCCGCTGGCGTCGGGCACGAGAACCTGCACCCACGAATGCGGGTTGGTCCATTGCAGTTCCTTCACGCGGCCGGTGACTGCATAGGCCTGCGTATAGTCGAACTCGACAATGGAATGGTGGGCCTGCAGGGGCGTGTGACAGGTAAACAGCAGGAGTGCGGCAAAAAGAAAGCGCGTGGTTTTCATGGTTCGCTCTTCGGTGGAATTGATACGAACTGACGCAGGTTGCCGGTCTGCGGCCGGCATGTGCCTCGATTACAGCACCGCCGTGCAAGCGGCCTCAAATTTATTGAACAACTCTTTATGCATCCATGATGTTTATGGATTGGCTGCTCGACTGCGCGGAGGCAGATGTTTATTCTTCCGCACGCCCGCTAGCGCAACCGCGCGCCATGAGATGTTCCGCCGTGGCGCCTCCAGACCGACACTACATGCTGAAAAATACCGAGACGTCCTACGGGAGCGTTGCGAAGTTCCTGCACTGGACGATGGCGCTGTGGTACCTCACCGCCTACGTCGTCATCATCTACCTGACCTGGGACCACACCGAAGGCCTGATACCGGGCCTCAACTACCACAAGGTCATCGGCTTCACGGTGCTCGTGCCGCTGGCCGTGCGCTTCATCTGGCGCCTGCGCAATCCGCAGCCGCGGCTGCCCGCTGCGATGCCGCGCTGGCAGAAGCGCGTATCGCATGCGAGCCATTTCCTGCTGTACTTCTTCATGCTCGCGATGCCCGTTACCGGTTATCTCGGCAACGGCGGCGGTGTCGACTACGGCATGTTCCAGGTGCCGCCCTTCATGCGCACGGAGCTTGCGCTGTGGATCTTCGACACGTTCGGAATCACGGCCCAGCAGTGGGATGTGTTCTTCGACACGTTCCACTATCGCATCGTGGGGCCCTTCGTCTTTTCCTCGCTCGTCATTCTGCACGCCGGCGCCGCGCTCTATCATCATTTCGTGATGAGGGACGAGGTGCTCGTCCGCATGCTGCCGGCAAAACGCAGTCACCCGGATTGATGCAGCCAGACGTTGCAGGCGCTGGTCCGCACAGCCAGTGCCTGCTCCAATTCACCCCATCGGACATCCCAACGTGAACATCGCCAGCATCCACATCGTCGCCGCGTGCCGCACTCCCGTCGGCAGGCTCAACGGAGCGCTCGCCGCGTTGCCCGCGCATGAACTCGGCGCGAGCGTGATTCGCGGCTGCCTCGAGCGCGCGCACATCGACGCGGCGGGTGTCGGCGAATGCATCCTCGGGCAGGTGCTGACGGCCGGCGCAGGCATGAATCCGGCGCGACAGGCCGCGCGCGCGGCGGGCATTCCCGATGCAGCGCCCGCCTTCGGCGTGAACCAGGTATGCGGATCCGGCATGCGCGCCGTCGCGCTCGCGTTCCAGCAACTGCGCTGCGGCGAGGCCGACGTCATCATTGCCGGCGGGCAGGAGTCGATGAGCCGCGCGCCGCATGTCGCGCACATGCGCGGCGCGCACAAACTCGGCGACGTGACGTTAGCGGACACTGTGCTGCTCGACGGCCTCACCGACGCCTTTCACGGCTGCGCGATGGGTGTGACCGCCGAAGCCCTCGCGAACCGTTATGCGCTCAGCCGCGACGAACAGGACGCATGGGCACTGCGCTCGCAACAACGCGCGTCCGCTGCCTGTACGAGCGGCCGCTTCGCGCGCGAGATCGTTGCCGTGGCAGCCGGCGCGCGCGTCGTCGACAAGGACGAACACATCCGCCACGACAGCACGCTGCAAAGCCTCGCGAAACCCGCGCCGGCCTTCGCCGCCGACGGCACGGTGACGGCTGCCAACGCATCGGGCATCAATGACGGTGCCGCGGCGGTGTTGCTGATGCATGACGATGCGCTCCGCACGCATGGCGCGACGTCCCTCGCGAGAGTCGTATCCTGGGCAAGCACCGGCGTCGAGCCGATGCTGATGGGGCTCGGCCCGGTATCGGCCGTGAACCTCGCGTTGCAGCGTGCCGGCTGGCAACGCGATGACGTCGACCTGTGGGAAATCAACGAAGCCTTCGCGGCGCAGGTATTGGCCGTGCTGCGCGAACTGCGCATCGATCCCGAACGCGTGAACGTCGACGGCGGCGCGATCGCGCTCGGACATCCGATCGGCGCCTCCGGCGCGCGCGTGCTCGTAACGCTCGTGCACGCCTTGCAGGCACGTGGCAAGCGGCGTGGCGTGGCCGCGCTGTGCATCGGCGGCGGCATGGGCATCGCGATGTGCGTGGAGCGTGCATGAACGACGTCCTGTGGCAGGCGCCCGGCGCGCGGCGCCGCGCATCGCTGATGTGGCAGTTCGCCGAACGTACTGCTGCCCTGCATGGTGCTGCGCCGGACGATTACGCCGCATTGCATGCATGGTCGCTGCGTGAGCCTGGATCCTTCTACTCGGCGCTGTGGGACTTTGCCGACATCGTCGGCGACACAGGCGAGCGCACGTTGTCGCCGGGTGCCCGCCTGCGCGACACACGCTTCTTCCCTGATGCACGGCTCAATTACGCCGAGAACCTGCTGCGCAATCCGGACGATTCGGAAGCCTTTGTCACGCACTATGAAAACGGCGCACGCCGTAGCATCTCCCGCGCGCAACTATATGAGCTCGTATCGCGCTACGTGCAGGCGCTGCAGGCGGAAGGTGTCGTGGCCGGCGACCGCGTCGCGGCCATCGTCACGCATGACGTCGAGGCGCTGGCCGCGTACCTCGCCACCGCCGCGCTCGGCGCCGTGTGGTCATCGTGCTCGCCAGACTTCGGCCCCGTAGCCGCCAGCGAGCGCCTGTGCCAGATAGCGCCGAAGGTGCTGCTGGCCGTGACGCATTACGACTATGGCGGCAAGCGCTTCGACGTGACGCCGACGCTGGCCGCCGTCGCACAGGGGGCCGGCATCCAGGACTCAGCCGTCATGGGCACTGGCCAGGACAGCGCGGTTCAGCGCGCTGGGCTGGCTCGCGTAGTGCTGATCGGCGCCGCGATTCCGCCGGCTCTGGACGCATTCCGCTGCGTGACGCTCGACGACTGGCTCGCACCGTTCACGCCGACCACGATTCCATTCGCGCGCCTGCCGTTCTCCACGCCGCTCGCGATCCTGTATTCGTCCGGCACCACCGGCAAGCCGAAGTGCATCGTGCACAGCGCCGGCGGCCTGCTGCTGCAACACAAGAAGGAGCTGCTGCTGCACTGCGACCTGCGCGCCGGCGAACGCTTCTTCTATTACACCACTTGCGGCTGGATGATGTGGAACTGGCACGTCAGCGGACTCGCATGCGGCGCAACGCTCGTCAGTGCCGACGGCAACCCGATGCATCCGGCGCAGTCGCGCCTGCTGGACGTCTGCGATGCCGAGGACCTGCATGTGTTCGGCACGAGCGCGCGGTATATCGGCGCCTGCGCGGGTTTCGACCTGAAGCCGCGCGAAACGCATGCACTGCATTCGCTGCGCCTAGTGCTGTCCACCGGCTCGCCGCTGCTGCCGCAGGGCTTCGACTACGTCTACAGCGAGTGGAAGCAGGACCTGCAGCTCGCATCGATTTCCGGCGGCACGGACATCTGCGGCTGCTTCGTCGGCGGCAATCCCCTGCTGCCAGTACGCCGCGGCGAAATCCAGTGTGCATTGCTCGGCATGGACGTGGACGTGCTCGACGACGACGGCCGGCCGCTGGTCGGCAAGCCGGGCGAGCTCGTGTGCCGCAACGCACATCCGTCGATGCCGGTCGGCTTCCTCGGCGATGAATCTGGCGAGCGCTACGACGCTGCCTATTTCACGCGCTTTCCGGGCATATGGACGCAAGGTGATTTCGCTGAGGCCTGCGCTTCCGGCGGCTTCATCATCCACGGCCGCTCGGATGCCACGCTGAACCCCGGCGGCGTGCGGATCGGCACGGCGGAAATCTACCGCCAGTTACAGGACATCCCGGCCATCGACGAAGCCCTGGCCGTCGGCCACGACATCGACGGCGACCAGCGCGTCGTGCTGTTCGTCAAACTCCGCGACGGCCATGTACTCGCTGCATCGCTTATTCAGGACATCCGCACCGCAATTCGCAAAGGCGCGAGCCCGCGCCATGTGCCGGCGAGCATCCACGCAGTCAGCGATTTCCCGCGCACGCGCTCGGGCAAGCTGTGCGAAAGCGCCGTGCGTGCGGTGATCAACGGGCGCGAGGTGAAGCAGCTGAATGCTCTGGCGAATCCGGAGGCGCTGATACAGTTCCGCGTGGAGTAAGTCGTAACGGCTCTGTTGTTTTAGCTCAAAGGCATCTGTGGTTCGAAAGGTTTAGAGAATGCCTTCCCCCGATTTCGTCGGTTCGTCGGTTCGTCGGTCCGCGGAGCAGGCGTTGGGGCGCGATCGTGATAGGGCCGGGCCGGTACTGCCATTGGCGGGATGCACTTCGGCCGCTGCGCAGTAGTTGGCGCACGCCGCCGGGTCGCCGCGTCACTGGATGTGGAATGCCACGAACCAGCGAGCGGCGGCAAGCGGACAAGTCCGCTTGCGTGAAGTGCTAAAGCACTTCACCCGGCTCGCCACAACGGGGCGGCCTGCGTTTCGCTTAACATCCCGCCAACGGCAGCACCGGCCCGACCCTTCAGACATCGCTGTATGTTCCGCGGGTTTTATTGAGCGGCAGCCGCTCGCTTGGCGCTGAGTGCTACATGCTGATGTGCGCGGCAGTCACTCATTCCTGATTAAATCATCGACACTAGTCATGTGTGGCTTTGAGTTGCGGACCCAAAGGCCTGATTCAAGGCTCAGTGCTCAGTGCAGTTTGCTATGGCATGAATGATGAAGGGGAAAAGCTCCAAAGCGGAGTGTTCAAGCTGAATGCAGACCTGCACGTCCGAATTGCGCTGAAGGAAAGTGGGACTAAAGGCCGATGCCATGCGTCAAGTTACGATGGTTACGCTTGCCACAGAATCCGCGGAATCCACAGC
>DASWWP010000178.1:0-14441 GCA_036405915.1 Pseudomonadales bacterium
GCGCGGCGCATGCGATCGCGCACCGCAACCGCACGCTGCCGCTGCTCGAACTTGGCCAGCTGCTGCAGGTCGGCACGGAGGCACCGCAGGCCGGCGAAGCGCTTGTCGTCGTCGTGACCTTCGGCGGCCAGTGGGGAGGCATTCGCGTGGACCGACTCGGCGAACGCATGGAGGTCATGCTGAAGCCGCTCGAAGGCCTGTTGTCCGGCATGCCGGGCATCACGGGCACGACGATCATGGGCGACGGCCGCGTTCTGCTGGTGCTCGACCTGGCGGAAGTCCTGTCATGAGCGCACACCAGGAAGAAGCATGGATCATGACCCCACGCGCACCGGTTTCGCGCGTTACGGCAGCGCCACAGCCGGCGCCGCCACTGGAAACCGACCATCGTGCCCGCATTGGTCATGTACAATGCGGACATCATTATTACTAACGGACCGATCGCCGAACGGAGAGACCACCCCGGCCGGATCAAGAGGAACCCCGCGTGACACAACAGGTACTTATCGTCGATGACAGCAAGCTCGCCCGCATGGGTGTTATCCGCGTTCTGAAAACGCTGCACCCGGACTGGGAAAGCATGGAAGCGTCGAACGCCGACGATGCCGTCGCGCTCGTTCGCGAAAGCACGCCGGATTTCGTGCTGATGGACTACAACATGCCGGGCAAGGACGGCATCACGCTTGCCGCCGAACTGCGCGCGCTCGACACGCACATGCAGGTGGCCGTGATTTCGGCGAACCAGCAGGTCGAAGTCGTCGATCGCGCGCGTGCCGCCGGCGCGACCTTCCTGCCGAAGCCGATCACCGAAAAGGCACTCGCCGAATTTTTCGCCGCCGCCCGCAAACGCAACGCGGCCGACAAGTGATGGATACTCTCTCCCTGGGCCTGAGCGAGCTCGAACTCGACGCGCTCACCGAACTCGTGAACCTGGGCGTCAGCAATGCCGCACTGAGCCTGCGCGAAATGGTGCGCGGCGAAGTTCTGCTGTCAGTGCCCGACGTGTCGATCGTCACGCGCGACGAAGCGGTGTCGATCCTGGGGACCGCGGCATCGCGGCGGCTCGTAGCCGTGCAACAGCATTTCGAGGGCGACATCAATGGCCGGGCGCTGCTGATCTTCCCCGAAGCGAAGAGCCTCGAGCTCGTGCGCGCTGTGGTCGGCGGCACGCCGTCGCTCGAAGACATCGTGGAACTCGAACACGAAGCGCTGGCCGAAACCGGCAATGTGTTGCTGAACGGCTGCCTCGGCACGATCGCGAACGGACTCGAGCGCAACCTGCGCATCTCGCTGCCGGAAGTGATCTACGGCGAAGGCAGCGAATTTTTCGGCGACCCGCCCGGCAAGCCGGTCGGAAAGGGCGTGTTGTTCATCTACATCAACTTCGCGGTGCGCCACGGCGACATCACGGGTTACATCGCGATGCTGCTGGACATTCCGTCGCTGCTGACGCTGAAAGACCTGCTTGGTGCCTACATCGCACGCGTCGCCGGAACGGCGGCTCAAGGCACCGATGGCCAACGCTGAGATACCCAACGTAGGCGCGGTTCTCGACGCGATAGACGGCGGCGTCGTCGTACTCGATGCCGGCGGGCACGTCGTGCAATGGAATGCCTGGATGGCCACGGCGTCTGGCATTACGGGCGCAGACGTGCACGGTAAAACGCTCGGCGAGATCTTTCCCGACTTCGACGCACGGCGCCTCAGGGCCGCCGTGCAAGCGGCGCTGACGACCGGCGCTTCGAGTTCCATCTCGCATTCGCTGAACCCCGCTCCATTGCCGCTGCGCACGCGCGCCGGCCGCAAGATGCTGCACGACATCACGGTGTCGCCGGCCGGCAATCATCCGAATCTTGCCTGCCTCGTATTCGTCACCGACGTCACGATGACGACGCGCCGCGACCAGTTCCTGCGCGACCAGCACAACGCGCGCTACAACGCCGTCGTCGAAAGCGCGCCCGACGCGATCATGACGATCGACGGCGACGGCCTGATACAGATGGCGAATCCTGCCGCCGTGACGCACTTCGGTTATCCGATGGACGAACTCGTCGGCATGCACGCCGGCGTGCTGTTCGATGAAGAGGCCACCGGCCCGATGCCGTGGCGCGTCGCGCTGGAAGGCGACTGCACCGTGCAGCCGAAGGAAGTCACGGCGCTGAACAAGGACGGTTCGTACAGCTACGTCGAGATGTCGGCCTCGCGCTGGAACATCGGCGCGCGCGCCGTCGTGACCGTGATCCTGCGCGACGTCGCCGAACGCCGCGCGATCAACGCAGCTCTGCGCGCAAGCGAATCCGCGGCACGCAGCTCGGCCGCGGCGCTCGCGGAACTGAACCAGGGCCTCGAAGAACGCGTACAGCAGCGCACCGCGCAGTTGATGAAAGCCGAAGAGGCGCTGCGGCAGAGCCAGAAGATGGAAGCCATCGGCCAGCTCACCGGCGGCATCGCGCACGACTTCAACAACCTGCTGCAGGGCATCACCGGTTCGTTGCACGTCATCCAGAAACTCGGCGCACTCGGCCGCATCAGCGAAATGGATCGCTTCCTGAAAGGCGCGCTCGACTCCGCGCACCGCGCGGCGTCGCTGACGCATCGCCTGCTGGCGTTCTCACGACGCCAGCCGATCGATCCGCGTCCCGTCGACGTGAACGAACTGATCGGGTCGATGCACGAGCTCGTGCGGCGCACGATCGGCGAGACGATCAAAATGGACGTCGAGGCCAACGAGGCCCTGTGGCTCGTGCGCTGCGACGCCAACCAGCTCGAGAACGCGATCCTGAACCTCGCGATCAACGCGCGCGACGCCATGCCCGCGGGCGGTACGCTGACGTTCACGACGGCAAACAAGGTTCTCGACCTCGACACCGCGCTGCGCCACGAGCTGCTGCCCGGCGACTATGTATCGCTGACGATCACCGATACCGGGGAAGGCATGCCGCCTGAAGTGCAGGCGCGCGTGTTCGAACCCTTCTACACGACGAAGGCAATCGGCAAGGGCACCGGCCTAGGCCTGTCGATGATCTACGGCTTCGTGAAGCAGTCGCACGGTTCGATCCAGATCACGAGCGAAGTCGGCAAGGGCACCGCAATCGAGATCTGGCTGCCGCGCCACACCGGCAGCGTCGAAGCGGAGCCCCCCGCCACGGCAAGTTCGAAGGAGCGGCGTGCCGGCATCGGCGAGGTCGTGCTCGTCGTCGAGGACGAAGGCGTCGTGCGGCTGCTCGTGCTCGAAGTGCTGAAAGAGCTCGGCTACTACGCGCTCGAAGCCGAGAACGGCGCTACCGCCGTGCAGATCCTGCAGTCGAAACAGCGCATCGACCTGCTGGTGAGCGACATCGGGCTGCCGGACATCAACGGCGTCGAAGTTGTGCGCGTCGCGCGCGAAACGCGCAAGAACCTCAAGGTCCTGCTGATGACGGGCTATGCCGAAAAAGCGGCAGGCGATTCATTCCTGCAGGAAGGCGCCGAAATCATCATGAAGCCCTTCAACATGGACGTGCTTGCCACGCGCATCCGGGACATCATCGAAAGCCGTTGAACCGGTGGGCTAGAATGGCCGTATAACCAGCGAGCCCCTCGAGCCCAGCCCATGCCACGTAAAACCATCCTGATCGTCCTTGCCGGCGTGGTTGCCGCGGCGGCAGCCTGGAGCGTCGTGCAGAACCAGCGCGGGCCGCAGATGCCGGCATGGCGGGTTTCGGAACAGGCCCTCGTGCAAACGGTCGTCGCCACCGGCCGCGTGGTCGCGGTCGCGCGTGCGGAAGTCGGCAGCGAAGTGACCGGCATCGTGCTCGAACGCCGAGTACAGGAAGGCGATGCCGTGCACGCGGGTGACGTCCTCGCCGTGTTGCGCGCGGAAGACCTCGAAGCCGCGCTGCGTGAAGCGGAAGCGGCGCTGGCGGAGTTGCAGCAGTCGACGCGTCCACAGGCACAGGCGGCCCTGCGCGAAGCGGAAGCGGCGCTCGAACAGGCCGGCCGCGACGTGGAACGGCGACGCGACCTCGTGGCGCGCCAGCTCGTCGCACGCGAAGAACTGGAACAGGCGGAACAGGCGCAAACGCGCGCGCGCGCCGCCGTCGACCAGGCGCGCCTTGCCGCGCATGCACTGGACGCCGGCAACCCTGCCGAGGCCGCCGCGATTGCCCGCGTCGAAACCGCGCGCGCGCGGCTCGACAAGACGCAGATTCGCGCCGGTGTCGGTGGCACCGTGCTGACGCGCAATGCCGAACCCGGCGACCTCGTGCAACCCGGCACCGTGCTGTTCGAGATCGCGCCCGACGGCGACACCGAAATCCTCGTGCCGCTCGACGAACGCAACCTCGAAACCCTCGCCCTTGGACAAAGCGCCACCGGCATCGCCGACGCCTACCCCACGCGTCCGTTTCCGGCGACGGTCAGTTTCATCGCACCTGGCATCGATTCCGCGCGCGGCACGGTGGACGTACGGCTGACGATGAGCGAGGTACCCGACTTCCTGCGCCAGGGCATGACGGTGTCCGTCAACATCGAAACCGGGCGCCGCGAACGTGCGCTCGTCGCGCCGAACGATGCGCTCGTGGCCATCGACGGCATGAACGCCAGCGTGTGGCTAATCGCCGATGGCCGCGCCACGCAACGCGACGTGCAGCTCGGCCTGCGCGGGCTGACGCAGGCCGAAATCACGTCGGGCCTGCGGGACGGCGACTGGATACTCGCCAACGCGCAAAGCGCGCTCGATGCAGGCACGGTACAGGAAGGTTCACGCGTGCGCCCGGTAGCCGCGACCGCAGCCGCCGGGTCGACCGCGACACGCAATGAACTGCCCGTGAACCTGAACTGACGCGCATGTGGACCGAGTGGACCATCGCGACACGTTTCCTGCGCGAGGGCCGCGCGCAGAGCGCGCTGATCCTCGTCGGTATCGCGGTAGGCGTGGCAGTCATCGTGTTCATCACGGCGCTGATCGCGGGTCTGCAGGCCAACATCATCGATCGCACGCTCGGCACGCAGGCGCACATCAAGATCGAGCCCGCCGAGGAAACCAATCGCATCCTTCCGCCCGCGCCCGGCACCACGCAGCTCGTGCTCGAAAGCAAGCGCGCGCAGCGCCTGCGCTCGATCAACAACTGGCAGCAGGTGGTCGACGTGCTCGATACGCTGCCGCGCGTGACGGCCGTGTCGCCGCTGATATCCGGACCGGCCTTCGCGCGCCGCGGTGAAGCCCTGCAGTCCGTCGCGCTGATGGGCATCGACGCGCCGCGGTACCAGCAGATCATCCCGGTGCAGGACGACATCGTGGCCGGCGCATTCCGCATCGGCGCCGGCGATGCCGTAATCGGCCGCCAGCTCGCCACCGATCTCGGCATGTACGTGGGCGACAAGCTGCGCCTCGACGGCGGCCAGGGTCGCGAGGCGGTCGTCAACGTCGCCGGCATCTTCGAACTCGGCGTGCGCGAACTCGACGCACGTTACGTGTATCTCGACATGAAGCAGGCGCAGGCGCTGCTCGACCTGCCCGGCGCCGCAACGCTCATCGACGTGACGGTGGACGACATCTTCGCGGCACAGACGATCGCCGAGCGCATCACGCACATGACCTACCTCGACGCCGAGAGCTGGATGGAGAGCAATGCCGACCTGATGAACGCGCTGCGCTCGCAGAGCCTGTCGACGCAGATGATCAGCCTCTTTGTCGCGCTGAGCGTCGCCCTCGGCATCGCGAGCGTGCTGTCCGTGAGCGTCGTGCAGCGCACACGCGAGATCGGCATCCTGCGGGCGATGGGCACGGCGCGCCGGCAGATGCTGCAGGTATTCCTCGTGCAGGGCGCGCTGTTCGGGTTGGCCGGCTCGCTGATCGGCGGTGCGATCGGCTATGGCCTCGTGTGGGCCTTCAACACCTTCGGGCCGAAGCTGTTCTTCATTCCGGTGAATCCGTGGCTGCCCGTCGCGGCAACGGCACTCGCAACGATCACCGGCATCGTCGCGGCAGCCGTGCCTGCGCGCCGTGCCGCCGCACTCGATCCCGTGGAAGCGATCCGGTATGGCTGAACACGACGAGCATCAGGACGAAGTGCTGCGGCTGCAAGGCCTGCGCAAAAGTTACAACGTCGGCAAGCCGACCGAAGTCGAAGTGCTGCACGGCCTAGACCTGTGCCTGCAACGCAGCGACTTCGCCGCCCTCGTCGGCGCATCGGGCTCCGGCAAGAGCACGCTGCTGAACGTCATCGGCCTGCTCGACAGTCCTACCGCGGGCGAACTGTTCCTGCTCGGAGAACCGACGCGCGAGATGCCGGAAGCGCGGCGCACGGCGCTGCGCGGCAGCGCGATCGGCTTCGTGTTCCAGTTCCACCACCTGATCAACGCATTCACCGCGCTCGAAAACGTGCTGATGCCGCTGATGGTCAGCAGTGGCAAGCCGACGCGCGCGCAGATCGACGAGGCGCGCGGCCTGTTGAGGGAAGTGGGCCTCGAGGGTTTCGAACAGCGCAAACCTGACCAGTTGTCCGGTGGACAGCAGCAGCGCGTCGCGGTCGCTCGCGCATTGGTCACGCGTCCCGCATTGCTGCTCGCCGACGAACCGACCGGCAACCTCGACAGCAAGTCGGCCGCGGAAGTGTTCGATCTATTCCGCACGTTCAATCGGGAGTTCGGCTGCGGCGTGCTGCTCGTCACGCACGACGCGCGGCTGTCGGCGCAATGCGACCGCACGATCACGCTCGTGGACGGCAACATCGCGAGCGACGAAGTGCACCGGTAGCAGTCCGGCATGCATCTCGCCGCAGCAGGGCGATACGCGTAGAGCAAGCGCGACATTTACGCCGCATCGACCATCTTTCCTGCAGCAGTGCGAGCTATCCGCGATACGAGGCATGATCCCTGCATGCCAACTTCTCGTGAGTTCAACACCACGACAGGAGCACGTATGCAAACCCTCGATGTCAAAGCCGAACAGCTCCGCCAGCGCCTCTTCGACGCCGTGCGCGAGGTCGCCGGCTTCGAAAACCAGCAGAGCTTCCAGATTGCCATTCCCGACAGCGATCCGCCGCGCTTCATCGCGTTCGGCACGCGCGAGGAGCTCGACGGGTTCATCAGCGACGAAGGCTGGCGCGAGTACCCGTCCCGCGATCTCGGCGATGCGACGACCGCGAAGCTGCAGCGCGATCCCGATTCCGCCCCGAACGCCTGACCACGATCTTCACGGAGGTACAGCATGGATTCCACGAGCAACAACGCCGACCAGCATCGCGAAGACCTGCGCGGCGACGCCGCCATCGCGCGCATCAGGGAGATGGCCGATGGCCACACCTGTTTCTTCTGCACCCAGGTCACCGGCCCGAACTCCGTCGGCGCGCGTCCGATGGGCGTGCTGCAGGTCGATGACCAGGGCAACCTGTGGTTCCTCAGCTCGCGCGACAGCGTGAAGAACCAGGAGCTGGAGAACGACGGCGACGTACGCCTTTATTTCCAGGGTCCCGGCCGCGCGGAGTTCATGGAGCTGCAAGGCTATGCGACGATTTCAACTGATCGGGCGAAGATCGAAGAACTGTGGACACCGATGGTGAAGACATGGTTCACCGAAGGCCGCGACGATCCGCGCATCACGGTGATCCGCGTGACGCCAACTGAAGGCTACTACTGGGACACCCGCCACAGCATGGCCGTCGCCGGCACGAAAATGCTGATCGGAGCTGCAATTGGCAAGACGCTCGACGATTCGGTGCAGGGAACGCTGCTTCCGAATCCTCGACTCCAGCACTGAGCCGCGCGCACGCTGTAGCCCCGCGCTCAAGCCGCGCGTTCATCCTCGTCCGTGCCGCGCACGCTGCGGAGGTCGATGACGACACCGGCTTGTGCACGGCGCGCTTCTGCGTGCTGGCGCGCGAGATCGACGAGCTCGATGAGTTCTTCGGTGCTCAGGTCGATGAAGGTGTTCATCTTCTGCATCGCCGCTTCGAAGTCTTCTTCGGTCAGCTCCAGCTTCGCGGCCATCGCCGACGTCGTCTCGTACTGCTTCTTCATCAGGTGCGCCGGATATCGGCGCCACTTGAAGAAGTTGTTGAAGGCCAGTGCGATCGCCAGCATGCCTGCGACGTTGCTGAGTACGGGGTTCACGAGGAACCACCAGCCAAGCTGATGGACCTCCGCACCGCCGATCACGGCCGCGAGCGCCGTGGCGCCGCCGGGCGGATGCACGCAACGCAGGTACTGCATCGCGGCGATGGCGAGGCAGACGGCCAGCGCGGGCGTCCACGCTTCTGCAGGGAACAGTCGATAACAAAGCACGCCTATTGCGGCTGAAATCACGTGGCCCGCGAACACCGGCCATGGCTGCGACAGCGCGCCATGCGGCACGACGAAGAGCAGCACTGCCGATGCGCCCATCGAGGCGACGAGCAAACCCGCCGCAGCGCCGTCGGCTAGCGTGAGCGAAACGACTGAGACGAACAGAATGCCGAACAAGGCACCGAGCGTGGCCAGCAGCTTTTCCTTGTGCGTCGTGGAATCGTGCTCGACGCCGATCAGCGCGGCGAATTCACGCAATGCGTGCTTGACTGGTTGCATGGAATGAAACTGACTGGAATGCGAAGAGGGTGGCTGGAGCCAGGTTGGAAAGGGGCGCAATTGTCCACATGCGCCTGCGCAAGGCAACCCTTAGCGGCGCGAAGGACGCCTTAGGTCACGATTTCTGGGACGCGGCACCATCGGCATCACACGTAGTGAGGTCCCATGGCCGCGCTACTGTTAAAAAACCCCGTGAGCGCCGAGCGCCCACGGGGCCCTTAGGTCGGCGAGCGCTGAATCAGCGATCGCGTCCCTGTCCGCTCCGCGCCGCCCGTTCCTGGTCGGTGCTGAAGTTGTTGCGGCCCTGGTTGCGACCCTGGTTTTCGGCCTGGTAGTCGCGCATGGCTGCCTGGTTGTCGGTCAGGCCGTGCGAGCGGCCATGACCCCGTGCTTCGTTATGCGCCTGCGGATAGCCACCCTGGCGGCTGTGGTCCGTGTCCTTGGCGCTGGTTTGCAACGACTGGTCGTTGCCTTTGTAACCTTCGTGCTCCTCTTCCATGTCGTCCGATTCGGCGTCGTCGGACTGGGCTTTCGCTTCCTTCTCGAAATCCACTTCGTCGCGTGCCGTGCGATTCTGGCTCGCGGCGCTGCGGCGATGCGCTGCCTGGCCGCCTTTGCGGCCTGCCTCGCGCGCTTCTTCCGACGTGAAACGATGTGCATTGCCGCTCTGGTGGGCAGCCTTCCCTCCCTTCGAAGCGATTGCACGCTGCAGTTCCGGATCCATCGATGCGAAGCCGCGATTACTGGTGCCTGATCGGGTCTCTTGTCTGGCCATATAGCCTCCACTTCTGTCTGGTCTGTCTATGAACTAAAGGGTTTGTGTGTTGCAAATTCGCTTAGCGATCCGTGCTCGATCCGTTCTTCCGGCCCGAGGACCCGCTATGTGTGTCACTTTGCGAGCCACCGCGCGAACCTGCGCTCTGCGCCGGCTTGCTGCCGCCGCGGGACGACGCGCTGCGTTTGTTGCTGTCGTCCGTCGACGAACCGCGCTTGCTCGATTGACTGCCTTTGCTAGCCATCTATTACCTCCGAAAGGGGTTACGGGTTTTGCACTGCTCTGTAGAGCCTTGCAGAACCAGACCGAAGCAAGCCCTATGCCATTCGGGAAATACCGAGAAATCCAGCGTTTTGCGTGTGTTTCGTTACAAGCTCTACATGTTCGAACGCGCCGGCTGAAAATATTTCCCGTTGCACCCGGAAATTCTTATAAAGGCTGTGAGCCTGATCGCACTGCGCGCACATTACGGGAAACACCGTATGAATATAGCGCGCATAAAACGCATGTTTGCACGGCGAAGAAAAATGCGAACAAATTCGACATTCGATTTCTGGAAAACGTGAGCGAAAAAAAAGGCGACGCCGACAAGTCGGCATCGCCCTGTTGCAGCAGGATGTGAGTCAGGACTTAGCCCTGTTCGTCATCCTGGTTGCGTCCGGAGCCGCCACTGCGACCCTGGCCGCTGCTGCCCTGCTGACGGCCCTGGCTTCCGCCCTGTTGACCCTGGCTCTGGCCCTGGCTACCGGCCTGCGCCGAACGGCGCTGGCTGTCACTGTCTTCACCGGAGCGGCTCGGCGCACGCTTGCCTTCACCACCCTGGATCTCGTTGCGGCCACCACCCTGGAAGGACTGGCTGCTGCCGCCGTAGCTGTTTTCGTCATCCTGTTCTTCACGACCCGATTGCCGCGTGGAATCCTCGCGCGACGAACCCATGCCCTGTCCCGCACGGCCGCCACCGGCAGCCTGACGTGCGTTGCCCTGTTCCTGACCGGATTGGCCCTGATCCGAGCGGCCTGCCGCCTGGCGGGCGTTCGGATCCGAAAAATCACCGGGCGTGCCGCTGCGGCCGGGGCTACGCTGCTGTTCGCCCTGCTGGCCAGGATTGTTGCGGCCCTGGTTGTTCGACTGCTGATCGTATTCACGTGCCATGATGGCCTCCACTAAATGCTTAACTGGTTTGGACCCCATGCCTGGAAGGTCCTTATGCACAACCTGCATGTCGCAGGATTGTGTGAGACATGTAGCAATGCACATGCCACTACGGGAAAACCCTGCAATCCCGCCGTCATGCGTGGTCTTCGTGGAATCCACCCGTGTCGCCACAGCAACATTTTCCGAAGCGACGGGAAAATATTATTGATGAGATCATGCGTGATCGGGGAATTCACCGGCGCCTCGTAACACGCGGCGGAATTGTTGCTGCATCGAAGCTGTCGTAGTAGAAGCGGTGGTACATGAAACGACTTGTCAGCGTTGTCCTCCGACCCGACATCAAACGATGAACCCGCGGTCTTCGTATCGACCGTCGCCTGCAATGCAAAAGGAAGCCTTATGAAGAAGCTGTTGATTTCGATCGGCGCGATCCTCACGCTGCTGTTGCTCGTCGTCGTCGGCCTCGCCGCCTACGTGCTGACCTTCGATCCGAACGACAACAAGGAATGGATCGCGGAAAAGTTCCGCGAGAACACCGGCCGCGAGCTCGTGCTCGGCGGCGATGTCGCATGGACGCTGTATCCCTGGCTCGGCATCACGGCGAACGACGTAAGCATCGGCAACGCACCGGGCTTCAGCGCAACGCCGCTCGTTCGTGCGCAGCATCTCGACGCACGCATCAAGCTGATGCCGCTGCTCGGCGGCGAATACGAAATCGACACGGTGCGCCTGCATGGCGCGCAGGTGAACCTCGAAGTCCGTGGCGACGGCGTGAACAACTGGACGATGGGCAACGCAGCCGATGAAGCCGATCCGGACGCCGAGCCCTCGGGACCCGCGGTTCCAAACTTCGTGATCGGCGGCGTCGACATCCGGGATGCCGCGCTGACGTATGACGACCAGCTTGCGAACACGCACTACGAAATCAGCAACTTCGACGTCGCGATCGGCGAACTCGTCTATGGCGCGCCGCTCGACGTGCGCATGAATTTCGACGCGCTGTCGCGCACTCCGGAACTCGAGGCATCGGCGGAAGTCACCGGCACCGTGGTGTACGACGTCGACAACGGCCGCTACGACCTCGAACCGCTGGTCCTCGATGCCACGCTGCGGGGGCCGAACGTGCCGAATGGCTCCGCAGACATCGACCTGACGACGGCGCTTACGGTCAACCTCGACGATGACACGCTGAGCCTGCGCGAACTGCAGCTCGATGCCCTCGACACGCAGATCGTCGCCGCGCTCGAAGCCTCGCGCATCAGCAGCGACGCGCCGGCAGTCGACGGCAACCTGAACGCGCGCGGCGACGACCTCGCCGTGATCTTCCGCATCCTCGAACAGGACGAACTCGCAGAGCGCATCGGCGCGCTGAGCAGCAACTTCACGATAGACGCGACCTTCGATGCCGACATGCAGGACGGCACCGTGAACGTGCCGACGCTGCAGGCAAACCTGCTCGGCGCCGACATCAGCGGCACGCTGGCGGCAAGCCGCGTGAACACGGAAGCGCCCGCCATACGCGGCAACCTCGATGCATCGGGCCCTGACCTGCCGACACTCGTCGAAGTGCTCGGCATGCTGCAGGGCGGCAGCGGTGGCGAACTGACGCGCATAGGCCGCGACCTCGCGCGCGTGCCGGACAAGAGCTTCCGCGTGCAGGCGAACTTCGATGCCGACATGCAGAGCGGCGAACTCGACGTGCCGGAGCTCTATGTCGCCATCGTCGGCGCGACGATCCAGGGCAACGTGGCCGGCACGCGCATTCAAACCGATACGCCGCAGCTGCGCGGCCAGCTGAACGCGCAGGGCCCCGACCTGCCGCTGCTGATGATGATCGCGGGCCAGCTCACCGGCGGCCAGGAGGCCGCGCTGAACCAGACGGGCCAGCAGTTGCGGCAGGGCGTACGCAATCGCGCGTTCACGCTGTCGGCCGATTTCGATGCCGACATGCAGGCCGGCAACGTGCAGGTACCGGCACTCACGGCAACGATGCTCGGTTTCAGCCTGAACGGCCGGCTCGACGCGAACGATATCGAAGACGGCGGAAGTGTCGATGGCGCGCTGACGCTCGAAGGCGACAACCTGCGTGAAGTGCTGGCGGCCATCGGACAGGCGGATCTTGCCGACGTCGCGCAGTCCATCAGCCTCGACGTGCAGCTCGGCGGCAGCAGCGACGACCTCAGGATCAGCCCGCTGGTCGCCGAACTCGTCGTCGCCGGCGAGCAGATTCCGAACTCCCCGCAAACGCTGGCGCTGAATGCCGATACGCTCGTCAACCTCGAGAACGACAGCCTGCAGGTCGATGCCTTCACGCTGAGCGGGCTCGGGCTGAACCTTACCGGCAATGTCTCCGCGACGAACATCAGGGAAAACGCCGCGTTCGATGGCCGCATCGAGGTGCCCGCCTTCGATGCGCGCGCGCTGCTCGACCAGCTCAACCAGACGGTGACGACAGCCGATTCCAGTGCATTGACGAGTGTGGCCTTGAGCTCGCAGTTCAGCGGCACGACGAACAGCATCGAACTCGACGACCTCGCGCTCAAACTCGATGACAGCGCCATCACCGGCTCGCTCGCATTGACGAACCTTGAAACGATGAGCGGCACGTTCACCGTCAACGTCGACAGCATCGACGCCGACCGCTATTTGAATCCGACCGTGGAAGACAACGCTGCTGCTTCGGAAGCACCTGCAGAACCGCTGCCGGTCGACTCGCTGCGGGCACTCAACATGCAGGGTTCGCTGAACGTCGGCGCGCTGACGATCAGCGGCCTGCGCATGAACGACATCGTCGTGCAGCTGAACGCGGCCAACGGCAACGTTGCGCTGAACCCGATCCGCGCGAACCTGTACGAAGGAAGTTTCGCCGGCGACATCGCGCTGAACGTGGCGGAAGCCGAACCGGTGGCCACCGTGAACACGCAGCTCAGCACGATCGCGCTCGGGCCGCTGTTGCAGGACTTCATGGAGTCGCAATATCTCACCGGCACGGCGAACATCACGCTCGCACTGACCGGCCGCGGCGCCGACAGCGCAACGATCAAGCAGAACCTCAGTGGCAGCGGCGAACTCGGCGTGAGCGACGGCGTGCTGCAGGGCGTCGACGTCGATGCCGTGCTGCGCACGCTCGAAGCGATGATCCGCAGCCGCTCGATGCAGCAGATGCCGGAGGGCGGTGCCACGGAGTTTGAGGAGTTCGCGGCGACCTTGCAGGTGAACGAAGGCGTCGTAAGTAGCGACGACCTGACGATCCGCGCGCCCGGCTGGAACATCACCGGCATGGGCACGCTCGCGAACCTGCGCAACGAGACGATCGACTTCGACCTCGTGACGACTGTCGACGAAACGCCGGCCTCCGACGGCCAGCCTTACGAACTCGGCGGCTACAGCCTGCCGATCGCCTGTACCGGCGCACTGACCGGACCACGCTGCCTGCCGGATGCGCAGCAGATCATTGCATCCGCCGTGCAGGGCGCCGTCACGCGCCGCCTCGGCGACCTGTTGCAGGACCGCCTCGGCGGCGGCACCGAGCAACAGCAGGCACCGCAGCAGGATGCCGCGCCCGATGCGAACGCGCCGGCCGGTGAGCCACCCGCCGAGGCGCCTGCGGAAGAGACGCGTCCGGAAGAGGAGTTGCTGAATCGCGCGCTGGATCGGTTGCTGCGCTGACAGTAAAGGCAGCTAACGGGTAGTTCTTCGACGACGCCGGATTCCGACCGTCGCCGGAATGACGACCAGGATTCGTCGCCGGCGGAGCCCGGGGTCCAGTGTGTTAGCGGTCTGGCCGCCGATTGTTTCGCCGCAAGTGCCACTTATATACTGCGCGCTCCTTCCAGCCCGGCAAGCGAAACCGAAAAACGCGGTCTGAAGTGCACAGAACCAGAACGGGGCAACCAAGTAACCACTGCGCCCCCGAACAACAAGAATCCCGATAGCCCTCAGAGAGGAAACACCACGATGAAACGCC
>DASWWP010000179.1:0-5056 GCA_036405915.1 Pseudomonadales bacterium
GCTCAGAGGTGTTGATGAATTTCTGGCGCCTGGTAAGCCCGGACCTGCTTACCGAAATCGTGGTCAGGGGAGACCACAACCATGGCATCCCGCTCGCGGGCATGCTGCTGGCCACACTCGCTGCATGGGTATTGCTACCCGTCGCGCACCGTTTCAATGCCATCCGCAATCGCACACGGTATCTGTGGCTCGCGGCCGGCGGTTGTGCGATGGGCGTCGGCATCTGGGCCATGCACTTCACGAGCATGATGGTCTACCACCTGCCGTTCCCGATCGAATACGACGTGACGGTAACGCTGCTGTCGATGATCCCGGCCATGCTCGCGAGTGCCGTCTGCATCGTGACGTACATGTCGGCGCGTGCCTCGTGGAGCAAGCTGCTGCTCGCCGCCGCGTGCATGGCAGCCGGCATCGGCTTCATGCATTACATCGGCATGGAAGCGATCGTCGTGCCGGCCGACATGTATTACGTGCCGCTGTACTTCATGCTGTCGATCGGCGCGGCCGCCGTGCTCGCACTGATCGGGCTGTATGCCAAGACGCGCCTCGACCGCAATCCGCACCTGCCACGCTCGATCGGAAACCTGGCAGGCAGCGTGATCCTCGGGCTCGCCGTGACGAGCATGCATTTCATTGCGATGCACGCGACCTATTTCGTCGCGCATAGTGACCACCTGCACGCCGCCGCGCATGCGCAGCAACCCGTCGCGTTGTTTGCGGGCATCGTCGGTGCAACCGTCATGCTGCTCGGGTTGACGCTGTTTGGTACGCTCGTCGACCGCCGCCTGGACCGCATGGCGTCGTCGCTGAAGCAGAGTGAGTTGCGCTTCCAGCGCCTCGCCGAAACCACGCAGATGGCGATCTTCACGTTCAATGCATCGGCCGTGACCTACGCGAACCCCGCGCTAAGTACGATCACGGGCTATTCGCTCGACGAACTTCGAAACTCGTCGCTCGCGCGCATCTTCGGCCTCGAGTTCCAGGACTTCGCACGCAGCGTGCTCGAATCCGACGCTCAGTTTGGCCAGGCCATTTACGAACAGTTCGAGATCCGGACGAAGGGCGGCGGCACGTGCTGGCTGTATTTCAGCGTTACGCCCGCCGAAATCGACCGCCACGCCACGTGCCTCGCGAGCGCCTGCGACATCAGCGAGCAGAAGCGCGCGGAACTGTCGCTGCGCAGGCTCGCGTTCACCGACCAGCTGACGCAGATCGGCAACCGCACGATGTTCATAGACAGGCTGGAGCACCACCTGAACCTGCTCGCGCGGCGCCGCACGCCCGCACAGTCCTGCGTGCTGTTGCTCGACCTCGACAACTTCAAGACGATCAACGACACCTACGGCCACGTGCAAGGCGACCTGCTGCTGAAGGAAGTCGCGCGCCGACTCACGCCGCTTGCGCGCCACTGCGACACTATCGCGCGGCTAGGCGGCGACGAGTTCGTGATCCTTGCCGAGGAAATGAACAGCCATCACAACGCGACGACGATTGCCGACCGCATCCTCACGGAACTGAACACGCCGATTGCGTTGAACAACCGCGAGATAGCCGTGCACACGAGCATCGGCATCGTCTCGCTCGATCCCCAGCGCTACCAGACGCCGGACCAGGTGCTGCACGACGTCGACATTGCGCTGTATCGCGCGAAGGCACAGGGCCGCCGCTGCTGGGTGTTGTACGACGACGAGATCGACGCCCGCGTGAAACGCGCGCGGACCTTGCTGACGGAACTGAGGGCTGCCCTCGCCAATGGGCAGCTGCAGCTGTATTACCAGCCGATCTTCAGCGCCGCGGCGCAAACCTTGCGCGGATTCGAAGGCCTCGCACGCTGGCAGCGCACGAATGGCGAATGGGTGTCGCCGGGCGAGTTCATTCCGCTCGCCGAGGAAAACGGGCTCGTCGGCGAGATCACGCTGTGGGCCATCGATGCGGCGACGCGGCAGATCGCCGAATGGAATGCCCTATGGCAGGACACGGGGTACTACATCAGCGTCAACGTCGCGAACGATTCGTTCACCGACGACCGCTTCTTCAAGCTGATCGCCGATCGCATCGCCGAGCGTGGCATCCAGAAAGGCCAGCTGAAGCTGGAACTGACCGAGCGCATGCTCGTGACCGACACGCGCCAGATGCTCGAACGCCTGGACAGCCTCATCGCGCTCGGCTGCGAACTGATGATCGACGACTTCGGCACGGGTTATTCGTCGTTGTCGTACCTGCACCGGTTGCCGGTGACGACGTTGAAGATCGACCGCAGCTTCGTCGCGAACCTCGAGGACGACGTCGGTTCGCGTGCCGTCATCAACTCGATCATCGCGCTCGCGAAAACGCTGAAGATGGACGTGATCTCGGAGGGCGTCGAAACGGCCGAACAGTCGCGGCTGCTGGCCGGCATGGGCGCCACGCAGATACAGGGATACCTGCTCGGCAAACCAACCTCCGCCGCGCAGGCCGGCGCCATCCTTGGCAATGCCGTGAGAACCGCCGCGCACACGCAGAACGTCGTGGCAATGGCGCTGTAGCGCTCATCCGCTGCCCGCCTGCACCATTGGAGCCGCGGCAACGAGGTGCTCCAGCACGTTGCCGATCATGCGCCGGCCGGTGTCGCCTGCGAGCATCAGTATCGATTCCGGATGGAACTGCACGGCCGCGACTGGCAGGCGCCGATGCTGCACGGCCATGACGTTGCCGTCGGCCGTGCGCGCGCTGACGGCCAGGCAACCGGGAACCTTGTCCGCGACAAGAGAATGGTAGCGGCCGACGTGGAGTGGCCGCTCCAGCCCTTCGAACAGGAAGCCGGACGCCTTAACCAGTTCGGACTGCCTGCCATGCATCGGGTACTCGAGCCTGCGCAGGGAACCACCAAAGTATTCGACGATGCCCTGCAGGCCGAGGCAAACACCGAACACCGGAATGCCCCGTGCGAGGCACTGCTCGAGCGTTGCGCGCATGGCGAAGTCGTCGGGACGGCCCGGCCCCGGCGACAGCACGACGAGCTGCGGCTGCATCCTTTCGAGGGTCGAGCTGACACTGCGCTGGCGCACGGTGACGAGTTCCGCGCCGGCTTCGCGCAGGTACGAGGCCAGCGTGTGCACGAACGAGTCTTCGTGGTCGACCATCAATACCTTCACGCGATTCCGTAACGGTGTCACGGAACGCACGGCCACGATGCCTGGTGCGGAGACAGGATCAAGGGCGCGCAGCAGTGCCGAGGCCTTCAGGCGCGTTTCGGCCTCTTCGGCCGCCGGGTCAGAGTCGAACAGCAACGTTGCACCGGCCCGCACCGTGGCGACGCCGTGACGGATCTGCATCGTGCGGATCGTCAGTCCCGTGTTCGCATTGCCGTTGAAGTTCAAACAGCCGAGCGCGCCGCCGTACCACGCGCGCGGCGTCAGCTCGTGATCCTCGATGAACTGCATGGCTCCGTGCTTCGGCGCGCCAGTGACCGTGACGGCCCATGCATGGGACAGGAAGGCATCGAGTGCGTCGAAATCTTCGCGAAGCGTGCCTTCCACGTGGTCGACCGTGTGAATGAGGCGGGAGTAAAGCTCGAGTTGCCGGCGGCCGATCACGCGCACGGAGCCCGGTTCGCATACGCGCGCCTTGTCGTTACGATCGACATCGGTGCACATCGACAGCTCCGCTTCATCCTTCGCGGAGTTCAGCAGCGTGCGGATCTGCGCAGCATCCTCCATCGCATCGCGTCCGCGAGCGATCGTGCCTGAGATCGGGCAGGTTTCGACGCGCCGGCCTTCCACGCGCACGAACATTTCAGGCGACGCGGCGACGAGGTACTCCGAGTCGCCCAGGTTGATCAGTGCACCGTACGGCGCCGGGTTCTGCTGTTGCAGCCGGCGGAAGATCGCCGATGGCGAATCGCGGCAGGCCTGCTCGAAACACTGGCCGGGGACGGCTTCGAACAGATCGCCGCGCGCAAAGTAATCGAGCGCCCGGCGCACGGTCTGCTCGTACTCGCCCGGTGCGTGGTCACTCCGCATCCCTGCGTCGGGAGCGGGAACGAACGGCGTGCGCGCGACATCGCGCGCCAGGCCGCGTGTACTGCGTAAGCAGTCTTGTGCAGTGAAAGCGAAGTCGTAGTAATGCAGCTGCGCGACTTCGCGCTTGTGATCCACCGCCAGCAGCGTATCGGGCAAATACAGCACCATGTCACGCTGCATGCCGGTGCGCTGCAGGCGCGGCACTACCGGCTCGAACTGGAATGCCAGCTCGTAGCCGAAAGCCCCGTACAGGCCGAGAAAGTCGTCGTCCAGACTCGTGAATGCCGCGATGAACCTGCGCAGGAACGTGAACACGCTGCGCTGGCGCGTGCGTTCTTCCTCGACGAGGACCGGCACGGCAGGCTTCACGTCGAATACGAGATGCCGCGCGTCCTCAGTGACGTGAATGAGGTCGGCATCATCGGCGAACAGCGTGCGAAGGTAGTCGATCAGGACCTCACCGCGCGCATTCATCGCATCCAGTTCGACACGGCGTCCGCGCGCGACGATGCGTAGCGGCGGGTTCGTGAAGCCGATGTCCCAGCGAGCATAGCGCCCGGGGTATTCGTACGACGAACTGAGCAGCACGCCGGGCCTGCTGTCGAGCGCGGCGATGAGTTCCGCCGCGGCGTCTACATAGTCGATGCCGACACTGGCGCGGTAAATGTCGATGCCGCCGCGCGTGCGGTAGGCGTGGGTATTGCTCGTTTTCATGCCGTCCTCCTTGGGAACGTAGCGACCCTGGAGGCGGACTGATGGAATCAAACTGCAGAAACGCAAAAGGCCGCCTTGCAGGGCGGCCTTTTTTCAAATCGATGACAGGTGTGACATCCGTGATGGATACCTGTCGGGAATTGTCATGGGCAGCCCGACTGTGCGAGCCACCACCAACGCTGTTGAAGAATCCGGATTTGCATGGGCGCGCATCGTGCCGCGGCCTCCGGTTGCTTGTCAAAGCCTTTTTACCCGCTACAAAACGAAGAGCGTTCGCTGTCGCGGAGCATTAACACCGCTGGCTCGCCCCGCCGAAGCGCTAGCGAAGGCGGGTGGCCTGG
>DASWWP010000180.1:0-11836 GCA_036405915.1 Pseudomonadales bacterium
AATCTTCCAGCATTACATTGCCGTGGCGCTGCTGTTCGGCGTGCAGGCGAGCGAGCTGCGCAGCAAGCTCGTGTGCGGGCATTACGACGGGCGCAGGACGCTGTCACCAGCTTCGCGCGCGTTGTATGAGGCGGTGTACGAGGTGATCGGACAGGAGCCTTCAGCCGACAAGCCGCTTGTCCGCAACGATTACGAACAGGAGCTCGACCAGTATCTCGCGGCTATTGCGGCGGACCTGAAGGCGGATGGAAGACTCGTTGCCGCCATCGCGCCTGTGAAGGCAATGCTGGTATAGCGTTGCACGTCATTCCGGTGAAGGCTGGAATCCAGCGTCTTCAGGGGGCGCGAAAAGACGCAGGATACCGGCCTTCGCCGGGCTGACGTCGCGGTACTCCATGCGCAGGAAAAGCTGGGGCAAAAAAAAGGGCGGAAATTTCCGCCCTTTTTCGTGTTGCTTCGGTGTCAGCCGATAATCAACGTCAGTCGACCATCAGGTCCTGGCCCGGATGAATCATGTTGTCGCGCAACCTGTTCATCTGCTTCAGCGCGTCCACCGACATTCCGTGGCGGCGTGCGATGTCGTACAGGCTGTCGCCCTGCTGAACCTGGTAGCGGTTCGCGCCGGGCTTCGGCGGATCGACGATGTTCGTCGCGGTATGGATCGTCAGCTCCTGGTTCGGGAAGATCGTGGAGCCGGCGAGGCGGTTGCCGTCCTGCAGCGCCGCTACCGATACACCGAACTGGCGTGCGATGGAACCGAGCGTATCGCCGGGCTGTACCTTGTAGATCGTCGGCGCGAGGCTGAGTGCACCTTCATCGGGTTCGACCACGTCGAGGTTAAGGCTGACGGCCAGCAACGGTTTCTCCGGCGTCGAGCCGCGCTGGTGCACGAGCTGGAATTCGTCGCCGAGCTTGATCGGGTTGTACGATGGGGCCGGGTATTCCACGAACTGGCGCTCGCTGCTCGCCAGCTGGATGTTGCTGACGCCGCCCTTGCCGGGGATCTGCAGCTTCTGGTCCACGTTGATCATCGTGCCGCGAATGTCGTTCAGCGCCTGGATCTCCTCGACCGAGGTGCCATGCTGGCGCGCGATCTTGCCGAGCGTGTCGCCACTCTGCACGACATATTCGCCGGTGCCGGCCAGCGTGCCGCCGGCGGGCGTTTCGCGCGAGAAGTTCGCCACGAACAGGTCGTAGCTGCCGAGCGGAATCTTCAGCGCGTAGGGCTCTGGGTCATTCGGCAGGCTGTTCTTCAGCAGTGCGGGGTTCAGGTTGCGCAGCGTCGCCACGTCGGTGCCGGCGAGGCGCGCGGCGTCTTCGAGGCGCAGCATGCCTTTCACGTGCACGAGGTCGTATTCGAGGCGCTGGCCGAGGTCCTGCACGTCGATGCCGTACATCGCCGGGTTCGACAGGATCAGCGCGGTCGCGATGAACTTGGGCACGAAGCCGCGGGTTTCCTTCGGCAGGTTCGGGAAGACGTCCCAGTACGACGGCGGGTCTTCCATCGAGTGGCCGGAGCGCGTGACGGCGCGCGTAATGCAGCGATAACTGCAGTTGTAGCCGGCCAGCGTCAGGTGCCAGCGGCCGTTGTAATCGGCATGCAGCTGCTTGATGTGGCGCGCGGCGGCACGGGTCGCTTTCTCCGGATCGCGGCGTTCGTCCACCCAGCTGTCGACACGCAGGCCTTCGCCGCGGCCGGTCACAGGCATGAACTGCCACATGCCGACGGCGCCGGCCGGGCTCCTGGCCGCAGGGTTCAGGCCGCTCTCGCCGAGGGCAAGGTATTTCAGTTCTTCCGGAATGCCTTCCTCCGCGAAGATCTGCTCGATCATCGGGAAGTAGATCTGGCCACGGCTGGCCCAGACCTGGAGCACGGCGCGGCGGTTCTGCAGGAAGTCGTTCATCGTCTGTTCGACGATGCGGTTCGGCGTCATCGGGATGATCGATTCGCGCGGCTCGATGCTGTCGGCGCTGTCGTCTTCGAGCTCGTCGGCCTGCCGATCGAGCTGCTGGCGGCGGCGGGCGGCTGCCTCGTACACGAGGCGCTCGATCACGGGTACCTGGCTTGAGGCGGTTTCGACCGCCGGTGCGACGGGTTCTTCGGTTTTGACGGGAACTGCAACGGGGGTGGTGCTACACCCGGCAATTCCCAATAAAATCAGCAAGATGCTGGCGGTGGAAGGACTCTGAAAACGCACGCATTAAGCTCTCTTTTTTATGCGGTTATTTGAAGGCAAGCCGCATTATCCATAAAAGTTCGGAAAAGTTAACCCTAGCCCAGAGCTTAGTGCTGTGCTTGCGGGGATAAGTTCCCGGGCAGGTTTCGGGACTGCGGAAAATTACCGCTGTGTCCGCAGTGCCGGCCGGTCTGGTCAGGCGATGCTGACGACGACCTTGCCGAAGTGCGCCTGGCTCTGCAGGTACTGGAAGGCCTGCGGCGTCTCGTCGAAGCGGAATATGCGATCGATGACCGGGTGGATGTCGTTGGTCTCTGTGGCCCGTACAAGCTGCTCGAACATCGCGCGGTTGCCGACGAAGACGCCGTGGATGCTGCCGCCCTTCAGCATCAGGCCGTGCGGGTTCGTATCGCCGGCCGGACCCGACAGCACGCCGATCAGCGCTATCTTGCCACCGACGCCAAGCGACAGGATCGACTGCTTCAGCGTGCCGGCGCCGCCGACTTCGACGACGCAGTCCACACCCGCGCCACCGGTGGCTTTCAGCACTTCGGCATGCCAGTCGGGACAGGTGCGGTAATTGATCGTCGCGATGGCGCCGAGCCCCTTCAGCTTCGTCTCCTTGCCGGCATTCGATGACGTCGCGACCACGCGCGCGCCGGCCGCCTGCGCCAGCTGCATCGCGTGCAGTGACACACCGCCGGAACCCAGCACGAGCACCGTGTCACCCGGCTTCACGGGACGGCCGGCCACCATCAGCGCATGCCAGGCCGTGACGCCGGCGCACGGCAGCGTGGCGGCTTCGACGAAGCTGTGGTTCCGCGGGATGTGCACCGCGTCGTTCTGGTTGAACACGACGTACTCCGCCAGCACCCCGTCGACAGGCGAACCGAGCGCCGGGCCGACGTTCACTGGCGGCCCATCGACGTAGCTGCGGAAGAACGTACCCGCCACGCGATCGCCGACCTTGAAACGCGTCACGCCGCTGCCGATCGCGACGACCTCGCCGGCGCCGTCCGACAGCGCGACGAGGTCCTTCTGCACGGCGCCACCGAAGTAGCGGCCCGTGACGATCGCGAGATCGCGGAAGTTCAGCGCGGCCGCATGCATCTGCACGAGGATCTCGCCAGGGCCCGGCTCAGGCTGCGGGCGTTCGACTTGCGCGAGCCCCTCGAGTGACGTGCTGCCGGCTTTGACGACGAAGGCTTTCATGGATGTGCTCGCTCCGCGCAGTTTTATGCCCCGGGATGGTAGCAGAAAAAGTGGGCGGCCCCTTTCCGCGCCTGTATGATCGCGCACCCATGAAAGTCCTCGGCATCGAAACCTCCTGCGACGAAACCGGCATCGCGCTGTACGACAGCGAAGCCGGCATACTGGCGGACGCGTTGTACAGTCAGATCAAGCTGCACCAGCAGTACGGCGGTGTCGTGCCTGAACTCGCGTCGCGCGACCACATCCGTAAAACGCTCCCGCTGATCCGCGAAGTGCTGACGCGCGCGAACTGCAGCGGCAGGGACCTCGACGGCATCGCGTACACGGCTGGCCCCGGCCTTGCCGGTGCGCTGCTCGTCGGTGCATCGATCGGCCGTTCGCTCGGCATGGCGTGGAACAAGCCCGTGATCGGCGTGCACCACATGGAAGGCCATCTGCTCGCGCCCTTGCTCGAACCGAACGCGCCGCAATTCCCGTTCGTGGCGCTGCTCGTCTCGGGCGGCCATACGCAGCTGATCGCCGTCGACGGCATCGGCAAGTACAAATTGATAGGCGAGTCGCTCGACGATGCCGCCGGCGAAGCCTTCGACAAGGTCGCCAAGATGCTTGGCCTGCCGTATCCGGGCGGCCCGCACGTCGCGAAGCTGGCTGAAAAGGGCACGCCGGGTCGCTTCACGTTCCCGCGGCCGATGACGAATCGCCCCGGCCTCGACTTCAGCTTCAGCGGCCTGAAAACCTTCGTGCTGAACACCGTGCAGCAGCACACGGTCGACGGCGTGATCGACGAACAGACGAAGGCCGACATCGCACATGCCTTCCAGGAAGCCGTGGCAGGCACGATGGTGATCAAGTGCCGCCGCGCGTTCCAGCACACCGGCATGAAGACGCTCGTGATCGCCGGCGGCGTCAGCGCGAATACGCGCCTGCGCGAGCTGCTCGGCCAGATGGCAGAGGAGGAGCGCGGCAAACTTTATTACCCGAAACTGCAGTACTGCACCGACAACGGCGCGATGATCGCGTACGCGGGCTGCCAGCGCCTGATGGCGGGCTATGCCGACGACCTTGCCTTCTTCGCGAGGCCACGCTGGAATCTCGAAACGCTGCCGCCGGTGGCATGACCTATATATAGAAGGAATAGCCATGGACATCGTTTACGTCAGGGGACTCGAAGTCAAAACCGTCATTGGCGTCTATGACTGGGAGCGGGAGATCAAGCAGCCGATCACGGTCGACCTCGACATGGCCACCGACATCACCGAAGCCGCGAAGACCGACGACCATCGCCATGTGCTCGATTACAAGGTCGTCTGCGTGCGCGTCACCGAATTCATCGAGAAGAGCAAACTGCAACTGCTCGAGGCGATGGCGGAGGAAATAGCGAAGCTCGTGCGCACGGAGTTCAAGGTCCAGTGGGTGCGCGTGCGCGTCGGCAAGCCAGCCGCGATCACCGGTGCGAAGGACGTCGGCGTCATCATCGAGCGCGGCGTGCGCCAGCCTCGCGTCGACTGGTAAGGCGCTGCGCAGATGGTATGGGTCGCGCTCGGGCTCGGCAGCAATCACGAGGCCGAAGCCAATCTCGCCAGCGCGCTCGACGAGCTGCTGCTGCGGTTCAACGACCTTGCACTGTCATATGTCTTCCGCGGCAAGGCGCAGGATGCGGCGGCAGCCGATTACCTGAACATGGCGGTAGGCATCGAAACCGACATGCCGCTGCAGGAACTCGGCAAGCTGCTGAAGAAGATCGAGGACAAACATCGCCGTGAACGTGGCAGCGGGCGCGTCACGCTCGACATCGACCTGTTGCTCTATGGCGAGAAGTGCGGCAATTTCGACGGCATCGTGCTGCCGCGCCCGGAGATACTGACAGCGGCCTACGTACTGCGGCCGCTCGCGCAGATCGCGGCGAAGAAAAAACATCCTGCGCTGAAACAAAGCTATCGCGACCTGTGGGAAGCTTTCGACAAGGCGCGGCAACCGGTGGCCCCGGTGGCCTTCACGTGGCATGAGCGCATCATCTCGCGCGCCGGTTGAGCCACGCGCCGCGACATGCGCAACGCGAGACGAGGACAGGGAATGAGCCCGGAAGACAAACTGGCCGAGATCGATGCGAAGATCCTGAGGCTGTCCTTCCTGTCACTGCCGGGACCGCTGCTGACGGCGTTCGCGCTGCTCGGCAAGTACGGCGAGCCCGATGAAATTCCCTTCGACTTCCTGAACGACGCGACGCTGACGACGGCCATGCTCACGCTTGGCATCGCAATCCTGCTCGGCACCGGCTTCTTCATCGTCAAGCTCGGCGTCGCGAAGGCCAACGCGCAGATGGAGCGCGATCGCGCCAGCGGGAAGGACGACGCGCATTGATGCCGCGGCGACTCAATGCCGCACTACCCGATCCGGAGCACGAACATGAAAGCCAAAGAACGCGATGCGCTCATTGCGGTACTGAAAGTGCGGTTCGACAAACATCCGGCGCGGCACAAGGCCGTGCCATGGGCGAAGGTGCAGGCGAGGCTCGAATCCGCGAAGCCGGACAAGCTGCAGGCACTCGCCGAAATGGAACGCACGGGCGGTGAGCCAGACGTCGTCGCCTGCGACGCGAAGTCGGGAGCCCTGACGTTCTTCGACTGCTCCGCCGAAAGCCCCGCGGCACGCCGCAGCGTGTGTTACGACCGCGAAGCCTGGGAGTCGCGCAAGGAAGCCCGCCCGGAAAACAATGCGATCGACATGGCGGCGGAAATCGGCATCGAACTGCTGACCGAAGAGCAGTATCGCCAGCTGCAGACGCTCGGCAAGTTCGACCTGAAAACCTCGAGCTGGATCCTCACGCCGCCGGAAATCCGCAAGCTTGGCGGCGCATTGTTCTGCGACCGCCGCTACGATCATGTCTTCACGTATCACAACGGGGCGCAATCCTATTACGCGGCGCGCGGCTTTCGCGGTGCGCTTACGATCTAGCGAGGCTTGTCGATGCGCGTGAGCTCCTGCGTGGTACTGTTGCTCGTTGCCGCGTGTGCGCGCGAAGGCGTCGACGCCGCGGCAACGGATGCATGGCTCGGCGACTGGCGCGGCGTCGAAGGCACGCAACTGACGATCGCTGGCGGGCAGGGCGCATATCGCATCACCGTGCGCGATCTCGACGGACCGCGCGGCTTCGACGGCAGCGCCGTGGCCGATGGCATTGCGTTCGAACGCGATGGCTCGATGGAAACGATCCGCGTGACCGACGGCGCCGGCACTGGCATGAAATGGCTCACCGGGAAGCGTGATTGCCTCATGATCCGTGAGGGGGAAGGCTTCTGCCGCGACTGACCCGCGCACTGCATGATCGGATGTGACATCCGACGCCAGGTTTCACAACGTCACTATTTCAACAGGAGGAGCCAGGTATGAAAGGACACTGTCTGTGCGGCGCCGTCACGATCACGGCGCCTGACATGAACGAGATCGCGGCCTGCCACTGCGGCATGTGCCGCCGCTGGGGTGGCGGTCCGTTCATGACGCTGCACGCGGGACCTGATGTGTCAGTGCAAGGTCCCGTGAAAGCATACCGCTCGTCGGACTGGGCCGAGCGCGCGTTCTGCGCGGAATGCGGCACGCACCTGTATTACCACCTGTTACCGGTCGACGACTACATCCTGTCGGCAGGCCTGTTCGACGAAAGCAGCAGCTTCCTGTTCAAGCGCCAGATCTTCGTGGACAAGAAGCCCGAGAACTATGACTTCGCGAACGACACCGAAAAACTGACCGAGGCGCAGGTCTTCGCGCAGGTCTCGTGAGGGCGGGGCATGGCAAGGAAGACTACTGACACGCGCGCGCGCGGAGCGCTGCGACAGTCGACACCGCACGGATCTTCAGCGACGCGTGTGGCAAGAAAAGCGGACGAAGCCGCGCGGCCAGTCGCAACCGCGCAGCCGGCCGGGAGTGTCGATGCGTACATTGCGTCCTTTCCGCCATCCGTGCAGGCGAGGCTCGGCAAGGTGCGCGCGACGATACGCAAGGCCGCGCCGAAAGCGCAGGAAGCCATCAGCTACCGTATTCCGGCCTACCGGCTCGATGGCACCCTGATCTACTTCGCAGGCTTCGCGCAACACATCGGCGTGTATCCGGCGCCGCGCTCGGAGCCTGCCTTTCGTGACGAACTCGCGGCGTATGCGGGCGGCAAGGGCACCGTGCAGTTTCCGCATGACGAGCCGCTACCGCTGGACCTGATTCGACGCATCGTGAAGTTCCGCGCTGCGGACAACGCCGCGCGCTCCGCGAAGCGCACGGAGGCGAAAAGCCCGTCGGGGAAGCAGGGTGGCCGCAAGCCGCGCGCGAAAGCAACGCGGAGCCAGGGCGGCAGACCGCGGGCATAAGCAGGCCGGCCGCGTTGAAGCGACGCCACGGGAGCCGATCTGCTAAAGTCGGGTCCCTTCGCCTTCTCACATCCGGAGTTCCCATGGACCTGAAAATCCTGCTGACCGTATTCCTCACCGTGTTCGTTGCCGAGCTCGGCGACAAGACGCAACTGGCGACGATGTTGTTCGCCGCGGATCAGCAGGTCAGCAAGTGGACGGTCTTTCTCGGTGCTTCGCTGGCGCTCGTTGCAACCTCGGCAGTCGGTGTGCTCGCCGGCGGACTCATCAGCAACCTGATCAGCCCGAAGCAGCTTCAGCTGATTGCGGCCGCAGGCTTCATCGGCATCGGCATCTGGACGCTCGTCAGCGCGCTGAAGGCTTGACCGTTCGCGGCGCTTCGTGGGAACGTGGAGCCGCATTCACCCGCTGATTCCAGCACCTTTCCGCACAATTCCGCCTTACGCCATCTTCAAGGAGTCACCATGGCCTCTTCCCGCGTATTGCTTTCACTGACTGGCGCCGCGTTGCTCGCGGCCTGCTCCGGATCCGACGACACGGCGCAGGAAACCAGCGCTGCCGATGCTGCACCGCCTGCGGCAACGACCGCCGCAGCCACTGCCCAGGAGAGTGCCGATGTGACCACCGCCAATCCTTTCTTCGAACAAAGCCCGCTGCCGCTGCAGTATCCGCCGTTCGACCTGATCCGCGACGAACACTACCTGCCGGCCTTCGAACGCGGCATGGAAGAGCAACTCGCCGAGATCGGAGCCATCACAGCGCAAACCGAGGCCCCGACTTTCGAAAATACGATCCTGCCGCTCGAACGCTCCGGGCGCATATTGAGCCGCGTGTCGAACGTATTCTTCGCGCTGAGTTCTGCACACACGAACGATGCGATCCAGGCGCTGGAAGTGGAGCTGTCGCCGCGCCTGTCCGCGCACAGCGATGCGATCCTGCTCGATGAAGCGCTGTTCGCGCGCATCGACGATCTGTACCAGCGCCGCGATTCGCTGGAACTCGATCCTGAATCGCTGCGGCTCATCGAAATCACGCGCCGTGACTTCGTGCGTGCCGGTGCGCAGCTGTCGCCGGAAGACAAGGATCGGTTGCGCGCGATGAACACCGAACTCGCCGAGCTCGAAACCACGTTCAGCCAGAACGTGCTCGCCGAAGTGAATGCAAGCGCGATCGTCATCGACAGCCGCGAGGACCTGGCCGGGCTCAGCGATGCGGAAATCCAGGCGGCGGCGGACGAAGCTGCCTCGCGCGACATGCCGGGCAAGTACGTGCTTCCGCTGCTGAACACGAGCGGCCAGCCCTTGCTCAGCACGATCGAAAACCGCGCGCTGCGCCAGCGCATCATGGAGACCTCGCTCGCGCGCGGCAGTCGTGGCGGCGAGTTCGACAACACCGAAGTGCTGAGCCGCACGGCACGCCTGCGGGCCGAGCGCGCGCAGTTACTCGGCTATCCGAACCACGCCGCCTACATCCTCGAGGAGCAGACCGCGCAAACGGTCGATGCCGTGAACCAGCGCCTCGCCGATCTCACGCCACGAGCAATCGCGAACGCGCAGCGCGAAGCCGCCGACCTGCAGGCAATGATCCAGGGAGAAGGCGTCGACTTCCAGCTCGCCGCATGGGACTGGGCCTACTATGCCGAGAAATTGCGGCAGGACCGCTACGACTTCGACGAGACGCAGCTGAAGCCGTACTTCCTGCTCGACAACGTGCTGGAGAAGGGTGTGTTCTTCGCGGCCAACCAGGTCTACGGCGTGTCGTTCCAGCGCCGCACCGATCTGCCGGTCTACCAGGAAGACGTGCGCGTGTACGAAGTGCTCGACGTCGACGGTTCGACGCTCGGCCTTTTCATCTTCGACCCGTACGCGCGCTCGAACAAACGCGGCGGCGCGTGGATGAACGACTACGTGGCGCAGTCGGAGATGTTCGGCACGAAGGCGATCGTCGGCAACCACCTGAACATAACGAAGCCACCGGCCGGTGAACCGACGCTGATGACCTTTGATGAAGTCGTCACGGCCTTCCACGAGTTCGGCCATGCGCTGCACGGCCTGTTCTCGAACGTCGCGTACCCGACGTTTTCCGGTACCAACGTGCCGCGCGATTTCGTCGAGTATCCGTCGCAGGTCAATGAAATGTGGGTCACGTGGCCGGAAGTGCTGAAGAACTACGCCGTGCATTACGAGACCGGCGAGCCGATGCCCACCGAGCTCGTGGACAAGGTCATGGAGACGCTCAAGTTCAACCAGGGCTTCGCGACGAGCGAATACCTGATGGCCGCGATCGCCGACATGGCGTTGCACCAGTTGAATCCGGACGACGTGCCGGCCGCCGACGAGCTGATGAAGTTCGAGGCCGATGCATTGACTGCCGCCGGCGCGAACTACGACATGCTGCCGCCGCGTTACCGCTTGCCGTATTTCTCGCACATCATGGGCGGCTACTCCGCGGGGTACTACTCGTACATCTGGAGCGAAGTGCTCGACGCGGATACGGTGGAGTGGTTCAAGGCCAACGGCGGCATGACGCGCGAAAACGGCCAGCGATTCCGCGATACGCTGCTGTCGCGCGGCGGCAGCCTCGAGGCGCTGGACCTGTTCCGTGAGTTCGCCGGGCGTGAACCGAACGTGGAGCCGCTGCTCGAGCGGCGTGGCCTGAACTGACGGGATGACGACGTCGGGTCCCGGCCTTCGCCGGAGTGACGAATATCGAGCTGTCGTCGTCCGGCCGGAGGCCGGGGCCCAGTGTCTTTCCAAAGGCTGAAACTGCTCTACACGCCGCCGTCGACGGCGATCACCTGGCCTGTCACGTAGCTGGCATCGCGGGCGAGGAACAGTACCGCGTGCGCGATGTCTTCCGGCGTGCCCATGCGGCCGAGCGCGGTCTGCGCGAGCGTGCGTGCCTTATCTTCTTCGCTGACGCCGCCGGCGTATTCGGGCCACAAAATCGCGCCCGGCGACACGCCGTTCACGCGTACCTGCGGCGCGAGTTCCCGGGCAAGCGACTTCGTCATGTTCGCGAGTGCAGCTTTGGCCATCGTGTATGGCGTAAAGCCCGCCACGCCGTCGAGCGCGGTGCTGTCGACGATGTTGACGATGGCGCCGCGAGTCGCCGCGAGCGCTGCGTGCAGGTGCTTGCTGAGGAAGAGCGGCGCTCTTGCATTGCTGTTCATCAGGTCGTGCCAGTCGCCTTCATCGAGCTCGTCGAGCGTTGTCGGATAGAAGCTCGATGCGTTGTTGACGAGCACGTCGAGCCGGCCCCATTGCGCAAGGCTCTGGCGGGCCAGCGCTTCGAGCTGCGTGAATTCGGCAAGATCCGCACGCGCCGAACGTGCCGAATCGGCGCGTGTCGCATTCAGGTCAGTGATCAGCGCGTGTGCCGCGTCGGCGGAATTGCGGTAATGCACGATGACGTTGTACCCCGCGCCATGCAGTACGCGCGCGATGGCCGCGCCGATGCGGTTCGCGGCGCCGGTGACGAGGGCGACCGGAGGGTTGCTCATGCCTGCGTAATCCTTGCCGCGTCGATCGCGGCGATGCGTGCGGCACGGATCGCCGGCACGAGTGCTTTTGGATTCGTATGCTCTGCGACGAGCGGCCTGATGTCGACTGCCTTCGCGGCGGCGAGTGCGCCGCGCAGGATTCCGGCCTGCGGGTAAGGTGCGTTCTCGAGGCCGAGCCGGCCGCGCGCATCCGCTTCACAGGCGAGCAGGAACAGCCCGAAGCGTTCCGGGCGGCGCAGCGCGTCACACAGTTCAAGCGTCAGGAACAGGTCTTCCGCTTCATGGCGGTCCGCGCGATGGCAGCGCGTGTGCTGCAGGCTCACGAGTATGCCGAGGTCGCTGAAGTCCTTCGGTACGCGCAGGCGCACGGCGAGACTTTCGATCAGCCCGGCGCCGGCCGCTTCATGTCCGGTATGCAATGGCGGGTGTGGACTCAGCGCCTTGCCGAGGTCGTGCACAAGCGCCGCAAAGCGCACGATCGGAAGCGGCGAAAGCCGCGCGGCCTGTTCGAGCACCATCAGCGTGTGCACGCCGGTATCGATTTCGGGATGGTATTTTGCCGGCTGGACGACGCCGAACAGCCTGTCCAC
>DASWWP010000181.1:0-50340 GCA_036405915.1 Pseudomonadales bacterium
AGCAGGACGAAGTGCGCCGCGTCGTGCTGCGGATTTTGCGCAAATGGCAACCGCAATGGGACGACTCGACGCTGTGGGGCCTGATGGAGTATGCGCGCTACCGCTTCCTGTACGACGACCTCGGCCAGGAGCTGGGGCGCAAGGAAGAAGCGAGCAATAAACGCATAGTCGGGCTACAGGACCTCATCGCGGAACTGGATCGCCGCATCGCGGAGAAAGAACAGCGCATAGCCGAGAAGGAGCAGCGCATCGCCGAACTCGGCAACCATGTGGAAGAGCAGACCTACTGGATCTCGCGCCTGCAGGAATCGGTGAAGGACTATGCCGACGTGGTCAAGGCGCGCGAGGCCCATCTGCAGGTGATCCTGGATTCGACGAGTTGGCGCCTGACGCGTCCGCTGCGCGCCGCCGTCGATCTCGTGCGCGGCAAACCCGCGATCGAGGCACCGGTGGCACTGGCGGAGGCCGCGAGGCCGCTCGTAGAACTCGGTGAACCCCCGCCCGCAGAGCCGGCACCGGCACCGGCCGCCGAAGCCGAGGCTGCGCCGCCGAAGCACACGTACGACTACGTCGTGCCGCTCGATTCGCAGACGGCGCCGGTGTTCGTCACGGAACTCGTCGGCAAGGACCGGCGCGTGCTGGAAATCGGCTGCGGTCCCGGCTCGATCACGAAGATGATGAAAAACATCGGCGGTTGCCGCGTGACCGGCATCGAAGTGGATCCCGCGGCGATCGCGCTCGCGCGTGCGCATTGCGAAGAGATCCATTCGCAGGACCTCAATGCCGAGGACTGGCCGCAGGTGCTCGGCGAGCACGAGCCCTTCGACACCGTCGTCGCCGCCGACGTGCTCGAACACCTTTACGATCCGTGGCGCACGCTGCGGCAGATGGCGGAGCTGATGAAGCGCGACGGATCGATCGTCGTGTCGCTGCCGCATGCGGGCCATGCGGCGCTCGTTGCGAGTCTGGCGAACGAGGACGTCGCGTACCGCGACAGCGGCCTGCTCGACCGTACGCACATCCGCTTCTTCGGCCTGAAGAACATCGAAGCACTGTTCGCGCAGGCGCACCTGAAGATCGTCGACGTGCGCTTCGTGATCCTCACGCCCGAACAGACGGAACTCGCCTCGCAATGGCAACAGGTGTCCGAGTTCGTGCGCGCGGCGCTGCGCACGAGCCCTTATGCGAACATTTACCAGGTCGTGGTCAGGGCGGTGTCCATCCGACAGCCCGGCACGCCGATCTCACTGCTGAATCCGGATTGACACGATGAGCGACACCGCTTCCGCGCGCACGCCGCGCCTGATCGCGTATTACCTGCCGCAGTTCCACCCGACGCCCGAGAACGATCTCTGGTGGGGCAAGGGCTTCACGGAGTGGACGAACGTCACGAAGGCGAAGCCGCTGTACCACGACCACTACCAGCCGCACCTGCCGACCGACTTCGGCTTCTACGACCTGCGCGTGCGCGAAACGCGGCGCGACCAGATCAGGACCGCGAAGCAGTACGGCATCGACGGCTTCTGCTATCACTACTACTGGTTTTCCGGCCAGCGCATCCTGCACGAGCCGGTGAACGACATGCTCGCCGATCCTGAAAGCGACATGCCGTTCTGCTTCTGCTGGGCGAACGAAAACTGGACGCGCCGCTGGGACGCCGCCGACCACGAAGTGCTGATCGCGCAGCAGTACAAACCCGACGACGACCTGAACTTCATCAAGGACCTCGTGCCGGCCTTCCGTGATCCGCGCTACATCCGCGTCGACGGCAAGCCCTTCCTGATCGTGTATCGCCCGCAGCATCTGCCCGACGCGGCCAATTCCGCGCGCATCTGGCGCGAGTACTGCCGCGAAATCGGCATCGGCGAAATCCACCTGTGCTCCGCGCTGACGCACAACAACTTCGACTACAGGCAGTTCGGTTTCGACAGCGGCGTGGAATTCCCGCCGCACAACCTGCAATTCGGCTGCATCAACGAAGAAGTGATGTTCTACGACAAGTTCAAGGGCTACGTGTTCCAGTTCGCGTCGATCGCGCAGGCCTACCTCGAGCGCAAGTACGAGGGCTCACAGGTATTCAAGACGGTGTTCCCGAGCTGGGACAACACCGCGCGCACGAACAACCGCGCGCTCGTCGTGCTGAACGGCACGCCGGAAAACTACGAGCACTGGCTCGGCGCGGCGATCGACCATCCGAACACGTCCGGTGCCAGCGATCCGCTCGTGTTCATCAATGCCTGGAACGAATGGGCGGAAGGCTGCCATCTCGAACCCGATCGCAAGTACGGCCATGCCTTCCTCGAAGCGACGCTGCGCGTGAAGCAGGGTATGCGCCGCTTCGCGACGTTCCCGCATGTTGCATTGCCCGGCCGCGCTCCCGATGCGCCGCCGCGCACGTTCCGGCACGACCTGCACTCCGTCACGAGCTATCACCTGTGGCTGCAATTCGGCCGGATGAAGCTCGCGATCAACAGGCATCCGTGGCTGCGCAACCTGCTGCTGCCGATCGTGCGGGGCGCGCGCCGCCTCGTGCACGGGGCCCCTGCAAGGGATGCGTCGAAGCGCTGAATCGAACGGGGCAGGGTCCATTGGCGCTCGAGTGCGCGGCGGCGTGACCGCGCGCGCGGAATGGCCGTACAATCGGGCGGCCTGTCGCTAGCCGACCACGCATCCAACCACGCCCGGAAATACCACTGAGAGGGGAACCCGAATGAAACGTAGCACGATGGCCCTCGGCGCACTTGCCGCCATTGCCTTCACGGCGCCTGCACTCGCCGCCGAACCCGAATACGTCACAGTCGAACTCGAAATCGACATCAACAAGCCTGCCGAAGAAGTGTGGGCAAAAGTCGGCGGTTACTGCGACATCGCCAAATGGCTGCCGCAGGTCGACTGCGAGATCACGTCGGGCGACGGCGGCATGGGTACCGTGCGCAAGCTGGCCGGTGGCCGCGTGACGGAGATCCTGGTTGCGCAGACGGAACTGTCGTACGGCTACACGCAGCCGGTCGTCGAAGGCCAGTACTACATCCTGTACCACGGCTTCATGGAAGCGCGCCCGGTGACGGATACGACGTCGAAGATGATCTACACGCTCGTATACGACGTCTCTAACCTTGCCGACCAGGCTGCGAAGGACGCCGACATCGCGCGCCGTCGCGGCATGTTCGAACCCGCGCTCGCCAACATGAAGAACCTGGCCGAAGCGCCGTAAGCGCAGCCCGAAAGCTGTGTTTTCAGTCGGTGCCGGAGTCGTCTTGCCTCTGGCACCGATCGGCTCGCGCCGATCAAGCACGGAGTCGCGATGATCGAAGTTCGCAACCTGACGAAGCGCTACGGCGCATTCATCGCGGTGGACGATCTGACTTTCTCCGTACAGCCGGGCGAGGTGCTCGGCCTCGTCGGTCCCAACGGCGCCGGCAAGACGACGACGCTGCGCAGCATCGCCGGCATCATTCCGCCCAGCAGCGGCGGCATCACGATCAACGGCTTCGACCTCGCGACCGATCCGGTCGCCGCGAAGCGCACGCTTGCCTTCTTTCCCGACGAACCGCGCCTGTTCGACTACCTCAGCGTGCGCCAGCACCTCGCGTTCATCGCGCGGCTGTACGGCGTGCCCGGGCACGAGGCGAAGGCTGCCGCGCTGCTCGAGGAGTTCGAGATCGCCGACAAGGCCAGCCAGCTGCCGAACGAACTCTCGCGTGGCATGAAACAGAAACTCGCGATCGCCTGCGGCCTGCTGCACGAGCCGAGCGTGCTGTTCTTCGACGAGCCGTTGACCGGCCTCGACCCGCTCGGCATCCGCCGCATGAAGAACTCGATCCTGCAACGTGCACGTGACGGCGCCGCGATCGTACTGAGCTCGCACCTGATCGGCCTGCTCGAGGAGGTGTGCACGCACCTGCTGATCCTCAAGCGCGGCAGGCGCGTGGCCTACGGTTCGCTCGGCGAGGTCACGGCTTCGTTCGCGCGGGGCGAAGCGGACCTTGGCCTCGAGGAAGTATTCATCCGCGCCACCGGCGGCAGTGAAACCTGATGCGCGCCGCGCCATCCGCGCCGGATTCTCCGCACCCGCGCTCCGCACCGAACCGCTTGCGCACGCGCTCTGCGTTACTGTACCTGGGTACGCGCTCCGTGCTGAATCTCCTCCTGCTGCGCCTGCGCAGGCTGAAGCAGCCGCGTTACCTGCTCGGCGCCGCGTTCGCACTGGGCTACCTGTACTTCATTTTCATCCTGCCGCATCGAACGCGCGCGGCGCGCGAAGCTGCGCGGGTCGCCGCGGGGGAACCCGTGCAGGCCGTGCGCGACCTGTCGGATGAAGTGACGATTGGCGGCGGCTTCGCATTGCTGCTGCTGTTCGCCGTACTGTGGCTCTGGCGCCGCGCACGCACGACCCTGCCATTCTCCGAAGCGGAAATCGCGTGGCTGTTTCCGGCGCCCGTGTCGCACGCAACGCTCAAGCACTTCAGCATGTTGCGCTCGCAGGCGGCGCTGTTGCTGAGCGCTGCACTCGTCACGCTGTTCACCGCGGGCTGGCGCTTCATCCCGAGCCCGCTGTGGGCGCGCGCGATCGGCTGGTGGTTGATCCTCGGCATCGTGATGCTGCACGTGACCGCATCGGGTTTCGTATTCACGCGCCTTGCCGAGCGCGGCATTGCGCAATGGCAACGCCAGCTCGGCGTACTGGCACTGCTAGCCGCGGGGCTCTGGGCAATGAACGCGATGGATCCGCACCTGCGCCTGCCGACGCCAGCTGAGAGCGTCGATCCGCAGGCACTGCTGGCGTATGCGCTCGACCAGACCGGCAGCGGCGCGTTGCACTGGCTGCTCGCACCGCTGCGTGCACTGGTGCAGCCGGTGGTTGCGCCCGACCTCCCGTCGTTCCTGCGCGCGCTCGCCCCGGCAACCGCGTTATACGCGCTGCATTATTACTGGGCCTTCCGCAGCGAGCGGCCCGATCACGAGGCGACGATCGCAAACGCGGCGAACCGGGCCCGCATCGCCGCCGCGATGCGCAGGGACGCCTTCCGCGCATCGCTCTCTCCGTTGAAGACCCGGCGCGATCCCTTCACGCTCGCGGCGCACGGTTCGCCGGTGCCGGCGCTGCTGTGGAAAAACCTGCTGTCGACGCGCGAATACCTGAACCTGCGTACGTTCGCCGTCGCCGCATGCGTGATCGTCGTGTGGAACCTGTGGATCGGCACGCCGGAACGTATCGGACCTTTCGCGCGCATCCCGACAATCATCGCGCTGTTCGTCGGCGTCCAGACCCTGTTCATGGGCGCGCAGTTCGCGCGCCAGGACCTGCGCCACGATCTCGACAACGCTGACCTCATCAAGACCTGGCCGTTGCCCGGATGGCAGGTCGTGCTCGGCGAAGTGCTGGCGCCCGTATGCATCCTTACGGGCATCGCGTGGCTGTGCCTGCTGCAGGTGCTGCTTGGGCTCGATCCGCCGGCGCAGTCACCGATGACACCGCAGCTACGCTGGAGCATCGGCGTTGGGCTCGCGTTGTTGCTGCCGCTGATGTGCGCCACGCAGGTGCTGATCGCCAACGCCGTGGTCGTATTGTTCCCGGCATGGGCAAAGACGGCTAACCAGAGCCATGGCTGGGAAACCGCGGTGCCGCGGCTGCTGTTCCTGTTCGGCGCGCTGCTCGCGAGCGTCGCCGTGTTATTGCCGGCGCTGATCGGCGGCGTGCTCGTCTACGTGCCGGCCTCATGGTTCATCGGCTACGCGGCGATCATGCCGGCCGCCCTCGTGGCTGCCGTCATCATGGCCGCCGAACTTGCGTGGGGCACCGACTGGCTCGGCAGGCGCTTCGAGGCTTATGACTTATCGGCTTGAGGAAGTTTCATGCAACGCAGACACCTTATCGGCGCCGCAATGGCCTGTGCGGCGCTGCCGCGTTCATCCACGCTGTTCGGCGCGGCGCCGGCGTACGATCTCGTGCTGTGCGGCGGCCGCGTGATCGATCCTGCACAGCAGATCGACATGATCGGCGACGTCGCGGTAGCCGGCGGCAGGATTGCCGCGGTCGCGCCATCTCTTCCAGCGGATGCGGCCGGCGAGACCATCGCTGTATCCGGCCGGCTCGTCGTGCCGGGCCTGATCGACGTGCACGTGCATGCGCGCGACGCCGAGCTGCCGCCATCCGACTTTCTCGCAAGTGGCGTGACGACGATGGTCGACGCAGGTTCGCGCGGAGCCGACAACATCGACACGATCGTATCGATCGCACGTGCCGCGCCGAACCGCCTGCGGCTGCTGCTGAACATCGCCGTGCTGGGCAACTTTCCGGGCGGACGCGCGGAGTTTCTCGACGGGCTTGCGCCGGCCGATGTCGGCAAGGCGCGCGCGGCGGTGGAAGAACACCGCGAATGGATCGTCGGGATCAAGGCGCGGCTGTCGCGCGGCGTCACCGGCGAACTCGACCGCGAAGTGCTGCGGCGCGCGGTGGAAGTCGCCGGGTCCACGAATCTGCCGGTCATGATCCACGTCGGCGATACGGCCACGCCATTGCCGCAGCTGGTCCGGATGCTGCGCCCCGGCGACATCGTGACGCACATGTATGCGCCGACGCCGAACGGCATCCTCGACGCCGGCGGCCGCGTGCTGCCGGAGATCGTGCAGGCGCGCAACGACGGCATACGCTTCGACTTCGGCAACGGCCTCAACGAGCACTGGGCCTGGGACGTGGCGGAGAAAGCGCTCGCGCAGGGCTTCATGCCCGACACGATTTCGTCGGATCTCAATGTCCCCGGCCGCACGGCACAGGTCTTCGATTTGCCGAACGTGCTGTCGAAATTCCTGGCGCTCGGCATGCCGCTGGACGAGGTCATCGCGCGCGCCACGCGCAATGCCGCGCAAACCTTCCGCGAACTTGACGCTCTCGGCTCGCTGCGCGTCGGCGCGCCTGCCGACATCACGGTGCTGGAACTGGCGGAAGGGGACTTCGAGTTCGTCGACAACTATCGCGGGACGCGCATGGGCACGCAGAAGTTACTGCCGCGCGGGGTCGTGGTGGGAGGCGCGCGATACCGCGCGTAATGCACGCGGCGGCGGGAATTTACGGTTCCCGCCGCCGCGTATGAAGGCGGATTTGCAGTCCGCCATGCGCGAAGATTTGAAGTCTCCGCGGGTCGTGCATGCTCCGGCGGATTTACAGTCCGCCATTAACCTGCCCGTCAACAGCTGATGGCGACTGCGCCACCTCCCTGGGCTGCCGCGCGCGCGGCAGCATCGGCCGCGGCACGCTGGAAGCGTTCCGATGCCGCGCGGATTTCCTCCGAGTGCTCGAAGATCGCACTGCGTGCGGACATCCGCGCGATGTTCCAGAACCGCCAGTCTTCGTCGGCTCCGGTCGATTCACCCGTCACCGCTTCCGGATAGCGAGCGACGATGGCGGCGGCAAAGCTGCACTGGGCCGCCGGCTCAAGTTCGTCGAAGCGTTCGAGCACGAGCGGGATCGTATCGGCGCCGAGCTCGGCCAGGTAAGCCGCGTCGAGCGGCGGGTTGCCTTCGATGCTGCGTTCGAGGTTGATGCGCGCAACCATCCCGGCAGGATTGATGAAGCCAAACAGCAGCAGGCAGCCGATACCGGAGATCGCGATGCCGGAAGCGAAGCCGCGCACGTTGCCGCGCAATACCGTGACGGAGAAGGAGAGCAGGTTGAATACGATCCACCCGATCGCCGCAAGCGCGCTGAAGCGCTCGATCGTCAGGCCGAAGGCGTCGGTGTACAGGAACAGCCTCTGCAGTGCGGAAACGAGGATGACGAGTACGCACGCGATGAGCACGCTGCCGTAACGGCGCAGGATGCGCGGCTCGCAGTCCGTCATGCTGACGCCGAACAGGAAGGCGAGCGTCAGCATCGATACGACGACCAGTTCGAAGAAACCGCGGCGCGCATGTTCGGCTACGGTGAGCCCACTCGTGTTGACGATGACATCCGTGCCGCCGAACAGGTAACCGAGCTGCAGCAGCACGAAGGAGGCGAACAGCACGCTGACGAGCAGCAGCACGACGTGCGTTTCGGTGGCGCCGATGCGCAGCGGAGCGGCCGAGTCGGGCAGGGCGGTATTCCCCGCGGACAACGAACCTGCCGGCGCCGCGCGGCATGCCATGCCGAGCAGGCTCGTCGCGAGCCAGCCGAAGATCAGCGCAAGCAGCAGGTGTTGCAGCGTGCGCGGCGAGATGACGCCCGTGGCGGCGGCAAGGTACTGGCTGAAACCGGCATCGGCCGCGGCGAACAGCATGCCGAATATCAGCAGCACCGGTATCGCGAGCAAGATGCCGCGTACGATGCCCGGTGCTCGCTGGTTGCGCGTGACGGCGCTGAGGTCAGCCTGGTGCAGCAGGCGCGGCGTCAGCGTGAGCATTTGTAGTGGAAAGGAGAAGCCGGTGACGACGTAGTCGCGCACCTGCGCCGCGCGTAGCGCGACGCCGGAAGTCTGCAGCGAGGTGATGACGGCGCAAAGCAGCACGACGACCAGCATGGCTGCAATCATGCCGTCGAGGTCGCGCAGCATGGTCACAAGCGCGGCGCATAATGCAACGGCGGACCATGTCGCGATGCTGCGTAATCGTTCGGCACCGGCGCCGCGCATGAGCCACAGCGCAAAGGCCGCGAGCAGCGCGAGCCAGAGGAACAGCCCCGGACCGTGCGGGCCTTCGCGCAGCAGGTAGTCGCCGGCGATGCCCATCAGCAGACCCGGCAGCAGCAGGTGTTCGGCGCGCGCGTGCAATGCGATGCCAGTTCTTGAGTGGGTCGTTTGGACTGTGTCGGTTGTCGGGTTCATCGGTCGTCCGGTATTCCGCAGGGTTTGTTGATTTGTCTTTTAATAAGTACTTTGCATTGCAGAGTGGAAGCCCAAAAAAAACCTACAGCTTTTTCACCGCGCCGATCAGCGCTTCCATGTGCGCGATGTATTTCTGCAGCGCTGCGCGGCCTGCCGGCGTGATGCGATATTCGGTGCGCGGCGTGCGGCCGTCGAAGCCTTTCTCGCAGGCCACGTAGCCGGCGTCTTCGAGCTTGCGCGCATGCGCGCTGAGGTTGCCGTCGGAGATGCCGAGCAGCGACTTGAGTTCGTTGAACGTCAGCAGCGCGTTGGCTGCGAGCGCGCTGACGAGCGCGAGGCGCGTGCGCTCATGGATCAGCCGGTCGAGCCCGGTGGCCGGTTCGTTCTTGACGACCTTCGGTGCAGCCTTGCCGCTTTTTGCCTGGCCTGTGTTCTTCAGCGAACCTGCGTTTTTCAGCGAGCGTGTGTTAGCCGCCATGATTCCTCCAGAGCAAGATGCCGAATACGATGTGCAGCCCGCCGAGGCCGGCGGCAAGCATGAGGTCCGCCGGCAGCGGCAACAGCAGCACCGCCGCGCCGAACAGCATGAACGCGATGCCCATCACCGGAATGATCCGCACGGAGTGCGCACCGGCCGTCGTTACCGCGGCGCCGTAGATGCCGAGCCAGATGCCGGGCAGCAGGCTCACGTCTCCGCGCAGGAAGAGCGTCAGCGTCAGCACGCCGCCGATCGTCATCGCCGGGATGAAGGCGAGCAGCAACTTCCTGCCGCTCGAGGACCACAGCGACTGACCCTGCTTTTCCGTTTTCACTGCAGTCAGTGCGAGTGCGACGCTGCCGGCCAATACCATCTCGAGCATCCATACACCGAGCCATGTGGCCTGCGAGGCTTGCTGCGCGGCGAGCCAGGCGGCAAACAGCGCCGAGATGCCGGCGACGACGTAACCCTTGCCGGACACGCCGGTGAAAGCAGTCGCACTTTCCATCGTCGCGCGGATGAAACGCAGGTTGTCCGCAGCGTGTTCCTGCAGCGAGCTCGGGGCGTTTTTGGTACGCGGTGACGTCATGGAGCGCGAAGATGCCGGGGAGAATTTTTGCTGTCAAGTACTTTGCATTGCAAAGTTGTTATTCGTCACCCGGAAAGTATGCTGGCCTCTTCGCATGATGGGGCTTCCGATCCTGCTCTTTATCCGGCCAGCGCGCCCAGGCCTGCGCCGACAGATTCCACGCACGTCGCAAGGCAATACGTTACCGGACCCGTTGTCCGAAACAGGATCTTCCCGCGCCTTGAAAAATGGGGCGTGGCCCACATTCACGGGACGCCAAAAAGTTCAGGCGGCACGCGAACTTGTCGCTGAATCGTGAGTGCGTTAGAGTGCCGCCACACCACGCCGGGGCTTAACGCGACTGTTACAGGCCTCAGCTTTCTGGCAATGCCTCAACCATCTATACTTCGCCGCCATGTCACAAAATCCCGACGATTTCGACGAAATTCCGAGCATCGTTCCCGAGCGGGACGAGCTCGTCACGCATCGCAAGCGCAAGCGCGGCACCTCGGTCAGCGGTAGCGCCGGCGTCGCCGTGCGCCAGCCTGAGGTCATCGAGGCCGGCACGAGTGGCTGGGTGATCTTCTTCATCACGATCCTGTTCCTCGGCCTGCTCGGCACAGGCGGCGCCAGCTGGCATTTCTACCAGCAGGACCAGCTGCATCAGCAACAGGCGCTCAGCGCGCAGAACCGCCTGATGCAGATCGAGAACCAGCTGCAGCTCGTCGACCAGAGCGCGGCCGAGTCCTCGTCGAACCTGATGGTCGAGATCCAGGAACACTTCTCCGAAATCGACAAGCTCTGGGCCGCGCGTAACTCACTGCGCCAGGAAGTGGGCCAGCTGACGACGGATGTCGCCGCGCTGAAAACCACGTCCGGTGAATTGAAGGAAACGGTGGCGAGCCACGAACGCGTGCTGAGCCAGACCGTCACGCAGATCCAGGCCCGCATCGATGAAATCAATCGCAACTTCGCCGGCATGGACGACCTTGGCACGCAGCTGACGACACTGAACGCCGACCTGAATCGCACGAAGACGGCGATGAACACGGTGCAGGAAGGCGTCGAATCGCGCGTCAGCGCGATGGAGCAGGACATCGAGTCGATCAACATCTTCCGCCTGCAGATCAACCAGTCGCTGACGAACCTGCAGAACAGCGTCAACACGCTGCAGTCGCGGGTAGGGCAGTAGTTTTTTTTCGAGCAGGTAACCCCGCGGATTCAATCGAATCCGCAGAAGAACCCCCGCGGACTTGCCACGCCGAAGTCCGCAGGACGCAGGCGGACGTGGCGAAATGGCAGACGCGCTGGATTTAGGTTCCAGTACCTTTGGTGTGAGAGTTCAAGTCTCTCCGTCCGCACCATCCTTCGCTCCCTACGGGAGCTACGCCCTGGCAGGCCAACCGTCGCGCTCTCCGTAGCGTGAATCTGCCAGGCCCTTTGCGCATTCCATTGCGGCAACTCGTCAGGCCTTCTTCACGTATTAAGTGGAGAAACCGCCCCGGCATCGTGCTCATGGTTTCCAGATCCAGGAGTCGCCCACGATCTGCCCGAGCGCGTTGCCACCGCCGTAGGCGAAGCCATACGGTCCGACGCCGCCCATGCTGGGTTTCATGACGAGATCGTCATAGGCCTCGAGGCGTGGCACGACGTACCACTCGTCGGTGGTCGCGTCGAGGGCGGGACGGCCCAGTTGCCCGATGACGACCTGGCTGGCGCTCAGTCCGCCGCCCGACGGATAGAACTGGAGGCCGCCGCCGGGAGCGGCAGGCAGGTCGTGCCAGGTATCGGTTTCCGTGTCGAAGACGCTGCCGTATGGAATGCAGCGCTCATGAGGTGTCAGGTCGCCCGTATCGCAGTTGAGGCTTGGCGCAATCAGGCGTGAGCCGGCAACCAGCGTCGGTATGCCGAGCCCAACCTCGGGCTGCGACGGCGGCTCGGGCAGAACGCTCCATTGCCCGTTACGCCAGCGCGCGGCGCGGACGACGAAGCGGTCGTCGAGCACGCCGGGCAGGTCGATGAAATAACGCTTGAACAGGTACAGGTCGGTGCCATGCACGACATACGTGCGAGTGGTGCTGGTCTCGAGCGGATCTGCCGGCAGGCGTGTCCATTGCCCGGTCGCTGGATCGAGCAGCCAGTCGTATGCCACCGCGTATTTATCCTCGCGCGCATACAGCAGCAGCTTGTCGCCGACGGCTTCGATGTCACTCAGTACCGAGTGCTCCGGCAACGCAAATTCGTCCCACGCATCCAGCGGCGAGCGGTAACGATACAGGTGGAAGGGGCCACCCCTGGGACTCGTCATCGCGAATACGAACACGCTGCTGCCGACGCTTGCGGTGCTGTGCCCCGAGAGCGTATCGGGCACATCGGCAATCCTGCGCCAGGAATCGCTCACCGGGTCATACGCCGCGCCGTCGGCGAACAGCGACCCTTCAGGTTCGATGATGTCAGCCAGCGGTCCCCGGAACGTTTTCGTGCCGCCGAGCACGATGATTTCCGAACCGGTCCAGGACAGCGAAACCAGGGCGCGCGGACTCAGTGGCGACGGCGCCGTTCGCACCCACTGGCCGCGTACCTCGCCAATGTCGGCAGGCTTCGGACATGCGTCGAGCCGGGCATGCGAATCGAGCGTGAATTCATGCGCGCCGGCGCTCGTCGCGACGAGCCGGGCGGAGTACAGCTCGCCGAGCAGGTCAACGCAGCGCAGTTCGAGGACGTCGCCCTGGTAGTCGCCCGACAGGTAATCGGCATCCACCGGCGGGATACGCCGCGCATCGGCGAGCGTCCACGACGGCGCGTCGCTGCCAATGCGCAACTCCTGGCTGTTCATGCGCACCGTGTAATACCTGTCGCCGACGCGGACGGCGGGCAGGTCCAGCTGCCAGCCCGCAAAACGGTAACTGAGCCTCGCTTCGATGCCGTGACTCTCGGCATGCACCATGCCTGAGGCTGCAACTGCGGCGCAAATAACGAGGTAGCGCGCAAACATCGATGTGAACCTTGCATTCATGTGCGTATTTCCGTCCGTGATCATGTCTGGCAAGTATCGGCCGCTGCCGGCACCGTCACGCATCATCGTGGATGTGACCTTTTCGGTATGGCATACCGTCCACGCTTTGCGCTAGTTTCGTCTGGCCTCAACAATCGAGAGTAAAACATGAAAACGAGCATCGCTGCCTGTGTACTGGGCATTCTTGCGCAAGGTGCGCTGGCGCAGGACAAACCCGCACCGATCCTGCCCGAGCAACTGCAATGGGGCGGCACGCCCGATGCGGCGCAGAGCGTGATGGTAGTCGGCGCGCCCGACAAGGCCGGCCTCTACCAGCAACGCGTCCGCATGCCGGCCGGTTCGAAAATCCAGCCGCACACGCATCCGGACGAGCGCATCAGCGTCGTGCTCGAAGGCACGATCCACGTCGGCTTCGGTGAAACCTTCGACGAGAACGAGGTCGTCGCGATACCGGCCGGCGCCGTGTACGTCGCGCCTGCTGGCGTGCCGCATTACGTGTGGGCAAAAGATGGCCCTGCCCTGTACCAGGAAGGCGGCATGGGGCCGACGGGGGCGGCGTTTATTCCGCAGGCGGGGCAGTAAGGCAAAAAAAGGGCGCCACCCACGGAAGGAGCAGCGCCCACAAGGGGGTATTACGTTACGTCAACTCAGAAGCGATAACGCGCACCAGCCGTGTAGCGGCGGCCGAGCGAGTCGTGCAGCAGGTCGACGTGCTGGATGGAACCGAAGAAGTCACCGAACGTGCCGCGGATCGGCGGATCGCGGTCGAACAGGTTCGTCACGTTCATGAAGAACTCGAGTTCGGCGCCGTCAGCCTGTTCCAGCGTCCACGTGCCGGTCATGTCGGTGTAGTACGCAGCCTTGACGGTGTTGTCGTTGATCTGCACGCCTTCGGTAACGTCACGGCCGTTCATGCGGTTCGTGTGGTTGCCTTCACCGATGATGCGCTCCTGCACGAACAGCGTCAGCGGACCGCGGTTGTACGACACGTTCAGCGTCAGCTTGTTACGCGGCATCGCGAGGCTGATGTCGCCAGCCTGTTCCACGCGCGTATCGGTCAGCGGGTTCGCGTCCGTGTCGTACCAGTTTTCCTGCAGGTAGCTGTAGAAGCCGCGCAGTACGATCGATTCGCCGCCGCCGAACAGGTTCACGTCGGTACGGTAGCTCACTTCGAGGTCCGCGCCGGCAACGCGTGCTTCACCGATGTTCTGGTAAGCGTTGTACACGCGGGTGATCGGGCCGACGCCGAAGCCGGCGCCGTCATCCGGACCGCGCTCGACGTTCACGCACTGCAGCAGGTCGCCGTTTGCGCAGGCGCTGACGATGTTGGCGGCGCCGATGTCGCGGATCAGGCCTTTCGTGTTGATCGAGTAGTAGTCGACCGACACCGAGAGACCCTCGACGAAGGACGGCTGGTATACGAAGCCCGTGGTCCAGGTCAGTGCTTTCTCCGGGTTGATGTTCGGGTTACCGCCCTGTACCTGCGAGAACGACTGCGTCGTTGCGCCGCGCAGCGGGTCGATGGCCGACGAGCCGTTGAGCTGCGTATCGAAACGCTCGGCAAGGCTGCCGGCGCGCACGTCACGCGACACGGTTCCGCGCAGGCGCAGGTCGTTCACCACCGACCAGTCGAGGCCATATTTCCACGACCACACTTCGCCCGAGCCGGAGTAATCGGCCCAGCGAGCGGCGACGTTCGCGTTCAGCTGCTGCACGAGCGGCAAGTCGGACACGAGCGGAACGAGCCACTCGTTGAACGCTTCCTTCACGCGGATCGTACCGTTGAAGTTCTGCGCGCCCGCGAACTGTACGCCGGACACGGCGCCCGCGAAGTAGTTTGGAATGCCCTGGATGCCGAGCGCCGGGTTGTTCAGCGGAATGGCGTCGAAGTTCGGATCCAGCGTCGGGTTCGTGTAGTCGCGGATGCGCTGTACGATCGCGTCTTCGCGGTACGCAACGCCGAACGCGGTCGAGATCGGGCCGGCGCCGAAACCGTCGAACACTTCGCCGCTCATCGACAGGTCGACGATGTCCTGCTGCAGGTCGGCAGCCTGGACTTTCAGGTTCGTGTTGTCGTCGCGGCCGAGTGCGTAGTCGATCGCTTCCTGCGACGCGCGGCCTGCGCCCAGCAGGTTCAGCGGTACGCAGTTGCCGTAAACGTTCGGGTTCAGCAGCGCTGCGCGACACTGGATCGTGCCGTTCGGTGCCTGCACGGCATCCATCGCGATGAAGATGCGGTCTGCACGCGAGTAGTCGTGCATGCGGATACGCACGTCGGTTTCACCGCGCTGCGCGTAACCGTCGAAACTGAAACCTTCGAAGATGCCGCTCTGGATTTCGGACTTGAAGCCGAAGGTGTACGAGAGCATTTCGCTGCCGTAGGTCAGGCGGCTCTGCGCGAGGTCGGCAGGGGTGCGCATCGACGACAGGCCGAAGGACTGCACGTTGTTGTCGATCATCAGCTGGCGCACGCCTTCCGGCAGGAACGCGTTGTCGCGGAAGATAGTCGGACGGTAGATGTCGATGTGAACGGTCTGCGTGGCAGGCGAGTTCGTGACGTTCGAACCGTATACCACCTGGCCGTACAGGTTGATGTTGTCAGTCAGGTCGTGGTCGACGTACAGGAACGCGTTCTCACGATCGAGTTCGGACTGCAGGCCGCCTTCGCCGCCGCGGTCGCCGTGCGGGTTGCCGCTGCCGCTGCCGCCGTAAGGACGGGCGATCGACTGCGACCACGTGCCGGTCTGCGTGCCGAGCGTGCTGAACTGGAACGGACGCGCGCTGCCATCGGACAGGAACTCGAGGTTGTTCAGTGCTGCCACCGGCGAAACCGTGAGGCCGCCAGCGGTGTATTTCGTCGACACGACGTTCGGGGCGCGAATCAGCTGCGGACCCGCGGCGCACAGTTCGCCGAGGCGGCATTCGCCACGGTTCACGGCTGCCTGCCATGCCGGGTTCGTTACGGTGCCCCAGCCCTGGTACCAGTCGCGGTCTTCGTATGCGTCGATGCCGTCGATCTGGTAGCCGCCTGCGGAGAACAGCAGGTGCGTGCGGTCGCCGAGGTCGGTGCCGAAGCTCACGGAACCTTCCCAGTTGTCGGCGTCGCCGCGGCTCGTCGTGCCGGCCTGGCCACTGGCTGCGAAGCCGGTGAAGTCGGTGTCGAGAATGAAGTTGACGACGCCGGCGACGGCATCGGTACCGTACGCAGCGGATGCACCGCCGGTCACGGTTTCCACGCGGCGGATCATTGCGTCGGGCAGCAGGTTGATGTCAACGGTGTTCGTGCGGCTCGAAGGCGTGATGCGACGGCCGTCGAGCAGGACGAGCGTGCGCTGCGAGCCGATGCCGCGCAGGTTGAGGTTCGAGGCGCCGCCGGAGCCAGCGAAGTTGCTGCTCGTCTGCGACGTTGCATTGTTCAGGAACTGGGGCAGCTGGCTCAGCGACTCGATCATGTTGCCGGGTGCCATGACGTTCAGTTCGGTCGATTCCAGTGCGGTGACCGGCGTCGGCGTTTCCATGCCGGTCATGCGGATGCGCGAACCGGTAATCACGATCTCTTCGAGATCGCTGGCTTCCTGCGCCATCGAAACACCGCTCATGGCGGCGATCGCGGCAGTCAGCGCTGTGGACAGAAGCGTGCGTGACGCAACCAGATTTTTCGAAACCATCAATATCTCCCGATTGATTTTTGCGTACTGCGGTTTTTTGACGCGACGGGGCTCTGCCTGCACGAAAACCGTGCAAGTGCATGTGCCCTGTCGCGTTGTATGTGCAACGGAATGGCGAACGTCAGCGCGCGTGCCGAAGCATGGCGAACACTTTTTCGTTATCCGTTGCGATCGATGAGGAGTGCGTTTTAAAAACGCGGGTTGTTACTACGCGTGCTACTTTTTATTGCGGATTTGTTATGCGTGTGTGGCCCTTTTGTTGCCGCGTCGTCGCTGTTATTGCTTTGAAGCTGCGCCGGCGGACTTTCTCGCCACTTGTATCGCTTTGTAATGCTACTGCGTCAGTTCTACTTCACTCATGGCCCGAACCGAACTTGCCGGTACTGAGGCGGGCGCATCTTACCTCAACAGTTTCAAATTGCAATTCCACCACCGGGATCGTGGTCCTTGCGCTGTTTCGCGGCGATTGCACGCACGGTTTCGATCGTGTCGGCATCGGCGGCGGACTTGTCATCGCGATAGCGCAGCACGCGTGCAAAGCGCAGCGCGAGGCCGCCCGGGTAGCGGCTGCTCGCCTGCAGTTCGTTGAAGGCGATCTCGACGACGAGTTCCGGCTTCACCTGCACTTCGTACGCATGCGGATCGCTGGTGGCGAGCGCAAGCAGTTGTTCGGTCTGCCACTTCAGCAGGTCGTCCGTGAGTCCCTTGAACGTCTTGCCGAGCATCACGAAACCGTCGCCGCTGCGCGCGCCGAGATGCAGGTTGCTGAGCCAGCCCTGGCGCCTGCCACTGCCCCACTCGGCGGCGAGCACGACGAGGTCGAGCGTGTGCGCCACCTTGATCTTAAGCCACGACGCGCCGCGGCTGCCGGCTTCGTACGGCGCATCGAGTGCCTTCGCCATCAGCCCCTCGTGTCCACGCGCCAGCGCCGTCTGCAGGAACTCCGCGGCGGCATCGGGTTGCGCGGTGACAAGCCGCGGCACGATCAGCGCAGGCGGTAGCAGCTGCGTCATCAGCGCGTGGCGTTCGGCGGTGGGGCGGTCGATCATGTCGATGCCATCGGCATGCAGGCAGTCGAAGCAGAATAGCGACATCGGGATCTGCGCCTGCATGTCGTCGACGTCCAGCTTGCGGCCGAAGCGGCGCATGCTGTCCTGGAACGCGCGCGGCGTGCCGTGCTCGTCGAAGGCGAGCACTTCGCCGTCGAGGATCAGGCTCGCCGTGGGCAGCGCCGCGACGGCCTGCACGATTTCCGGCAGGCTGAAACCCACGTCGCGGCCCGTGCGTGAATATATCTTCACGTCGCCGCCATGCTTGTGGATCTGCACGCGCGCGCCATCGAGCTTGTATTCGAACACGGCTTCGCCTGCTCCTGAAACAGAGAGCGCGGCTAGCGCGGTATCGACGTCGTCCGTCGGACTCGCGAGCATCGGGCTTACCGGCTCGAAGAGGTTCAAGCGGAAGTGCGTGAGACCGAGTGCGCCTTCGCGCAGCGCGGCGTCCGCTACAGGCGGTATCGCGCCGGCGAGCATCAACGCACGCCGCACGTCCTTCACCGGCACATCGGCAGCAAGCGCGATTGCATCGGCCATGAGGCCTTCGAGCGCACCCTGGCGCAACTCGCCGAGCAGCAGGCGTGCGAGGAAGTCCTGTTCGGCGTCGGTGGCAAGCGAGAAAAGCGCGCTGAGCGTCGCTTGCTTCTGCGCGGCGCTGCCCTTGCCCTTGATGTCCTTCAGGCCGTCGAGGCGGCGCTGTGTATCGACGAGGTCGAGCGTGGATACGGCCGCCGGTGGCAGGCCACGCAATGCGTGGATTGCAGACGGCCCGAGGCCGAGCTTGCCGCCCGGCAAGTTGCCGGACAGCCACGCGGTGCCGGCGATGCGTTCTTCGGGCGCGAACTCTCGCAGGCACTCGGCCAGCAACTGCACTTTCGCCGTGCGGCTGCGCGTGGCAGCCAGTGCGGTGGAAACCTCCGCGAGCCGGCCGATCCGCATCGTGTCAGCTCCTGCCGGCCGGAAGTTCGTCTTCGTCTTCCGTGTAGGCGGGCGGCGCGTAGAAATTCAATGTCTTCAGTGGTTCGTCGCCGTCGTTCCTGACTTCATGGACGTCGCCCTGTTCGATCAGCAGTAGCACGTCGGGGCCGAGGCGATATGGTTTGCCGTTGACCGTCGCGCGGCCTTTGCCTGCGACGACGTACAGCCACTGGTCCGCGCCCTTGTGCCGGTTCCCCGGTCCACCTTCGGCGCCGCCGGGCGGAATTACCATCACGGCTGCCTGCGCGCGTGCGTTGCCCATCAGGACTTCGAATTCGGCGTTGTAGACGACAGTAGCGAATTTCATCGTGACCTCCGTTGGCTTCCGTTGACCTCGGTGTTCAGCGCAGCTCGATCCATACCGGCGCATGGTCGCTCGTGCCTTCCCAGCCGCGCGGCCGCGTGTCGACTTCGGCCGCCTTCAGCCGCTTCGTCGCCGCGGCATTCAGCAGGAAGTGGTCGATGCGCAGGCCCGCATTGCGTTCGAACGAATTGCGCCAGTATTTCCAGAAAGTGTAGATCGTGTCGTGCGGATGCAGGTGGCGGAGCGCGTCGGTCCAGCCCTGGTCGAGCAGGCGCTGGTACGCGGCGCGCACTTCTGGCGAGAACAGTGCGTCGTCACGCCAGCGGTCGGGCGCATATACGTCGAGGTCGGTCGGCATCACGTTGTAGTCGCCGCAGACGATCACGGGTGCGTCGAGTTCCACGAGCGTCGCCATGTGACGTTCGAAGGCCTCGAACCAGCGCAGCTTGTAGTCGAATTTCGGTCCCGGCCGCGGATTGCCGTTCGGCAGGTAGATGCCGGCAAGCAGCAGGCCCTTCACGGCCACTTCGATGTAGCGACTTTGCGTGTCATCGAGATAATCCGGCAATGCGCGCCGCGTTTCGTGCATCGCGCCGATGCGGCTGAGGATAGCAACGCCATTCCAGCGCGGCTGGCCGTGCCAGATGGCTTCATACCCGGCGGCGCGCAGCGCGGCTTCCGGAAATTTTTCCTGCGGCGCCTTCAGCTCCTGCAGGCACACGAGATCCGGCTCGCGCAGCTCGAGCCAGCGCAACAGCAGCGCAAGCCGGCCATTGACGCCATTGACGTTGTACGTCGCTATCTTCATGTGGCTCCTTCCGCGTGACTGCACGCCGGACCTGCCAAGTTCTTACACCGGGCACGTCGCGAACATCAGGGAAGGCCATTCACTTCGGGTGGAAAAGCATGGACAGGTGGAAGAGCCTTCAGCGCGATGAAGAGCCTTCAGCGCGATTAAGAGCCTTCAGCGCAATAGATAGCCTTCAGCGCTAAAGAAGAGCCCGACCACTCACGACGGCGACGCGAGCAGGTTCTCCAGTTCAGGCAGCGACGCCGGCTTCACGAGGTGCAGGTCGAAGCCGGCGGCCTTCGTGCGAGCACGATCTTCCGGCTGGCCCCAGCCGGTCAGCGCGACTATTTTCAGCCGGTCTAGGCCTGGCAGCTTGCGCGCCTGCGCGGCGACGTCGAAACCCGACATCACCGGCATGCCGAGGTCGAGCAGCAGCAGCTCGGGTCGGAAGCTCTGGATGATGTCGAGCGCGGCGGCGCCGTCGTTCGCCACCTGCACGTCGGCACCGAGCCGCCGCACGAGCAGCGCAAGGCTGAATGCTGCGTCCTCGTTGTCGTCGACGATCAGCACGCGTTTGCGTACCGGTACGGCGAGCGGCGACGGTGCCGTAGCGTCACTTGCCACGCGCTGCGCCTTCAGGCACGGCAGGCGTACTTCGAATTCGCTGCCGAGGCCGGCGCCGGCACTGGAGGCAGAGATCGTGCCGCCGTGCATCTCGACGAGGTGTTTCGCGAGCGACAGCCCGATGCCGAGGCCGCCCTGCGTCAGAGACGAGGGATTCTTCACCTGCGAGAACATTTCGAATACGGACTTCAGCGCGGCCGGCGCGATGCCGATGCCGTTGTCGCGCACGCGGATCGACAATTCTTCGCCATGCTGTTCGGCAGCCAGCACGATGCGCCCGCCGCGCGGCGTGTACTTCGCCGCGTTGTTCAGCAGGTTGGCGATCACCTGCGAGAGCCGCACCGGATCGCCGTACAGCAGCACCGTATGCTCCGGCAGGGATACGACCAGCTTGTGCTTCGCGCCATTGATCAGCGGCGTGCTCGTGTCGACCGCGCTGCGCACGATCGAATCGAGCGAAATGTGCTCGCGCCGCAACTCGATGATGCCGCGCGAAATGCGCGAGATTTCCAGCAGGTCGTCGACGAGCCTCACCATGTGGTTGACCTGCCGCTCGACCATCTCGCAGACCTGCGTCGTCTGCTTGTTGTCCCTCGAGGCCATCGCGAGCACGTGCACCGCGTTGCGGATCGGGGCGAGCGGATTGCGCAGCTCGTGCGCGAGCGTCGCGAGGAATTCGTCCTTGCGGCGGTCGGCTTCCTTGATGTCGGTCACGTCGCGCGTCGTGCCGGCAACGGCTTCGACTTCACCGTCCGGGCCGAACACCGGCACGAAGATGTAGTCATACACGCGCCGGCCGTGCGTGCCGGCGAATGGCACGTCGCCGCGCACGGGCTTCTTCGTCGCGACGACCTCATCGATCTCGCGCTCGTGCATTTCCGCATGCCAGGATTCGTAGCCGACCTCGAAGAAGGTCTTGCCGATGACTTCGTCCCACGGCTTGCCGTACATCTTCAGCAGGCCTTCGTTCGCATAGATGAAACGATGCTGCAGGTCGAAGATGTACGCGAAGTCGGGCGTGTTGCTCAGGATCGCTTCGTACAGGCGGCGCTGGCGCGCGGAATGTTCCTCGCCTTCTCGAATGGTCGTTTCCGCGCGCGCCTGTTCCGCCGCTGCCCACGTGCGTTCGGCCATTTCCTCGACGAGCGCCGTTTCGAGCGGCGTCCATTGCCGCGCCTGCGTGTCGTACACGGCGACGAGCGCGACATGGCGGCCTTCCCTTATCAACGGCACGTTGATGTACGAGCGCACGTGCAACCTGTCGTAGGCTGCGCGCTCGGCCTCGCTGAGGCGCGGTTCGTTCGGAATGTCTTCGATTGCCAGCGTGCGGCCGTCACGTATTTCGTCGAACAGCTGCTGGCCGAAGTCGTTTGCGCGGTATTCGCCGCTCAGGTCGGGTGAGCCGGGCGCGCTGTAGTGCTGGCGCAGGAAGTAATAGTCGCTGTCTTCACGCGCGACGACGTCGGCATACAGCACGCCGCTGACATTCAACCGCTCGCCGAGCAGCCTGGAAGCGGCGGCCTGGACTTCGCGCGGACTTTTCAACGGACGCAGCGCATCGGCCAGCGAGAGGCGGAATCGGTCGAGTTCGTGCGTGTGCACTTCGCGCGAGATGTCGCGGAAGAAGGCCGCGGCGCCATGGCGTCCGTCTGCCATCGCGATGCGCTCTACGCGCCATTCGTAAAACGCGCCACCGGGGCGTCCGCGCGGCGCGGCAGTCTCGGCAGTGAAGAAGGATTCGCCGTTGTCGATCGCGTTGCGGAAGATGCGGATCACGTCTTCCGCATACTCCCCGTGGCGGATCCGGCGCGTGACCGCAGCAAAGTCCTGGCCGATCGCGCCGCCTTCGATCGCGGCAAACGTGGGTGCTGCCACGGGGTTCACGTAGGCGATGCGGAAATCCGCATCGATGACCAGCACTCCCAACGGAATGTGCTCCAGCAGGCTGGCGAACTGCGCCGTCGTCGCGCCTACGTCATGGGACTTCAAACGTGCCTCCACTGGGAACTCATTGCGTCAGATTCGCTGGAACATCACGCTGTCGATTGTAAAGCGCGACAAGTCTAGCGCAACGTGCCTCATGCGCGCGCGATGTCGTTTAACGATTTCGAACGTGGCATAATTGCCTTTCCTCCCGATGGCGCGCCGCGCAGTACCGATGAGTTACCTGCTGACCGAACTCCGCCGCGCCACCGGAGAAATACACGCACGTCTGCACACGCATCCGGCACTCCGGAACCTGACGTCAGATTCGCTGTCCATTCACGATTACGGGTTTTCCCTGCAACGTTTTTACGGGTTCTACCTGAACCACGAGCGCTTGTACGCCGCGAGCGGACATGAATTACTGCCGCATTTTCCGGCCGGTACCAATATCGGATGGCTCATGGATGACCTTGCGCGCCTCGGCATCGACGTTCACACGCTGCCCGTACTTGCGGTTGAGGAGACCCACTTCGACCGCGGACAGGTGCTTGCATACCTGTACCTGCGCGAAGGTTCGAACCTCGGCGGCAAAGTCATCAGTGCGAGTCTCCAGCGAAGCCTCGGTTTGCGTCCCGGCATGGACAATCGCTTTTACTGGGGCAACGGCGCAGCAGCCGGCGACAGATGGAAAATATTGAGGGAGCGGCTGGAGGCATGCGAGGCCTCCACCGACATCGCGGAAGCCGGCCGATATGCCGGCGTATTGTTCGAGCGCCTGGAAGCATGGCTCTCGTTGCACGAGGAAGCACATGCATAAAGAACCCAGGGTAGTTTTGTCCGAACTCGAACTCAAAGATGCGCTCGAGGAATGCGCGAAAGAACCCATTCATATTCCCGGCTCGATCCAGCCGCACGGCTTCCTCGTCATCTTCGATCCCGCCACGACCGTGATCGAGAACTGCAGTGCGAACGTCGACGACTTCCTGTCCATGCCAAGTGCCGACGTACTCGGCAAGACGCTCGAGCAGGTCTTTGGCGCCGACACTGCGCGCACGATACTGTCGGCAACGACGAAGGAAGGGCTGGAACCTCTCGAATCGAGCGCGGTCAGGATCGGCTCGATGCTGTACGACGCCGTTGCCTCGCGCAGCGGCGAGAAGACGCTCGTCGAATTCGAACCGCAGCCTCCCGGCAGCAGCTATTCCGCCGACAAGTTTTACTATGAAGGCCTGCGCTACTTCGCGATCAAGGTCCGCGAGGCCCAGAGTTCGCGCGACCTGTACGACCTCCTCGTGCAGGAAGTATTCGCGCTGACCGGCATCGACCGCGTGAAGCTGTACAAATTCGGCCCCGACTGGAACGGCGAGGTCGTTGCAGAGGCGAAGCGCGAGCACATGAGTTCGTATCTCGGCCTGCACTTCCCCGCGAGCGACATTCCGGAACAGGCGCGTCGCCTGTACATGAAGAATTACCTGCGCATCATCCCTGACATCCGCTATCGTCCGTCGCCGATCGTGCCGACGCTCGGCGCCGACGGGCAGGCGATCGACCTCAGCCAATCGGTTTTGCGTTCAGTGTCACCGGTGCACATCCAGTACCTCGACAACATGAATGTGAAGGCGTCTATGTCGATCTCGATCATCCAGAACGGCCGGCTGTGGGGCCTCGTCGCCTGCCATCACAACGGCCCGCTGTACGTGCCGTATCGCATCCGCATGATCGCCGAGATCGTCGGGCACATTTTTTCGGCACAGCTGTCGAGCATGGAAGAGATCGAGAAGACGACCGATACGCAGAAGCGCAAGCTGCTCATCGAGCGGCTGACACGCGTGATCCACGAAGATTCGGACATCGACAAGATCTTCGCGCGCGTCGCACCGCTCGCCATCGAGGCGCTCAATGCAAGCAGCCTCGCGTTCCGCACGAAGGGCAAGACCTTCGTGTTCGGCGCTGCGCCCGGTGCCGCCGAACTCGATGCCTTTTTCGAATGGCTGAAGGACCAGCGGATCGATCATCTCGTCCACGCCGATCGCATGCCTGAGGAGTTCCAGCAGATGCCGGCGCTCGCCGGCCTCGAAGGTGGTTACCTCGCCACGCGCGTGACGGTCGTCGACGGCGACTTCGCCGTATGGTTCAAGCACGGCATCAGCAGGGAAGTGCGCTGGGCTGGCAGTCCCGAGAAGTCCGCGGAGATGACGAAGGCCGGTTACCGCCTGACCCCGCGCAGTTCGTTCGCGCTGTGGAACGAATCGGTGAAGGGTCGCGCGGAAGCATGGACCCGCGAAGACCTCGAGACCGCCGGCAACATCGTCAAGATCCTGCTCGAGGGCAAGCAGGTGGTGGCCGACCAGGCCAATCTCGCCAAGTCCGAATTCCTCGCGAACCTCAGCCACGAACTGCGCACGCCGATGAACGCGATCATAGGCATCTCGCACCTGCTCTCGGCGTCGAATCCGCTGTCGGACCGGCAGCGCATGTTCGTCGGTACGTTGAAGAGCAGCGCCGACAACCTGTTGACGCTGATCAACGACCTGCTCGACGTCGCGAAGATCGAAGCGAAGTCGATCGAGCTCGAAGAGATTACCTTCGACCTGCGCCGCATGCTGCATGAAATCGTCAGCATGATGTCGGTACGCGCGATGGAGAAGGGCATCAGGCTTAACCTCGACCTGCAGAAGCTGTCGCACTATCTCTATTACGGCGATCCGAACCGCCTGCGGCAGGTGATGCTGAACCTCATCAGCAACGCGGTGAAGTTCACGGATTCAGGCGACGTCACGATTCGGCTGCAGAACAGCAGCGAAGGCGATGGCATGAAGAAGGTGACCTTCGAGGTCATGGACACCGGCATCGGGATCGCTTCCGACAAGCTGCACAATATCTTCGACAAGTTCGCGCAGGCCGATGCATCGATCACGCGCCGCTTCGGCGGCACGGGGCTTGGACTATCGATCACGAAAACCCTCGTGGAACTGATGGGCGGTTTCATCGCCGTCAAGAGCGAGCCGGACGTCGGCTCGACCTTCTTCTTCACGATACCGCTGAAAATTTCGTCGCCAGTCGAGACGAATGCGGAAAAGGAGAGTGCTCCGCTCCCGAAACCCGGGGCCGCGGGCGTGACAGCCGCAGTGCCCAAAGTGCTCGTCGTGGAAGACTTCGAAGCCAATGCGATGGTGGCCGGCGGTTTCATCGAGGACTTCGGATACAGCTACGACCTCGCACGAAACGGCCAGGAGGCGCTGAAGCAGGTTGTCGAGAAGAACTCGTACTTCGCGATCCTGATGGACGTACAGATGCCCGGCATGAACGGCTTCGACGCGACACGCGCAATCCGCAGGTTCGAAGAGGAGAGCGGCGCGCCGCGCCACTACATCATCGGCATGACGGCGCATGCGCTGCTCGGCGATCGCGAGCGCTGCTACGAAGCGGGCATGGATGACTACATGGCGAAGCCTTTCAGCCCGAAGGAATTGAAATCGAAACTGATCGCGGCGATTTTCACGAGCCGCGCGCAAAACCGCACGCCTGTGCAGGACTAACCGTCGATCTGCTCCATCGTGCACTGCCGCGGCGCCTTGTCGGGGCGCCAGCGCAGGAATTTCGTGCCATGGCGGAAGCGGCCGTCGCTGACGTGGTCGTATTGCACCTCGATGACGAGCTTCGGCTGCAGCGGCTGCCAGTCGCCCGAACGCTCCGTGCTCCAGCGGCTCGGTCCGCCAGGCGCATTGCCGGTGAAGCCGGGGGGCGCGACGAGCTTTTCCAGTTTCGCCGTCAGTTCATCCTTGTCGAGTTCCTTCAGGGCCGACGTGAATCCCACGTGGTGCAGCTTGCCATCGGCGCCGTACAGGCCCAGCAGCAGCGAGGCCACGACGTTCGACTTGCTGCCATAGCGAAAGCCGCCGACGACGCAGTCCGCCGTCTTCGCCTGCTTGTACTTGCGCATAGCGCGTTCGCCGGGCTGATAGACGTCGTTCGCGTTCTTCGCGACGATGCCGTCGATGCTGCTCCCATGCGTCTGGAGCCAGCCGCGCGCTTCGTGCAGCGAGTCCGTCTGCGGGGACAGCGCTATGAAGTCGTTGTTGCCGAATTTTTTGAACCAGGCTTCGAGCCGCCTGCGGCGCTCGCCCAGCGGCGTGCCGATCAGCGAGTCGCCTTTTTCGGTCAGCAGCAGGTCGAACAGCACGAACCTTGCCGGCGTTTCGAGTGCGAGCCGCCGGATGCGGCTCTCGGCCGGATGCAGGCGCAATTGCAGTGCAGAGAACGACAGCGCGCCGCCGATGTCGATGACGAGTTCACCGTCGAGGATCCAGCGCTTCGCTTTCAGCTTTGCGAGCATCGCGACCACTTCCGGGAAATACCGGCCGAGCGGCTTGCCGGACTTCGACGTCAACGTGACCTCGTCGCCATTGCGCTCGGCAAGGCAGCGGAAGCCGTCCCACTTCGGCTCGTAGCGCCACTCGCTGCCTTCCGGCAACTCGCGCACGAGCAGCGCTTCCATCGGGCTCGTGAGCGTCATGTCTTGCGGCTGCGTTTGCGGGTGGATGTTCCTGGCGACTTTGCCCCCGTCGACGGTATGCGCTGCTTGACGCGATAGCGCTCGTCATCCGGCGCTTTGCGCTTGATGCGCTTCAGCACGTCGGCGACGCTGAACTGGTTGGCGGCATCGAGTTTGTCGAGCTCCTTCCATTCGAGCGGCACGGCCACCGGCGCGCCGGGACGCGCGCGCACGGAGAAGTCGCCGACGGCCGTCGCCGTGTAGTCGTTGCGGAAGAAGTCGACGAAGATCTTGCCGGCGCGCTTGGCCTTCGTCATCGTCGATACGTAGGCATCGGGCACGTCTGCGGCCATCTGCTCGGCGACGCTGCGCGTCCATTCCTTGACCTCGTCCCAGGGGTCCTTTTCGGCGAGCGGCACGATCACGTGCACGCCCTTGCCGCCGGTCACGCGCAGGAAGCTTTCGAGGCCGAGGTTTTCGAGCCGCTGGCGCAGGTCGAGCGCGGCGAGCTTCACGGCTTCGAACGGCACGGCGGTATCGGGGTCGAGGTCGAAGATGGCCTTGTCCGGGTAATCCATGCGGTCGTAGCGCGTACCCCAGGGATGGAATTCGATGACGTTCATCTGCACGAGTTCGAGCAGGCCCTGCGGACCGCGGATGTAGAGGTATTCGTAATCCTTGTCCTTGTAATGCCATTTCAGCGGACAGACGTCCGGCCCGAGCCCGCGCCCCGGGTTGCGCTGGTAGAACATCTCGCCGCCGATGCCGTCGGGACAGCGGATCAGCGTCACTGGATGGTTCGCGATGCTGCGCAGCACGAACGGCGCGACGGCATCGTAGTACTCGGCGAGCTGGCCCTTTGTCAGGCCGGTTTGCGCATCGATCACGCGTTCGGGATGCGAGATGCGCACGCCGCGCAGTTCGATATAGCCGGCTTTCGTTTTTGCAGCCGCCTTCGGTGCTACTGTGCCGAAGGCTTTCGGTTCAGTCTTCGGCACTTTCTTGCTGACGGTTTTTGCAGCGCCTTTCGGAGCCGTCCTGCCGGAGGCCGGCGGTTCTGCCTTGCGCGGCTTCGCCGTCTTTTCCGTGGTTTTCGGTGCGGCTTTCGCGGCCGCGGCCTGCGTCGCTGTTTTCATACGAACCGGAAAACTCCTGTGTACGTGAACGTGCGTCCCCACCACGGGTGATTGATCTCGAAATGCATCTGGAAGGTGTCTTCATCCAGCTGCCGTTCGAGGATCACGCCGGTGCCCATCAGCAGCCAGTTCGGAATGCGGATGCTGAGGCCGAGGATGTCCCACTGGTAACACACGGCGTCGAAGCGCAGCACGTCGCCGTCGAGCGTCGCCTTCATGCGCATGCCGAGCCCGGCGCGCACGCGCTCGATGAATTCATTGCCTTCGAGATACTCCATGCGCGAGGCGAACACGAAGTCGAGGTTCTGCTCGAAAAAGTGCACGCGGTGCCAGTACATGAAGCGTTCGTCGGCGACATGCGTGCGCAGGTCGATGCGTATGCCGACGTCGCGTCCCTGCCATGGCACGAGCGCGCCGAACAGGCGCCCCGGCCACACGAACAGCGAACCGATGCGCGAGTAGCTGATTTCATGCATGACGCCGCGCAGCCGGGTTTCCTCGTCGCTGCCGGGCCGCAGGTCGAAGTTGCGGCGCAGGATTTCGGGGACCCGATCCCAGTCGGCGCCGAGCGCACGTTTGACGATCGGCTCCTGCACCCGACTCAGACTGGCGCATCGATCAGGATGCGGCGCAGGTCCTCGGGCGTCACCGGTTTGACGAGATGTGCATGGAAGCCTTCGCCGACTTTCAGGTCGCCCGGGCGGCCGTAGCCGGTCAGCGCGACGATCTTCATCGGCTTCGCGTTGCCGCTCGCGCGGATGCGGCGTACGACTTCGTCGCCGGTCATGTCGGGCAGGCCGATGTCGATCAGCAGCGTGTCGGGCCGGAAGCTTTCGATGCGCGCAAGCGCCTCGGCGGCGTTGTAAGCCGTCGTGATCTCGTGGCCGTCGCTGCCGAGCAGGATGCCGAGCGTGTCGGCCGCATCGACATTGTCATCGACGATCAGGATCCGTTGCGGCCGCACGCAGAAGGTGCCCGCATCGCTGTCGGCCGCGCGCGGTGGGGTAGTCAACGGCAGCCAGATCGAGAACTTCGCGCCTTTGCCCGGGCCGTCGCTTTCCGCGACGACGCGGCCGTCGTGCATTTCGACGAGGCGTTGCACGACAGCCAGGCCGATACCGAGCCCTCCCTGCGAGCGCGAACGCGTGCGATCGGCCTGCATGAACAGTTCGAACAGGCGCGGCAGCAGCTCGGGTGCGATGCCCATGCCGTCGTCGGCGATTTCGATCACGACATGACCGCCTTCCGCACGCGTCGCAATGGCGATGCGTCCGCCGGGTTCGGTGTACTTGGCGGCGTTGTTCAGCAGGTTCACGATGCATTGCACGAGGCGCGATTCGTCGACGTTCACGTAAAGGGCTTCATCGCTCGTCTGCACGTGAAGGTACTGATTGCGTTCGAGCATCAGCGGTTCGACCGTTTCGATCGCGAAGCGCACGAGGTCCGCGGCCGCCACGGTTTCACGATGCAGGTCTACGCGTTTCTGCGTGATGCGCGAGACGTCGAACAGGTCGTCCACGAGGCGGCTCAGGTGCCCCACCTGGCGCTGCACGATCTCGACGATGCTGCGCGCATTCGCATCGCCACGCACGGCGCGGGCGAGCAGCACGCTGGCATTGCGGATCGGCGCGAGCGGGTTGCGCAGTTCGTGCGCCAGCATCGCCATGAATTCGTTCTTGTGACGGTCGGCATCCTGCAGTTGTTCGTTGCGGTTCGCCAGCGCGCCGCGGCGCAGTGCCGTCAGTTCCAGCAGCGCGCCGACGCGTGCGAGCAGCTCGCGTGCATGGAAGGGTTTCACGACGTAGTCGTCGGCCCCGCGTTCGAAGCCTTCGATGCGCGCTTCGTCGCCCGCACGGGCCGACAGCATGACGACCGGCACCTCGGCAAGCTCGGGTTCCGCACGCAGTGCCCGCAGCAGGCCGAAGCCGTCGAGGTTCGGCATCATCACGTCGCACAGCACGAGGTCGGGCGCCTCGCGGCGTGCGGCGGCGAGTGCTTCCTGGCCATCGGCCACGGCTTCAACGCGATAGGCGCCGCTGAGCAGCTCGCGTACGTAACCGCGCATGTCGGCGTTGTCGTCGGCCAGCACGATGCGTGCGCCGAACGTGCTGGCGAATCGCTTGTCGCGCGGCGTATCGGCATGCTCGAGAACGACATCTTCCTGATCCTGAGTTGCCGGCAGCCAGCGCAGCACTTCCTGTACGTAGACCTGTGCGCCACTGCGCGTCGCGGGCAGTGTCCTGTCCACGCGGATCTTGTCTGCGGGCAAATGCGTGCTGCCGAACGGCACGCGCACGTGGAAGCGCGTGCCGATGCCCACGGCGCTCGTCGCCTCTACCGTGCCGCCGTGCATGCGCACCAGTTCCTGCACGAGCGCAAGGCCGATGCCGGAGCCTTCGTGCGTTCGCGCCGCGCTGCCTTCCACGCGATGGAAGCGCTCGAACAGGCGAGGCATCTCCGCTTCCGGAATGCCGACCCCGGTATCGCTGACAGTGATCACCGCACAGTCGTCGTCACGCGTGACCTCCACGCCGATGCCGCCTTCGAGCGTGAACTTGAACGCGTTCGACAGCAGGTTCAGCACGATCTTTTCCCACATGTCGCGGTCGACATACACGGCCTCGCCGAGGTCGGGGCACATGACGTCGAACGTGAGGCCAGCGCGCTCCGTGGCGGCGCGGAAGTTGCTGGCTATGTCCGCCGTCAGCGCCGCGAGGTCCACGGGTTCGAACGACGCTTCCGCACGGCCGGCTTCCACGCGCGCGAAATCGAGCATCGAATTCACGAGCTTCAGCAGGCGCTCGGCGTTGCGCATCGCGATCTCGAGGTTCGCGCGCAGCGGCGGCGCGAGTTCGGCCTGGCCGAGCGAATCGCGCAGCGGGCCGAGCATCAGCGTCAGCGGCGTGCGGAACTCATGGCTGACGTTAGAGAAGAAGGCGGTCTTTGCACGGTCGAGTTCAGCGAGCATTTCGGCGCGGCGCCGCTCGGCGGCGTATGCACGGGCATTCGCGATCGCGGTGGCCACCTGGGCGCCGAGCAGGTCGAGGAAGGTCCCGTAGGCCGCATCGACGGTAATTACCGGACTGATGCCGACGACGAGTGCGCCAGCCGCGCGTCCTCCGCCGTGGGACTTGAACGGGACGACCGCCACCGCGTCGGGCGCTTCCGCCCATGGCCCGGGTGGGACGCGCGGCAGCGCGCCGAGCCCGCTGCGAAGTTGCGTCCTTTCGGTGTCGAGCGCGAGGGTGAGCGGCCAGGGCGAATCCGCGAGTGACGAGCCGGCCGGGTAAACGGCCGGTCCGAGGCTTTCGTCCGGCACGCCGGTGGCGCCCATGCGGCGCAGTTCGTTCGTGGTTTCATCGAACAGGTAGACCAGCGCGAACGGCACGTCCTTCGGATCCTGCGCGAGCGTGGCCATCGTCTGCGTGCAGATCTGCTCTTCGTTCGTCGTGCCAGCGATTGCCGCGCCGAGATCGCCGAGCAGTTTCACGCGGCGTTCGGGGATTACCTTGCCAGTGGTTTCGTGCACGGTGGCGAGTACGCCGCCGATGCCGCGCGGAGCGCTTTCGTCGGGCACGGCGCTGTACGCGACCGTGAAATGCGCTTCTTCGGGATAGCCGTGCCGATGCGCGATGATTTCGAGGTCTTCGGTCCACGTCGACGGTCCGCCGTGAAAGGGCGTATCGATCAGCGGCTGCAACACGGCATACACCTCGCGCCAGCATTCGGCATACGGCGCACCGAGGGCGCCCATCTGGTGCTTCGCACCGAGGATCGGAATGTAGTGGTCGTTGTACAGCTGGATGTACTGCGGGCCCCAGCACAACAGCATCGGGAAGCGGTTGGCGAGCATGAAGCGCACGATCATGCGCAGCGCGGGTGACCAGTTCTCGAGCGGGCCGAGCGGCGTGGCAGCCCAGTCGTGGCGGCTGATCAGGTCCGCCATTTCGCCGTCGGGCGGCAGAAATCCTGGCGGTTCTCCGGGCGGCATTCCGGCGCCGTCAGGATTTGCGCGGCCGCGTTTCCGGAGACCGGCGCGGCGCTGCAATGGCTTCTGAAGCATGGGCGTTTCCAGGCGTGGATTCGGCACGGGGCTCCACCTTCGACAGGAGGGCCTCGAGATCCACGGGTCGCAGCGGTTTCGTCAGGTGATGGTCGAAGCCGGCGAAATAGGCCATTTCGCGGTAACGGTCCTGGCCCCAGCCGGTTTGCGCGATGATCAGCGTGTCGGCGAATGCCGGGTTGCGGCGCAGCTCGCGGCAGACTTCGTAGCCGTTCATGCCCGGCAGGCCGATGTCGAGCATCACGACGTCTGGCTGCGTGCGGCGCGCGAGTTCGAGAGCCGTCGGCCCGTCCTGCGCGAGCGTGTAATTCGGGTAGCCCATGCTTTCGAGCAACCAGCCGGTCGTCGTCGCCGAATCGTAGTTGTCCTCGACCACGAGGATTTGCAGGGATCTGGAACTCATAAATGTCCTCACTGACTGCAGATGCGCCAGTCAGTGAAGTCACAGTGGCTGCAAGCTGGTAAAAACGGCCTCGCGGCCGTGCGTTCACATCTGTCCAATATCGATCGCATATAAGACGGTGCGACACCCGCACGGCAAGGAGGAAAAACCCCTAGACGTGGCAGGGGGCTCTCCGTTTCGAGAGGTATGCACTCATCTGCCGTCCACGGTCGAATCCGCTGCCTGCGCCGCCGCGGTTCCGGGCTTCACGCGCGTGAACAGGTCCGCGAGGTCGTCGGGCTTCAGCGGCTTGACGAGGTGGTGGCTGAATCCGGCGAAGTGCGCCATCTCCCGGTCGCGATCCTGGCCCCAGCCCGTCTGCGCGACGATCAGCGTATTCGCGAAGCGCGGATCGCGCCGCAGTTCGCGGCACACGTCGTAGCCATTCATGCCGGGGAGGCCGATGTCGAGCAGGATCACGTCCGGTTCCATGTCGGCCGCGACGGCGAGCGCCTGTGGTCCGTCGTGCGCAATGCGGATCTCGGCGTGGCCCATGCTTTCGAGCAGCCAGCCCGTGGTTTCCGCCGAATCCTCGTTGTCGTCGACGACGAGGATGCGCAGTGCGGGCGTCACCGGCGGCGCCGGCTCGCTCTGCAGGGCGGGAATGTCGGACGGCGGGCGTGCGAGCGGCAGGCGCACGGTGAACGTGCTGCCCTTGTCGAGGCCGGGGCTCTCGACGCCGATCGTGCCGTCGTGCAGGTTCACGAGGTTGCGCACGAGCGCGAGGCCGATGCCCAGTCCGCCCTGCGAGCGGGAGATGCTGGTGTTCACCTGCGTGAAGAGGTCGAAGATCTTCGCCTGCATGTTGGGCGGAATGCCGATGCCGTTGTCCTTCACGCGGATCACGGCTTCGCCGTCTTCCTCGGCGAGGCTCAGCGCGATTTCTCCGCCAGCTGGCGTGTACTTCACCGCGTTGCTCAGCAGGTTGCTGACGATCTGGTCGATGCGCGTGGCGTCCGCGTCGATCCACAGCGGCGTGTCGCACAGCTCGACACGCAGGCTATGGCCGCCGGCGTCGACGTGCGCGCGCATGTTGTCCACGGCGGGCGCGACGATCGCCTGAAGCGTCGTCGTTTCGCGCCGCAGCACGATCTTGCCCTTGCTGACGCGCGACATGTCGAGCAGGTCGTCGATCAGCTGCACCATGTGCGACAGCTGCCGGTCCATCAGTTCGCATGCCCGCTCGGCCGTGTCGGGGCTCGGCTGCCGGCGCAGGATTTCGAGGCCGTTGCGGATCGGCGCGAGCGGCGTGCGCAATTCGTGCGCGAGCGTTGCGAGGAATTCGTCCTTGCGCTGGTCAGCTTCCTTCAATGCGATCGTATAGCGGCGCAGTTCTTCGGAGGCTGCTTCGAGTTCATCGCGTTGCCGCGCGATTTCCTGGTGGCGCCGGTGCAGTTCGAAGAACACGCCGACCTTGCTCTTCAGGATGTCCGGGTCGATAGGCTTGTGCAGGAAGTCGACAGCGCCGGCTTCGTAACCCTTGTAGTGGCGCTCTTCGTCGGAACGGCCCGCCGTCAGGAAGATGATCGGGATGCCGCGCGTGCGCTGGTTGCCGTGCATCAGTTCGGCGAGTTCGAAGCCGTCCATGCCGGGCATCTGCACGTCGACGAGCGCGAGCGCCACTTCGTGCTGCAGCAGCAGTTCGAGCGCTTCGGGACCGGAGCGCGCCTTCAGCAGCTTCACCTGGTCGGAGCGTAGCAGCGCCTCTAGCGCGATGAGGTTTTCGTCGAGGTCGTCGACGATCAGTATTGGAACCGGTTGAAAGCTCGTCATGAGCTGCCCTCCTGGTGGAGTGATTGCAACCACGCGCCGATGGCCTCGAGGCCAAGCACGCGCGCGGACGGACAGGCGTTCAGCGCGGCCTGCGGCATGGCCGCGGCCATCGCGAGCGCAGGCTGCTGGACGACGGCGGTACCACCCGCAGCTGCGATTGCACGCAGGCCCGCGGCGCCGTCTTCGTTCGCACCCGTGAGCACGATGCCGCCGAGTGCCTCGCCATAGGCATCGGCTGCGCTTTCGAACAGCACGTCGATCGACGGCCGCGAAAAATGGACTTCCTCGTCGCTCGACAACGACAGGCAACCGTCGCTCTCGACGAGCATGTGGTAGTTCGGCGGAGCGACATACAGCGTACCACCTTCGATCGGGATCTTGTCTTCGGCTTCGCGCACACGCAGGCGGCACTTCGCCGCGAGGATGTCGGTGAGCAGGCTCTCCTTGTCAGGGGGCAGGTGCACGACCAGGAACAGCGGAAGCCGGAAATCCGCAGGCAGCGGCGGCAGGATCACCGACAGCGCGTCGAGCGCGCCGGCCGAGGCTCCGATGGCGACCGCCTGCAGCGTGGATGCGCTCATTGCAGGTCCCGCTTGCGGTAGATGCGTTCGCTGCGGTTGAAGTCGGTGAAGGCATTCGCATGCTGCGAGAAGCGTACCGTTTCCTTCGCGCCGAGACCGAGGAAGCCCTTCGGGCCCAGCGATTCCTTGAACAGGCCGAACGCGCGATCCTGCATGTCGCGCACGAAGTAGATGAGGACGTTGCGGCACGAGATCAGCTGCATTTCGGCGAAGGCCGCGTCGCTGACCAGGCTGTGGTCGGAAAACACGACGCGCTCGCGCAGGCTCTTGTCGAACACCGCGCCGCCGTACGCCGCCGTGTAGTAGTCGCTCAGCGACGACTTGCCGCCGGCCTTGCGATGGTTTTCGGTGAACAGCGGGATGCGGCTCAGCTCGTACACGCCTGCTTCGGCCTTCGCGAGCGCGTCGGGATTGATGTCGGTGGCGTAGAACAAGGTGCGGTTCTCGAGCTGTTCCTCGCGGAACAGGATCACGAGCGAATACAGTTCCTCGCCGGAACTGCAGCCGGCGACCCAGACCTTCAGCGATGGATACGTACGCAGATGCGGGATCACTTCCTCGCGCAGCGCACGGAAGTACGAAGGGTCGCGGAACATCTCGCTGACCTGCACCGTCAGGTACGACAGCAGGCTCGGCAGCACGGCTTCGTCGTGCAGCACGCGGTCCTGCAGCGCCGAATACGTCGCGCAGCCGAAGCGCTCGCGCGCCTGCTTCAGGCGGCGCCGGATCGATGCCATCGCGTAATGCCGGAAGTCATAACTGTACTTCCGGTAGATCGCATCGAGCAGCAGTTCGAGTTCGATGTCCTCGGTGCTCTTGTCCATCGATGGGCGTGAATCCACGGGCGAGCCCATCTAGCGCGGCATCCATACGCGCACCAGCGACAGCAGCTTGTCGACGTCGAGCGGTTTTGCCATGTAGTCGTTCGCGCCGGCGGCCATGCACTGCTCCTGGTCGTCGCGCATCGCCTTGGCCGTCAGCATGATGACCGGCAGCCTGCGCCATTCGCCCTGTGCGCGGATGTGTTTCGTGGCCGTGATGCCGTCCATCTCGGGCATCATGACGTCCATCAGCACGAGGTCGATGGCCTTGTCCGGCGTGCCTTTCGATTTTTCGAGCGCATCGAGCGCTTCCCGTCCGTTGCGCGCGATCTGCACGACGGCGCCGCGCGGTTCGAGGATGTTGCTGATCGAGTAGATGTTGCGGATGTCGTCTTCGACGATGAGGATGCGGCGGCCTTCGAGCACCGCATCGCGGTTGCGTGCCTTCTTCAGCATGTTCTGCTGTTCGGCCGGCAGTTCGTTGACGACCTGGTGGAGGAACAGCGTCACTTCGTCGAGCAGGCGTTCGGGCGACTTCGCGCCCTTGATGATGATCGACTTCGAATAACGCCTCAGTTGCTGCTCCTGCGCGGACGACAGGTCGCGGCCGGTGTAGACGATCACGGGCGGGAACGAGTAGCTGTCTTCCTTGCTGAGCGTTTCGAGCAGCGTGTAGCCGGACTCGTCGGGCAGCGAGATGTCGAGCACCATGCAGTCGAAGGTTTCGTTCTTCAGCAGTTGCAGGCATTCGGCGACGCTGCCCGCGCCGACGATCGTGACGTCGGGCGCCGCAAGCAGCTTCTCGATGCTTTCGCGCTGCACGCGGTCGTCTTCGACGACGAGCACGCGGCGCATGCGCTGCGTCGTGCTGCGTTCGAGCTGCTGGAAGGTGTGCAGCAATTCCTCGCGCTTCACGGGCTTCAGCGTGTAGCTGACGGCGCCGAGCGAGAAGGCGGTTTCGGCATAGTCTTCGGCCGAGATCACGTGCACTGGGATGTGGCGCGTGCGTGCGTTGTGCTTCAGGCGGTCGAGTACCGACAGGCCTGAGTGGTCCGGCAGGCCGACGTCGAGGATCACCGCGCTCGGCAGGAAACGATCGGCGAGCTCGCTGGCCTCGTCGGCCGCGCTGCTGACGATGCACTGGAAGTTCTGCTCATGCGCCATGTCGAACAGGATGCGTGCGAAACGTTCGTCATCCTCGACGACGAGCAGCAGCTGGCGGCGCGGCGACAGGCGCTCGCGGTCGTCGTCGATCGACGTCGAGCGCAGTGTCGGAATGCTGGCCGGGTCCACGTTTTTCGCTGGCGCCTTGCGCGGCGCATGCCGCGGTGCGAACTGCGCCAGCGTCGGCGCGGGCACTTCACCGGTCCTGACGATGCCGGAGTCGAGCGTTTCAGGCACGGTGACCGTGAACACGCTGCCCTTGCCGGGTTCGCTGACGAGGCGGATTTCGCCACCGAGAATGCGCGCGAGTTCGCGCGAGATCGACAGGCCGAGGCCGGTGCCGCCGAACTTGCGGTTCGTCGTGCCGTCGGCCTGGCGGAAGGCGTCGAAAATCGCGTCCTGGTGCTCGGCCGCGATGCCGATGCCGGTATCGCTCACGGCGAAGGCCACGAGGCCTTCCGGCGTGCGGCTGATCGTCAGCTGTACTTCGCCGCGCTCGGTGAACTTGACTGCATTCGACAGCAGGTTCTTCAGCACCTGTTCCAGCCGTTTCGAATCGGTGCGTATTTCCTGCGGCGTGCCCGGCTGGACCGAGTACGTGAACTGCAGGTTCTTCGTTTCCGCCAGCGGGCGGAACGTGCGCTCGAGGCCGCCGACGAGGGCGCTGATCCGCGTCGGCTCCGAGATGATCTCCATGTGGCCGGCCTCGATCTTCGACAGGTCGAGGATGTCGTTGATCAGGTTCAGCAGGTCGTTGCCGGCGGACTGTATCGTCTGCGCGTGCATGACCTGTTCGGGCGTCAGGTTGCCGTTCGGGTTGTCGGCGAGCAGCTTCGCGAGGATCAGCGAGGAATTCAGCGGCGTGCGCAGCTCGTGGGACATGTTCGCGAGGAAGTCCGACTTGTACTGGCTTGCGCGTTCGAGTTCGCGCGAGCGCTGCTCGAGCGCTTCCTGCGCCTTGTGGAGGTCGTCGCGCTGCGCTTCGAGCAGTTGCGTCTGTTCCTCGAGCTGCGCGTTCGTCTGCTCCAGTTCAGCCTGCTGCTGTTCGAGGCGGGCCTGCGATTCCTGCAGTGCACGGCTCTGTTCCTCGAGTTCCTCGTTCGACACGCGCAGCTCTTCGCCCTGCACCTGCAGCTCCTCGGCCTGGCGCTGGCTTTCCTCGAGCAGGTTGTGCAGGTGCGCGCGGTAGTTGGCCGAGCGCAATGCAATGCCGATCACTTCGCTGGCGCGCAGCAGCAGTTCGAGCGCGCGCTCGGGCGGTTCTTCCATGAAACCGAGTTCGATGACGCCGTTGACGACACCGTCGGCCGTCGCCGCTGCCATCAGCAGGTGCCGCGGCTGGCCGCGGCCGAACGCGCAACCGGCGCTGAGATACTGCACCGGCACGTCCTGCATCAGGCGCGTCTTGCCGTCTTTGGCAACCTGGCCGAGCAGGCCGTCGCCGGGCATGACGCGGTTCGGCACGCCGTCGGCGTCGACGCCATGCGTGGAGGCCTTGTTGAAGTCGGGCCCGTCCTTCACGAAGAAGGCACCGGCAACGGCGCCGATATAGTCACCGAGGAAGGCGAGTACGTTCGCCGTGAGTTCCTCGATGCGCAGCTCGCCGCGCAGCAATTCGTTCAGCCGCTGCTTGCCAATGCGCAGCCAGTCTTCGCGGCGCACGGCGTTGCGGTTGCGTATATAGAAGAAGCCGATCCCGGCCAGCACCCAGAACGACACGGCGCCCATCACGCGGTTGATGCGTGCAATCCGCGGGTCCATGCCGGGTGGGTCGAAGAAGAAGTTGAGCGTTATCAGTAGCGATATCAGCAGCACCACGAAAACCGGCATGAGCGGACGTGACAGCCACAGCGACAATGTCAGCGGGATGACGTAGAGCACCCACACGGCGGTGCCGAGCGGTGTCATGATGTCAGCGATGAATACGCTGACGAGGCCGGCCGCGATCAGGAGGTAGAGCACGGGACTGTCGGTCGGCAGCGCGCCGATGGGTGACGGCGAAAACGTGTGTTGCTGGGCGGCGGTGCGCGCCACGGGAGTCGCACTATTCATTGGATTTTTCTAAGGATTGCGGGATAGATGGCAAAACCCGTGTATAGGACTAGGGCTGGACCCGAGTAACAACCGGGAATTCACCTGAGATTGCCTCCGGTATTTACCTGAGGGCTGCGGCTGGTCCAGGCTGCGGATGCGCTAGAATCCCGTCGCTTCCCCTTTATGCCACAAGGTCCTGCAGCGAGCGAACATGATCAAGATCCGCGACCTCGAATACCTCGACGCCATCGAAAAGTACCGCCACTTCGGCAAGGCCGCCGAAGCCTGCCACGTGAGCCAGCCGACCCTGAGTGGCCAGATCATGAAGCTGGAGGAGCAGCTCGGCGTGAGCCTGATCGAGCGCCACCCGCGCAACATCATGCTGACGCCCGCCGGCGAACAGCTGCTCGGCAAGGCCCGCCGCGTATTGATGGCCGCCCGCGAACTCGAGATGACGGCCAGGACGCTCGGCGATCCGCTCGCCGGCGAATTCCACCTCGGCCTGATCCCGACGCTGGCGCCCTACCTGCTGCCGCTTGTCATGCCGGAGCTGATTCGCAAGCTGCCGGACCTGCAGATGTTCCTGCACGAGCAGAAAACCGGCGACCTGCTGAAACTGCTCGACGACGGCACGCTCGACGCACTCGTGCTGCCGTGGCTCGACGACATGCGTGCCTTCCAGGCCTACGACCTGTTCGAGGAGAAGTTCGTGCTGGCCGTCAGCGCGAAACACGAGCTCGCGGACCGCAAGCGCGTGAAGCTGGATTACCTGGAAGGCCACAAGGTGCTGACGCTCGAAGACGGCCATTGCCTCAGGGACCAGGCCCTCGGCTACTGCTTCAGCGCCGGCGCCGACGAAGACAAGCGCTTCCAGGCGACCAGCCTCGAAACGCTGCGCTACATGGTGGCGGCGAACATGGGCATCACGCTGCTGCCCGAACTCGCCGTAAAAAACCGCGACGACAACAGCGACCTCCGCTACATCGACTTCCAGTCCCCCGCACCGTCACGCCGCATCGTGCTGCTCGTGCGCCAGAACTACACGCGGCTGGAGTGCGTGCGGCAGATCGTGGGGACGATTCGCGAGTGCATCAAGTAAGCGTCAAGAACCGGCACTGGGGCGAACACGCGACTATTCCACAGTGGCAGTCGCCCCAAGCCGGGACATCCGCGTCGTACCGATCTCGTTGTTGCGGAACGTGATGTTCCACGGAGCCTGCAGCGCCACATCGAGCTCGCCAAGGCGGTTGTTTTCGACGATGAGCCGCCGCACTGCAGCGGCGTCGAGGGTCAGTGCCTCGCCGTCGAAGTCGCGTACCGTCAGCATGAACAGGCTTTCTGCATCGACGTGCGAGAGTTCCGGCAGCGTGATGCGCACCGTGCCGGCAGTGGTTTCCGTGCGGTTTGCGTAGCCTTCGATCGTGAGCGTGCCGTCGGTCACGTTCGCACGCAAAAATCCGCGGCTGCCGGTGAGCGGGGTGTAGGTCACGGAGTACTCCGGCGCGCCGGCGATCTCGAGCGCGAAGTCGCCGCGGACCTCGATCGTATCGAAGTCCCGCAGTGCGGCGAGATCCTCGGCGGTGGGACGTTCGGGTGCGGGCAGCTCGTACATGATGCCGGCGCCGCTGATGCGCCCATAGGCAACGAGCACCACGGGTGCGGCGAGCAGGGCGGCGAACGTGCCGAACAGGAGGCGTCTGCTGGTTTTCATGAGTGGGCTCCGGCGAGCTTCGGGGTAAGAACGGCGTTCGGCATCGCGCACGACTGCAATAGTTGTCCGGAAGCGATCGCGGGCGCTTCGTTACCCGCGTGGATCACGCAACTCGTTCCGGCGTGCAGCAGCATGGCGAGCAGGGCATTCTTCAGCAGGTTGTAGGTCACGGGGTCCCTCCCATCAAGCGGCGGTGGATGTCATGCAGTTCCTCGATGCTGAGACCCAGCAGCTTCATGCTCGCGAACACCTGCGGCAATTCCTGGTCGATGAACTGGTTGCGCTTCAGTGCAAGCGTCTTGCTGCGCGCGCCGTTAGTCAGGAAATAACCGATGCCGCGCTGCGTCGTCAGGATTTCGTTGTCGACGAGATGCGTCAGCGCCTTGATAACCGTGTTCGGATTCACCGAGGTCATGACGGCGAGGTCCTTGACGGCCGGCAGCTTGTCGCCGTCGTTCCATGCGCCGGTCAGCACCTTCTCGCAGATGAAGTCGGCGACCTGCAGGTAGATAGGGTAGTTCGGTTTAAAGTCCACCTTGCACCTCGTGGTCTTTCAGGCCAAGCCAGGCAAGGAACAGGCACCACGCGAGGAACGCGGCGAACAGCAGCTTGTGGAGCCACACCACGCCGTCGATAAACAAGAATTCGAAATTGAGGTATGGGCCGTCGGGGTTCGTCTCGAACAGCGAGATGAAGGCGTCCCGGTAAAACAGTCGCACGGCAACGAAGAACGCCGTGCCGAACAGTGCCCAGAACACGAAGCCCGCGAACATCGTCTTCAGCAATGCATGCGAGCGGAACCAGATCGCGCCGCCGAACACGAACAGGTGCAGGAAAAAGTAGGCCTTCACGAGCTCGATGAAGCCCGTTGCGCCAAGGTCGAGCGGCGCGACGACGCGGCCTTCGCGCAACAGTGCGCACACGAAATTCGCGCCGATTTCGAACACCTTGTACAACACGATCGCGTACAGCACGTACAGCGGCGCGCTGATCAGGTAGCGGCTCACGAAGCGTTCGAGATTGGAGCAGGGCAGCATCAGGTAGTGGTACCGCTCGAGCGGATGGTGCATGTCGTTGAATATCATGCTCGTGAAGATCGAGCCGCCAAGGAGCAGCAGGGCGGCGAACTGTACCAAGGCAAGCGGCGAACCTTCGGCCTGGGCGACCGGCGTGCCGACGTTGGCGAGGTACACGAGGAGGCCCAGTCCGGCGAGTCCGAGCGATGCAAACGCCACCCGGCGTGGCTGCAGCTGCAACAGATCGTTTAGCAATACGCGCGCGAAGCGGCGCGGATCGAAGATGTCGTTCATGCTGAAACTCCTTTTGCAGGCAGAGCCTGTCTCGCAAACGGTGCCGGGTCTGCGAACAGTGCCTGGGCCTCGGCTTTGTGCGTCGTGACGAACCCGAACAGCAGGCTCAGGTCCACGCTGCTGTCGATGCCGGATTCATTGGCACGCAGCACGCGGTAGCCGTCGAGCGTCTGTTCGACGAACAAGGCGTCATCAGGCTTCTGGTGTTCCACCTCGACGGTCAGGCGCTGCGCCACGGTGTCGAGCGGTGCGTGCAGCAGGATGCGTCCGTCGGCGATCACGAGCACGGAGTCGATCAGGCTTTCGAGGTCGTGCACCTGGTGCGTCGAGATGATGAAGCTGCGGGCCGGATCGAAGTGGTTGATCAACACCCGGCGGAACTGGCTCTTGCTCGGGATGTCGAGGCCGTTGGTCGGTTCGTCCATGATCAACAGGCGCGTGTTCGTGGCGATGCCGAACGCGAGCAGGAATTTTTTCTTCTGGCCCATCGATAGCGCATCCGCGTTCTGGTCGAGCGGCAGCTCGAACTCATCGAGCAGGGCGAAGAACCGGTCGCGATCGAAACGTGGATAGAGGCTGCCATAGCGGGCGGTATAGCGCGCTGCCGTCAGCGGCTGGACGTGGATCTCTTCCGGCAGCAGGAAGATGTCGGCGAGGAATGACGGTTCGCGCGCGCCAGGGCGGTGGCCGAGCACGTGGCAGTCACCCGTCTGCGGAAACAGCAGTCCGGCGAAAATTTTCAGCAAGGTGCTTTTGCCCGCGCCGTTTGCGCCGAGCATGCCGCAGATCGTGCCGGCCGGAAGACTGAGGTCGAGGCCTTCGAATAGGGGCTTGCGCTTGCGGGAGTAGGAGAAGCCCAGTTGTCGGGTCGTGATCATCGTCGTCGCACCTGGATAGTTAGATGCTTTACTAGGTAACTAGTAAAGTGGTGCGTAACGTAACGGCGAGGATGCTATCGTGCAAGCGTTATTTTCAGTCTTCCTTAAGTTTTTGATCTGTCTGATATTTCAGACAGGTGCAAGCGCCCCGGACTCCGGTAGTGTTTCCAGTCAGTTCTCGACGGGCAGCAGGTAGCCGTACTGCTGCGCACGGCCATCCACCGTGATCTGGCCACTTTGCGCGCCACCGCCGAAACTCGCATGCACGTTGTACTGCCCGTCCGGCAGGTCGAGGATCAGCCAGGGACCGTCGGTCACCGTGTTGACGATTTCATTGCCGCTGTCGTCTTCGACGCGCACGTTCACGTCCGACAGGTAGGCGCCGCTCGCCACGAAGAATTCGAGTTTCGTGCCCTCCTGGGGCGCACTCGCGCGCTCCTGCAGGCCGATGCCGCCGTTGAACACGATCGGATCTTCGGGAGCCACGCGCTGCTCTTCCGCGCGTTGTTCGTCCACGGGATTTTGCGCCGCGGTCTGCGCAGCCCGTTGCGCCTCCTCGGGAGCCGTCGCCCGCGGTGCAACCTGCGCCTGCGCGAAGGCAGTTGCGGAATGAAGAGTGGAAAGGGCGGTGAACGTGCCGAGCAAGGTCAGCACTGCAATGGGTGGACGCTTCGACATATGCAACCTCCTTCGGGTATTAACCTGATTTGCAGGGGCATTTGCCCGGAATCAAGCGGAGGAGCCGCCGTTTCCCGGCACAATGCAGGTTCGAAAGGAGTGTGTGGGCACGCGCGTGGAATTCAAAGATTATTACGAAATCATGGGCGTCGATGAAAAGGCGACGGCCGACGACATCAAGAAAGCCTACAAGCGCCTCGCGCGCAAATACCATCCCGACGTCAGCAAGGAGAAGAATGCCGAGCAGCGCTTCAAGGACGTCGGCGAAGCCTATGAGGTATTGAAGGATCCCGACAAGCGCCGCGAATACGACAACCTGCGCGCGTATGGCGCGCGCGGTGGCAACGGCCAGTTCAAGCCGCCGCCCGGCTGGAGTCCCGGCAGTGGCGGCGCATATGAAGGCGCGGGCTTCGGCGACGCCGAAGGCTTCAGCGATTTCTTCGAGGCGATGTTCGGTCGCGGTGGCGGCTTCCGGCGCGGCGGTTTTGGCGGCGGTGACTTTGGGGCCGGTGGCAATGACGGCGCATCGATGCGCATGCGCGGCGAAGACGCCCATGTCGAGTTGCCGCTGTTCCTCGAGGAAGCCTATAGAGGCAGCGAGAAAACCGTCGAGCTGCGCATTCCGGAAATCGACGAGCACGGCCGCCGCATCCAGCGCACGCGCAAACTGAAGATCAAGATTCCGCCCGGCAGCAGCGAAGGCAGCGTGCTGCGCATCAAGGGGCAGGGCGCGCCGGGCTTCGGCGGCGCCGACAATGGCGACCTGCTCGCCACCGTACGCCTCGCACCACATCCGCTGTATACGGTCGACGAACGGAACCTGACGCTCGTGGCGCCTGTCACACCCTGGGAGGCAGCACTTGGCACGAAGCTCACGGTGCCGACACTGAAAGGACGCACGATCGTGACGATACCGGCCGGCAGCCAGAACGGCACGAAACTGCGACTCACCGGTCTCGGCCTTCCCGGCACGCCGCCCGGTGACTTCTACGTCGTGCTGAAACTCGTGCTGCCGCCGCAGGTGAGCGACGGCGCGCGCCGGAACTACGAAGCGCTCGCGAGCGAATACGCTGCGTTCAATCCGCGCAGCGCGTGGGAGGGAACACAACCATGAGCGACAACGGCATCATCAGCATCCTGCACGACGACAACGACGAGTTCACGTTCGCGACGCTCGCCGACGTATGCCGGCGCACGCGGCTCGAAGAGCACTTCATCATCGAGTGCGTCGAGCAGGGCGTCGCGCACGTGTCGGGCGACCAGAGCATCAGCTGGCGCTTTTCCGTCATGTCGATCCTGCGCCTGCAGAAAGCCTGGCGGCTGCATCGCGACCTCGAACTGCAGGTCAGCAGCCTGCCGCTCGTGCTCGACCTGCTCGAGGAGCGCGACCAGCTGCGGCAGCAGCTGGATGAACTGCGCGCGCGGCTTGGTCACTGGGAGTTGCGCTAGGGCTGTATGGTCTTCCCGGTCGCGTTCGTGTTTTACATCACCTTGCGGGGCTGACCTCAGGGCCCAGTGGCCTGGTCGCGAGCAGGTGCGTACTGAGTGCCGAACCGCGAGTGTGCAAATAAAGAGAAAGTGACGCAGTCCCCACGCGGCTGGTGCCCCGATGGATAGTTGATGCCGCGCCGCCGCGTTATCCTCGCCGCCTCGTTTTCAGAGGTACCCCATGGCTGCGCACGCGACACGTCATTCCGCCCTTCGTAACATCGCCACGTCACTATTCCTCGCCCTGCTCGGCACCGCGGCCGGGGCACAGCAGGACAATGCCAACGGCGTTACCGGCAGCAAGGTCATCCAGGTGGAGGACCTCGCGGCCGACGTCGACGTCGATGGCGTCCTCAGCGAGGAAGTGTGGGCGCGTGCGGCGCTCGTTGCCGACTTCCACCAGATGAACCCGGTCGAGTACGGCGAGCCCACGCAGCGTACCGAAGTGCGCGTGTTCTATACGAAGGACGCCCTGTACGTCGGCGCGCGGATGTACGAGACGGACCCGACATTGATCCGCGCGAACATCATGCGCCAGGGCCAGGGCCTGCAGAACGACGACACCTTCAACCTGATGATCGACCCGTACTTCGATCGCCGCGGCGGCTACCTGTTCGAGATCAACGCCAACGGCGTACGCGTGGAAGGCATCTACCAGAACGTCTCGCAGGTGGACCGCAACTGGACCGGCATCTGGCAGGCCAGGTCGAACATCGACAGCGACGGCTGGACCACCGAGATCCGCATTCCGTTCCAGACGCTGTCGTTCAATCCCGCCAATAGCGAGTGGGGCATCAACTTCCGCCGCACGATCCGCCGCAACAACGAGGAGATCGGCTGGATCTCGCGCAACCGGCTCGTGAACCCGAGCATCGCCGGCACGGCTGCGGGCTTCCGCGGGCTCGAGCAGGGCCTCGGGCTCGATGTAGTGCCGTACTTCATCGCGCGCAAGGAGCGTCGCATGGGGCCGGTCACGGACTTCGAGGATACGCACCTCGAACCGCAGCTCGACGTGTACTACAAGGTCACGCCGCAGCTGAACGCGGCACTGACGATCAACACCGACTTCTCGGCCACCGAAGTCGATGACCGCGTCGTGAACCTGACGCGTTTCAACCTCTTCTTTCCCGAGCGCCGCGACTTCTTCACGCGCGACAGCGACATCTTCCAGTTCGGCCGCATCGGCAATGGCGTGATCTTCGGCCAGGAAGGCAACGAAGCGGTGCCGACCGCCGCGCAGCAGAACGGACGTCCGTTCTTCTCGCGCAACATCGGCCTTTCACCGACCGGTGCACCGGTCGACCTGATCGCCGGCGGCAAACTCAGTGGCCGCGTAGGCGACTGGAACCTCGGCTCGCTGATCGTGCGGCAGGACGAAGACGACGCGAGCGGCATCGACGCGCAGAGCGTGTTCGTCGGCCGCGCGGCGCGCAACGTACTGACCGAGTCGCAGGTGGGCTTCATCGTCACCGACGGCGATCCGCAGGCGAATGTCGACAACAGCCTCGTCGGTGCCGACTTCCGCTACCGCAACTCGCGCTTGCCCGGCGGCCGCGTCGTCGAAAGCGAAGCGTGGTACCAGCAGTCCGATACGCCGGGCCTCGATGGCGATGACGATTCCTACGGCTTCGGCGTCGCCGCGCCTAACTCGAACGGCTGGCGCGGTGCGTACAACTACAAGGTCGTCGACTATAACTTCAATCCCGGCCTCGGCTTCGTGAACCAGCGCGGCATCGCCGACCATGCGCTCGACTTCGGCTCGCGCAGCTTCCTGACGCCAGGCAGCTACGTGCGGTCGTGGTACGCCGGCTTCGACGGCTACCGCAACACCGATCTCGACTCGGGTGACCTGATTTCGCAGATCGTGCAGTTGCGCACGAACGTGAACAACAATACGAACGACGTCGTCAGCGCCACGGTCTCACGCCAGCGCGAAGTATTGACGCGTCCCTTCACGATCTACCGCGCCGCCGACGGCAGCCGCAGCGTCGTGATTCCCGTGGGCGACTACGAATTCGATCGCGCCGGCATCCAGCTGCAAACGGGCGGCCAGCGCGAGTGGGCAGGGCGCATCAGCTTCACGCAGGGCGATTACTACGACGGCACGAACACGCAGGGAAACGTCAGCGTGACGTGGCAGCCGCGCCGCGGCTGGAACCTGCAGACGAGTTACTCGGAACAGCGCATCGAACTGCCGCAGGGCAACTTCACGGTGCGGCAGATTTCGTTCAACGGACAGATCAACTTCACGGCGGACCTCACGTGGTCGAACCGCGTGCAGTACGACAACGTATCGGAAGGCATCGGCATCAACAGCCGCCTGTACTGGATCCCGGAACCGGGCCGCGAGATGTACATCGTGCTGAACTGGGGGCTCGCGGACATCGATCGCGACAACGACTTCGTGTCGACCTACGACGACCTGACGGTGAAGTACAACTACACCTTCCGGTTCTGAATCAGGAAGTCCATCAGGCTGGTGTCCGGACTGCTGTCGGGCACCTTGTCGAGCACGCGGTTGCCCCCGAGCTTGCGCGCGGTGTAAAGCAGTTCGTCGGCGCGGTTGATCAGTTCGGTGACGTCTTCCGCGCGTGCTTCCGTGACGCCGACGCTGACGGTGATCGTGAAGTGTGTCCTGCCGATCGAAAACGAATGATTGGCCACCGCGTCGACGAGGCGCTGCCCGAGGATCAGGCCGCCCTGCAGGCTCGTCACCGGCGCGAGGATCACGAAGCGGTTGCTGTCCCAGCGCCCGGCGATGTCCTGGCGGCGCAGGATGCCCGAGAAGATGCGCGCGAGCCCGATCATCACCTCGTTGGTGAAATCACCACCGTGCTTGATGTGCAGCTTCTGGAACTGGTCGATCTCGACGAGCATCAGGCAGAACGGCGTCTGGTATCGCTCGAAGCGCAGTGCCTCGGTATACAGCAATTTGCTCATCAGATTCTGGTTGGCGAGGCCGGTCAGGACGTCGCTGTATACGATCTGGTCGAGATCGCTTTCGCTGAGCGCGAGTTCACGCTCGGCGCGTGAACGGAAGTACGCGAACATGAAGGCGAGCACCGACACGATCACGTACACGGTGCCGAGGCGCGAGATGAACGTGAAGTCGTAGCGGTCCGTATCGAAGCCGAACATGCCGCTGCTTTGCAGAACGACGGTCGCGACGAGCAGCGCCGCCACCGAGAATGCGCCGGCGCGAATGCCTTGCTGGAATAGCGCCACCATCGGGAACACGAGGTAGTACAGCGGTCCGGTGTTCGCGGTGCCACCCGTGTAATAGAGGTACAGGCACAGGCAGCCCATCAGGAACGTGACGAAATGGTTCGCGAGCGTGTAGACGCCGCTTAGCCAGATCGCGATGTAGCCGATCGTCGTAGTAGCCGCGAAGCCGAAGATGATCCATGCGTACACGAGTTCGCTGCGCAGCATCGCGGCGATGCCGTAGAACACGAGGAAGAATACGGCCACGGCACAATAGATGCCGCAGAACAGGAACTGGCGGAATTGCGCCTGCGAGGGGTCCGCGCGCATGCGGTCGCCGAGGGAAGCGGGCAGCTTCCATAGCGGTTCGGGCTGGATGGTGTGGACCTTGGGCAGCATCGTGGATGCCGGCACGGAGCGCCGGGAATGAAGCGCCGCGGAATGCAGCGGGCGGGGCGAGTATACGTGCAGCCGTTGAACGCAGCACCTGCGGTAGCGAACTTTCGCGCTTTATCCACTCTTTATCGGATTCCGGTTTCGGTCTTTAATGCCGATCTGCTACCAGCCCCTAAGAAGAACATGTCACCGATTGCACTGGACTCCGTAAGGGCGCGCCGCCATTCCGTAAGGGTGCGCCGCGATTCCGTAAGGGCGCGCCGCCGTGCCGGCGCGTCGCTTGCGCGTGCGTTGGCGGTTGCCGCCACCACCATTTCATGCGCCGCATGGGCGCAGGCGCCCGTCACGGTCGATCCGTCGAAGAATGTCGTGCTGCCGGCGCTCGAAGGCGCTGTGACGATCGACGGCCGTCTCGACGATGCATTGTGGGCGCAGGCCGCTGTCATCGAAGACCTGCACCAGGTTTTCCCGACCGAATATGCGCAACCCACCGAGCGCACCGAGGTGCGCGTGTTTTACACGAGCGACGCGCTGTACGTCGCCGCGCGCATGTCGGAAACGGACCCGAGCCAGATCAGCGACCGCATCCTGCGCCAGGGCCAGGGCCTCGGCAGCGACGACATCTTCGCCGTGATCCTCGATCCGTACCTCGATCGCCGCAACGGTTACCGCTTCGAAGTGAATCCGAACGGCATTCGCTGGGAAGGGCTCTTCCAGAACATCAACGACGTCGAAGGCAACTGGGACGGCATCTGGGAAGCGAAATCGCAGCGCGACGACGACGGCTGGACGACCGAGATCCGCATCCCGTTCCAGACGCTCAGCTTCAACCCCGACTCCCCGGCCTGGGGCATCAACTTCAACCGCATCCGCCGCCGCAGCAACGAAAGCATCGCGTGGTCGTCGCGCAACCGCGAGATCAATCCGAGCGTCGCGGGCACCGCGCAGGGCTTCGACGGCCTTCGGCAGGGACTCGGCCTCGACGTCGTGCCGTCGATGGCGATCGCGCGCCGGCGCCGCTTCGGGCCGAACGGTTTCACCGAAAACAATTACGAGCCGCAGCTCGACGTGTTCTACAAGATCACGCCGCAGCTGAACGCGGCGCTGACGATCAACACCGACTTCTCGGCGACTGAAGTCGACGACCGTCAGGTTAACCTCACGCGCTTCAACCTCTTCTTCCCGGAGAAGCGCGACTTCTTCCTGCGCGACGTCGACATCTTCGAATTCGGCCAGATCGGCTGGGGCGGCTTCAACAACGTGTCGGGGACGGGTTCGGCGGCGGCGTCGAACCCTGCGCGGCAGAGTGCGCGGCCGTTCTTCTCGCGCAAGATCGGTCTTGCGCCGAACGGTTCGCCGATCGACATCAACGCCGGCGCGAAACTCAGTGGCCGCATCGGCGACTGGAACGTCGGTACGCTCGTCGTGAACCAGGACGAAGGTTTTGGCATCGAGCAGCAGAACATCTTCGTCGGACGCACGGTGCTGAACGTCGGCTCGCGCACGCAGATCGGCGCGATCGTCACGGACGGCAATCCGCAGGGCAATCTCGACAACACGCTGGTCGGCACCGACTTCCGCTATCGCAACACCGCGTTTTACGGCAACACGATCGAGCTGAACGGCTTCTACGAACAGACCGAGACCGAAGGCCTGGCGAACGACGACAACGCCGCGTACGCCGTCGGCATCGTGCTGCCGAACGCGCAGGGCTGGCAGGGTCTCTATAACTACAAGCGCGTCGAGAAGAATTTCTTCCCGGCGGTCGGTTACGTCAACGTCACGGACATCGACGACCATCACCTGCAGTTCGGCTACCGCGACTTCCACGAACCGGGCGCGTTCCTGCGTTCGGTGCTGTACACCTGGGAAGGCTACCGCGCGGAAAACCTCGGCGACGGCACGCTGAACAACCAGAACCACGGCATCCGGATCTCGTCGTTCTCCAACACGAACGA
>DASWWP010000182.1:0-7999 GCA_036405915.1 Pseudomonadales bacterium
AACGCGCAGACGATGCACATCGCGTATCCGGACCCGGCACGCGGCTGCGACGCCGTGAAGTTCGTGCGCATCTGTTCGAAGCGCAAGCACGGCAAGAAAAGCGTCGCGCTCGGCCTCGAGTTCATCGAAGCCCTCGCGCAGAGCGCATAGGCACCGCCCTCGCGCTACCGGCTTTTCGCTATACCCTCCACCGCCGCCGGCGTTATGCTGGCGCGAACAGCGGAGGAGCCCCATGATCGAACGCAGACCTTTCGACGCACTCGGCGGCGCGAACCACGGCTGGCTGCACGCCCGCCATCATTTTTCTTTTGCTGGCTACCATGATTCCCAGCGCATGAACTGGGGCGCGCTGCGCGTGTGGAACGACGACGAGATCCAGGCCGGCACCGGCTTTCCGCCGCATCATCACGCGGACATGGAAATCATCACGTACGTGCGGCTCGGCGCGATCACGCACCGCGACAGCCTCGGCAACGACGGCCGCACGGAGGCCGGCGACGTGCAGGTGATGTCGGCCGGCACCGGCATCACTCACGCGGAATACAACCTCGAAAGCGAACTCACGGCGATCTTCCAGATATGGATCATGCCGAACGCGCGCGGCCTCCCGCCGGCCTGGGGCGCGAAGCCTTTTCCGAAGCAGGATCGCGCCGGCGCGTTCATCACGCTGGCGAGCGGCTACGGCGACGCCGATGCACTGCCGATTCGCGCGAACGGCCGTGTGCTCGGCGCAACGTTGCTGGCCGGCACGTCGATCAGGTTTCCAGTACAACCCGGGCACGTCGCCTACCTCGTGCCGGCGCAGGGCAGCGTGACCGTCAACGGCATGCAGCTGGACACGCGCGACGGCGCGGCGATTCGTGACGAACGCGAACTGCATATCGAAGCGCGGAGCGACGCGGAACTCGTTCTCGTCGAAGTCGCGGCGGCCTGAGGCATTGCTGCTGTTGCTTCCGCAGCCGTGACCGCGCGGTACTGCTGCGAACGCAACATTGCCATGCGCGCGTTACGCGGGCACCTCGCCGAGCGCTCCAGCAAATCCTCTTCCGGATCAACGATTTCCTTACGCCTGTGCCTGCGGATCGATGCATGGCATACCCGTTGCTATGTGCATTGCGACCCTTCCTGACATTCCAAAAGGATTCGTATGCACAAGCCAAACACCCTGCTGCTCGCCGCAGCACTTTCGGCGCTCGGCAGTTCCACCGCGCAGGCCCACCACGCCTTCGGCGCCGAGTTCGACGCGAACAAACCGATCGAACTGCGTGGCGTCGTCACCGATCTCAAATGGACGAACCCGCACAGCTGGCTGTACCTAGACGTTAAGAACGACGACGGCAGCGTGACGCAGTGGGCGGTTGAATTCGGCGGCCCGTATGCGCTGCTGCAGAAAGGCCTGCGCAAAACCGACTTTCCGACCGGCTCCGACGTCGTCGTGAACGGCTTCCTCGCGAAGAGCGGCAAGCCGGTCGTGAATGCCTCGAACGTCACGCTGCCCGATGGCCGCGATTTCTACACGGCAGCGGACGACAGTCCCGCTGTGGCAGACTGAGCGAGGCACCGATCATGCTTGCAACGATCGCCTCACTGCGCCGCACGCGGCGTGCATCAATTCGCACTGTCCTGTCCACCCTGTGCGTGATCGCCGCCGTACTTGCCGGAACGCATGCGCAGGCGGACATTCCGCGTGCGGCCGACGGCCATCCCGATTTTTCCGGCATCTGGCAAACCTTGGGCGCTGCGGATTACGGACTCGAAGCGCACGGCTCGCGGCCGGACGCGCCTCCCGGTCCCGGCATCGTCGACGGCGGTGTCATTCCCTATACGGAAGCGGCACTCACGCAGCGCGCCAGGAATTTCGCCGCGCGGGAAACCGCCGATCCGGCGAAGCAGTGCTTCTCGCTTGGAACGCCACGCGGCGTGTACTACCCGGAGCCTTTCCAGATCTTCCAGCGCGAACGCGACCTGACGCTGCTGTTCCAGCATTCGCATCGTCCGCGCACGATCCACACGAACGGCTCGCTGCATCCGGAAGGCCCGATCGGCTTCTGGTTCGGCGATTCGCGCGCCAGCTGGGAAGGCGACACGCTCGTCGTCGACGTGGCCGACTTCAACGCCGAGACCTGGCTCGACCGCACCGGCAACTTCCATAGCGACCAGCTGCATGTCACGGAGCGCTGGAGCTTCATCGACGAAAACACGCTGCGCTACGAAGCCACGCTCGAAGACCCTGCCGTGTACACGCGCCCGTGGACGCTCAGCACGCTGCTGCACCGCCACCGCGAGCCCGGCTTCCAGCTGATCGAAAACGCCTGCTACACGCACGATTACGACCAGTACTACCCCGTTCCGCCCGGCGGCTGAGGAGAACAGACACAATGAAACGCCATGCATTCACATTGCTGACGATCGCAACCACCCTCGCGACCACGGGCGCACGAGCGCAGCAGGACGCGTTCCGCGAAAAGACCATCCACTTCGTCGAGCCCGGTGCGTGGAGTGGCCCGGTGCTCGCCGATGGCCAGCCCGACGTGCAGGGCCACTGGTCGAACACGATCGGCAACCACAACGTGTTCACCGGCCCGGACAACCGCATCACCGACCCGCCGAACGGCGACATGCCGCTGCAGGACTGGGCGCGCGCGCTCGCGAAGGACTTCGCCGACCATCTCGAGAACCCGATCAAGCCGGAGTACGTCGAACCGCTTGCACGTTGCGCACCGGCCGGGCCGACGAAGTCCTTCATGTGGCACGGCTACGAGATTCGCCAGTACCCGGACTACGTGCTGTTCATCTTCGACTCGGGCACGCGCCTGATCCACCTCGACGGCAAGGCGCCGCTGCCGGAAACGGTGAAGCTGTGGAACGGCGATTCGCGCGGGCACTGGGACGGCAACACGCTCGTGGTCGACGTGAACAACAACAACGGCAAGTGGCGCTTCGGCCGCTCGGGTGAATTCGTCAGCGAAAACGCGGAGATCGAAGAGCGTTTCATCTTCGAGAACGGCGGCGCGTACTTCCTGTACGAAGCGGTGTACACGGACCCGACGGTGCTCACGCGCCCGTTCACCGTCAGCATCGCGTCTAAGCGCATCACGCCGGAAACGGAACAGGACGGCTGGAACAACGTCACGTTCCCCGTCACCTTTGCCGGGCCCGGCCACGCGCCGGACATCGAGGCCTGGGAGCGCACCTGCGTCGAGAACAACGGCAACCATGGCGACGTGGCCGTGCCGGATGCTGTGGGTGCAGCAAGTGCAGTGAATGCGCGCGCGCCGAATGGGCCAGATGCAATTGCCGCAAACAGGCTCACGACGGGAGGATGAGCGATGCCGTACGCGTTCTTCGCATGGATCGAAAACCTGCCGCTCGTGCTGCGCTTCACGGAGTCGCTGTTCGCATATCCGCTGGTGCAGGGCGTACACGTGCTCGCGCTCGCCTTTGCCGTCGGCCTGCTCGCGCTCGCCGACCTGCGGCTCGCCGGCCTGCTGCTGCCACGGCATTCGGCGCGTGCACTGTTATCGGCGCTGCGGCCCTGGTTCATCGGCGGTTTCAGCGTGCTGCTGGTCACCGGCGTGTTGCTGTTCCTGCCGCAAGCAACCTCGCTGTACGACCATCCGCTCTTTCTCGTAAAGCTTGGCTTGATCGCGCTGGCCGGCGTGAATGCGGTGTGGTTCGAGTTGAACTTTCGCCGCACGAGCGTCGGCAGCGCCGCGGTGTGGCGTTATCTCTCGCCGCGCGCGGCCGGCCTGGTTTCGCTCGGGTTGTGGACCACCATTCTCGTACTGGGACGCCTGCTGGCCTATTTCTAGGCGCCTTGTCTTTCCAGATGGCATGTTTTTGTCAGGCGTCAGTTCACGGCGGTGCCGTGGCTGATACGAATTCCCGGGATGACGAACCCGGCACCGGAGTACCCATGTCCCTTGAAACAGTTGCCATCGCCCTGCAGGACTCCCGCATTGCCGCGTTTGTCGACGGCTCGCGCTACATCCTGATGGTCGTGCAGGCCTTCCACCTGCTCGGCCTCACCTTCCTGCTTGCCGTCGCACTCGCCTTCAACCTGCGCGTACTGCGCGTCTCGCTGCGTGGCCTGCCAGTGCCCGACCTCGCTCGAGCGCTGCATTGGCCCTTCGTCGCCACGTTTGCCATCAGCGTCATGGCCGGCGTGCTGCTGTTCCTGCCGCGCGCGACGACCTATGCACGCAACGATCCCTTCGTGTGGAAGCTTGCGTTGCTCGGTGGCGCGGCCGTCGCGCAATTCCTGCTGCTGCGTAAGGCCTTCGTGTTCGCAAGACAGCAGGAAGCCAGCACATCGCTGCGCACGCTGTCGGCGCTGGCACTGCTGCTCTGGCTCGCGACCGGCGTGGCCGGGCGTGCGATCGGGTTTGTCTGACGCCCAGCCGCGTTCGATCGCAATCCCGGCATCCCGATAAGCAATCCAGATTTTCTTGGTTCGTTAACCCGGGGACCCTAGATACAGTGCCCACCAGAGAGGAATAAGCCATGACCATCACCGCGATCAACGCGCGCAACCAGTTCAAGGGTACCGTGAAGGAAATCATTCGCGGACCCGTGCTGTCGGAGGTCGATGTCGAAACGGCCGCCGGCATCGTCAGCTCCGTCATCACGACACGCTCGATCGACGCGCTGAACATCCGCGTGGGCGATCCGATCCTGACCGTGTTCAAGGCCACGGAAGTGATACTCGCGAAGATTTCCGGATCTTGAAGCAGAGCCGGGACGACAACCTCCAGTGTGCCTGCTGATCCACAAGCCCGTGAACGCCGCGCTACCCGAGCAGCTGCTCGAGTCAGCCGCCGCGTTCAATCCGCACGGCTATGGCTTCCTGAGCTATGGCAGCGACGGCAAGCTCGTGGTGCGCCGCAGCTCGACGACGTCCGCCGACGAACTGCACGCCCTGTACGACGAATTTCGCAACGAGGAATGCGTAATCCACCTGCGTTACGGCACGAGCGGCGCGGTCGACGTCGAGAACACGCACCCGCTGCAGATCACGGACAACATCTGGCTCGCGCACAACGGCATGCTGAACATGGATCGCCACACCACCGAACGCTCTGACACCTGGCATTTCGTAAACGATTACCTGAAGCCCCTGCTTGGCAACCGCGCGGAGCTGCTGAACGAGCGCTTCTTCCATGAGCTCGTCGGCAGCTGGTGCGGGCCGCACAACCGCTTCATCTTCGTCGATGGCGCGCAGCGGCGCACCGTAATCGTCAACCGCGAAAAAGGTTTCGAGCTCGATGGACTATGGCTCAGCAACACGCGCTGGTTCGATGCCTCGCGTTTCAACTGGCATCCGGCGCGCAGCAAGGCCGGGCTACAAGGCCCGCAGGCGTTATTTGCAATTTAGCGAAAGCGCGCGAAGCGCGACTTTGCACACCGTCCCCTCTGCTCGCCAGAGCAGTTTAGGGTGGGAAAAGCGTTGGCGAAGCGGTAGCTTTGCACGCAGGCGAACGCCGCCCACCCTCTTTTTATTCATTGCGAACGGGCCGTGCCCGATTCGCGAAGTAGCTGGAGGAACACGATGAACAGACCAATCTTCTTCATCCCCGGCTTCCACGGCAGCGGCGCCGGCCACTGGCAAACCTGGCTGCAGAACCGCCTGCCGCACAGCAGCACGCTGCGCGACGTCGACTGGGAGTTTCCAGAGCTGAGCGCATGGGCGGACCAGGCCCATCACCAGATTGCCAGTGCAGGCGTCCCGCCGTTGCTGGTGGCACACAGCTTCGGCTGCCTCGTGGCGGCGGTAGTCGCCGCTGAAAATCCGCGCAGCGTTGCCGGCATCGTGTTCGTCGCGCCTGCGAACCCCGATCGCTTCGCCGCGGCCGGCGGTTTACGCAACACGAGCCTCGACGGCACGCCACAGGCGATCGCGAGCGCGGCCGACATTCTTCCGGAACGCCTGCCGCGGCAACTGCCGACCACCTTGCTCGCCAGCGAAAACGATCCGTGGCTCGACTTCTCGAACGCGCTCGTCATTGCACGGCGCTGGAACAGCCACTTCGTCGACCTCGGCGAAGCAGGCCACGTGAACGCGGAATCCGGTTACGGGCCATGGCCCGGCCTGTTGCGCCAGTTACAGCACCTGCGCAACGAAACGACGCCGGACTTCACGGTGCTGCATCGCGCCGCGCTCGAAGCCGGCGAACTTCCCCACGAACGCGAAGATCCGCTGCCGCGTGTGAGCGGCATGCAATTCGCAATGTAATCAGCAGTTGGCCTGATGAAGCATCAGGCCGCGTCGCTGTCCTCGACACCGATGCCATGGCCGAGCAGGCCGTGGCGTTTGAGCAATGTGCGCACGACGTTGCGCGAGATGCCGAGCAATGCGGCGGTATGTACCTGGTTCTGCCCGCTGACGCGGAAGGCTTCTGCGACAACCAGTTTTTCGATGGTGTCGAAATGAGCGCCCTGTGGTCCTTCATACAGTTCAAGTAAGCCCTGTCCGATCAACGCAAGCGCGCCCCCCCCATTGCCGGCGGCTGCGCTGACGTTCTCGCTGCGCTGGCTCCAGCCGCCCGTCACCTTCAGGTGTTCCGCGCGGATCTCGCGATCGCCGCACACCAGCAGCGCGAAGTGCACGACGTTCTCGAGCTCGCGGATGTTGCCGGGCCAGTCGTAGGTTTCGAGCAAGCGCAGCGCCGAGTCTGCCAGCAGGGGCGCCGGCAGCCGCATGCGGCGTGTATAGACGCCGAGGAAATGGCGCACGAGCGGCAGGATGTCGCCACGGCGCTCGCGCAGCGGCGGCAGCACGACCTGCGCGATGTTTATGCGATACAGCAGGTCTCGGCGGAACCGGCCCGCACGCACCGCCTCGTCGAGATCGACGTTAGTACCCGCAAGCAGGCGCACATCGACCGGCAGCGCCTTGCGCGAACCAAGACGCACGACCTCGCGCTCCTGCAACACGCGCAGCAACTTCACCTGCAGGTTCAGCGGCAGGTCGCCGATCTCGTCGAGAAACAACGTGCCGCCGTGCGCGGCTTCGAACCAGCCTTCGCGCCGCGACGTCGCGCCGGTAAACGCGCCCGGCTCGTGGCCGAACAGCTCGCTTTCCGACAGGTGGTCGTTGATCGCACCGCAATTCACGGCCAGGAAAGGCCCCTTTCTTCCGCTAAGCAGGTGGATGTGGCGCGCGACGAGCTCCTTGCCCGTTCCGGTTTCGCCATTGACCAGCACCGGCGCCTCGCTCGGGCCAATACGCTCGATGTAGTCGAGGATCGCGAGCGACACCGGATCGTTGAATACCAGGGCCTTCGCGCGCACAGATAGCGGCTGCGCGTTATTGCCATCCAGTTCGAGAATGACGGGATGCGGCGAATCACCAGTCATGAAGACCTCATCGATAAAGAGACACGTTATGCCATGGATGGGCCGGCATTTTAGTGAGCCGGGCGAGGCTTGATTACCAACTTATGCTGCTAAGGATATGAGGGACAAATGCAGAGCGAAGTCCGCGCTGCGAATGTCGTTCATGAATGAGCACCGCTACGCCCCCTTACCACGCCGCCGGCTCATGAGTACGTGGAAACGGAGTGCGAGGAGACGAGTCGCTGGTTTCGAGTCGGAAGGTCCGTGGGGTGCCGGCTCTTTATCTCCCGCTATTTAGGGCCGTCGCCTCTTTAACGACGCAAGAACGCGGTGCAGCGGGTTAGCAACTTGGAGAATCAGAGATTTACGGAGTAAGCTTTCCGGCACGAATGATTAAAAGGCGGCCCACTAATAACTATTGAAAGGCCGGGACGGCCATTTTAGTGGACTGTTAGGACTCCAGCGCCTTACGTCCGTACGGATGTTTATATGGCTAAGGAGTAGGCTAGCCTCCATGACACGAAGTCACTTTGAATGGGACGATGCAAAGGATCGGGCCAACCAGGCCAAGCATGATGTTCCCTTCCATCTGGCGCAGCTTGCATTCTCCGATCCGCATCGTGTGATCGCATTAGGCATTGAGCACAGCCAGGGCGAGGACCGT
>DASWWP010000183.1:0-35964 GCA_036405915.1 Pseudomonadales bacterium
CGAGTTACTGAATCCGATCAATTCCATAAACATGGTCTGCCACCTGCTGGAAATGGAGCCTGCGCAAAGTGCCGATAGGATGACGATGCTCATCGAGAAGGTCATGCGCTCCACGGGCATGATGCAACGATTCATTTCGGACCTGCTCGACCTCGCGACCATCCAGTCCGGTACGTTGAAAATCAAACGTGCCTCAGTGCCGGTCGCGATCATAGTCGCGGCCGTACTGGACGCGATGGGTGAGAAGGCACGGGAAAAATCGCAGCACCTGAGCGTGGAAATTTCAGATGACGTGTCCTGCTGCCATTGCGACCAGGGTCGGATCGTCCAGATCCTGTGGAATCTGATCGGGAACGCGATCAAGTTCACTCCCGCCGGGGGAACCATCACTGTCAACGCATTCGCGGATGCCGGCACCGTGCATTTCGTCGTCGCGGATACGGGACCCGGCCTGGAGAAGCATGAGCTTCCGAAAGTCTTCGACCGCTTCTGGCAGTCCGGAGAGTCGTCGAAATCCAGTGCCGGGCTCGGGCTGGCTATCGCGAAGGGAATCGTGGAGGCCCATGAAGGAAAGATCTGGGTGGAGTCCGAAAAGGGCGAAGGATGCTTCTTCCACTTCGTGATCCCGGTTGCCGCGCCAAAATGAACGGGGGCAATCGGATCGGAGGCCTCACGCGAAGGGCTGTGTCATCCCGCGGACGCGGTTGTCCGGGATGCTGCGTTGAAGCAGGGAATGTCGATCAAGGAATTGGTGCCCAGGAAAGGACTTGAACCTTCACGACCTTGCGGTCACTAGCACCTGAAGCTAGCGTGTCTGCCAATTTCACCACCTGGGCATAGGGGGGACTAACGCAGAGGCGCGCATTCTCCCCATCCGGCCACGCCTTGTCAAATTCTGGCGTGTATACTGGCCCGAACTTTTTTCCCGGAAGCAGCACAACAATAATGGCCAAGTCCAAGGCTCCATCCCCTCCGCCCGATCCGAATCACGACCCCTTCGCGGCCCGCGAGGCCGCCCGCTACGAAAACCCCATACCGAGCCGCGAATTCATCATCGCCCACCTCGAGCAGCGCGGCGAGCCGGCCTCGCACATGGACCTGTGCAAGGAACTGCTGCTGTTCGACGCCGACGCGCAGCACGCGCTCGAGCGCCGGCTCGAGGCCATGACGCGCGACGGCCAGCTGATGAGCAACCGCCGCGGCGTGTATGGCCTCGTCAACAAGATGGACCTGATCAAGGGCCGCATTGCCGGAAACAAGGATGGCTTCGGCTTCGTGATCCCGGAGGACAACTCCGGCGACCTGTACCTCGCCCCGCGCCAGATGCAGAAGGTGTTCGACGGCGACATCGTGCTCGCGCGCGTGTCCGGCGTCGACCGGCGTGGCCGCCGCGAAGGCAAGATCGTCGAGGTGCTCGAGCGCAAGACGGACCAGTTCGTCGGCCGCTACTACTGTGAATCGGGCATCGGCCTCGTGATGCCGCATAGCAAGCGCATCACGCAGGAAATCCTTATCCCGGGCAAACGCCCGAAAGGTGCGAACGATGGCGATTACGTGGTCGTGAAGATCACGCAATGGCCGCACGAACACCACAAGGCCACCGGCCAGGTCACCGAAGTGCTCGGCGACGTGAGCAAGCCCGGCATGGAAATCGACGTGGCGATCCGCGCGCACGACATCCCGCACGAGTGGCCGCCGGAAGTCGCGGCATCGATGAAGAAATTCCCGGCTGCGGTCGATGGCAACAAGGAAGCGGATTACCGCGTGGACCTGCGCCAGCTGCCCTTCGTCACGATCGACGGCGAGGACGCGAAGGATTTCGACGATGCCGTGTGCTGCGAACGCATCAAGGGCAAGGGCTTCAAGCTTTATGTCGCGATCGCCGATGTATCGCATTACGTGCAGGTCGACAGCCCGCTCGACACGGAAGCGCAGATCCGCGGCAACTCGGTGTATTTCCCGGGCCACGTGATCCCGATGCTGCCGGAGCACCTGTCGAACGGTTTGTGCTCGCTGAAACCGAAGGAGGACCGACTCGTGATGGTGTGCGAGATGGAAATCGCGCAGGACGGCGAAATCGAATCGTACGTGTTCTACGAAGGCATCATTTACTCGCATGCGCGGCTGACGTACACCGAAGTCGCCGCGATGCTGCAGCCACCGAAGGGCGACACCGAAGCGCTGATGCAGAAGCGCATCAGCGCAAAATACGATGCGCTGCTGCCGCACCTGAAGAATCTCTACGCACTGTTCAAGCAACTGTTGCATGCTCGCGTCGCGCGCGGCGCGCTCGACTTCGAAACGGTGGAAACCCGCATCGTGTTTTCGGAGCAACGCCGCATCAAGGAAATCATTCCGGTGGAGCGCAACGATGCGCATCGCCTGATCGAGGAATGCATGCTGTGCGCGAACGTCGCCGCGGCGGAGCTGCTCGAGAATGCCAAGATGCCCGTGCTGTATCGCGTGCACGAAGGCCCGAGCGCCGAAAAGCTCGAGAAGCTCTATGACTTCCTGCGCAGCATCGGCATCAGCATCAACCGCAAGTCGAAACCGACGCCAAAGGATTACGGCCTGATCCTCGACAAGCTGAAAGACCGGCCGGATCGCAAATTACTGCAGACGCTCGTCATCCGCTCGCTGATGCAGGCCGTGTACCAGCCGACGAACCTCGGCCACTTCGGCCTAGGCTTCGAAGCCTATGCGCATTTCACGTCGCCGATCCGGCGTTATCCGGACCTGCTCGTGCATCGCGCGATCCGTTTCCTGATCCGCAACCCGAAGCACGAAGACGGCACGTTGCGTATCGGCAAGGCGGCGCAGCTGAAGCGCGCGCAGATCTATCCCTACAAACACGCCGATCTCGAAATGCTGGGCATGCAGCTGTCCGCCACCGAGCGCCGCGCGGACACGGCGACCTACGACGTCGTGAACTGGCTGAAGTGCGAGTACATGCAGGACAAGATCGGCGAGGAGTTCGCAGGCATCGTCACGGCCGTGACGAACTTCGGCCTGTTCGTAGAACTCACCGACGTGTACGTCGAAGGCCTGATCCACGTCACCGCGTTGACGAACGACTACTACCACTTCGACAGCGGCAGCCAGACGCTGACTGGCGAGCGCACGGGACTCTGCTTCAGGCTCGGTGCGCAGGTACGCGTCGTCGTGTCGCGCGTCGACGTCGACGAACGCAAGGTGGACCTGCAACTGCTCGACGCACCGGACAGCAAGGGCGTGGGCCGCGCATTGCCGCAGAGAAACAAGGGCGGCGCTGCTGGTAACGCGAAAAAAGGCGGCAAGGATCGCGGCAAGGGCGCGCCGAAGCACAAGAACAAGGAGCCTGCGCGCAGGCGCAGGAAGTAGGCTGATTACAGAAGTCGAACATCATGAGCGGTAACGACTGGGTCTACGGCCTGCATGCCGTCGAGTCCCTGCTGAAACACCATCCCGACAGCATCCTGCAGCTATATATGTTGCAGGGTCGCGCCGACGAGCGGCTCGCGGCGCTGCTCGCGCGCGCGGCGCAGCGCGGCATTCCGGTAGCGCAGTTGAGCCGCGCCGAACTCGATGCAAAGACCGGCGGCGTCCACCAGGGCCTTGCCGCGCTATGCCGCGAGCTGAAACTCGAGAAAAGCGAAGGCTTCCTCAAGCAACTGCTCGACGGGCTCGGTCATCCGCCCTTCCTGCTCGTGCTCGACGGCGTCACCGATCCGCATAATCTCGGCGCCTGCTTGCGTTCGGCGGATGCGGCGGGTGTCGATGCTGTGATCGTGCCGAAGGACAAGTCCGCGCTGATGACGCCAACGGTCCGCAAGGTCGCCTGTGGCGCGGCCGAGGTCGTGCCCTTCGTCACGGTGACGAACCTCGTCCGCTGCCTCGAGGCCCTGAAGCAGCGCGGGATCTGGGTCCAGGGCGCAGCCGGTGAGGCCACGCAAAGCATTTACAGAACGGACTTCACCGGCCCGCTCGCCATCGTGCTCGGTTCCGAAGGCAGCGGCATGCGCCGGCTGACGCGCGAAACCTGCGATGGACTGTTTTCGATCCCGATGGCCGGCGAAGTCAGCAGCCTGAACGTGTCGGTATCGGCGGGCGTTTGCCTGTTCGAGGCCGTGCGGCAGCGCGGCGCGAAAGTCTCAGCATCGACGTAGCTCTCCGTTCTTTTCATCAGGGCGGCTTCAAGGCTGCCCGCGCTTCGCGCTTTTTACCCGGGTGATATTGACTCTTATTTTTACCCGGGTAGTATTCGCACCTCTGTAACCGGAGGCCATCATGTCCCAGCCCACTGCCCTGTTCGCGTTCGACGGTCCGCAGCGCATTGCTGCAGGCGCCTATGTCGATGTTACCTGTAAAGTCAGTACCTACTTGCAGGAAAGGCCCCAAGCACAGGTACTCATCTTCAATGCGGACACTGGCAAGCAAGTCGACCTCGACCTGCGAGGTGGCCCCGATGAGATCCGGGCCCGCGCCGATGCGGCGGCCGATTACGGGCCAGGCAAAGCCGGCAAGGGTCGTCCCAAACTCGGTGTAACGGCAAAGGAAGTGACGCTGTTGCCGCGCCATTGGGACTGGCTCGCCGTACAACCCGGAGGCGCGTCGGTAACCCTGCGCAAGCTGGTTGAGCGTGCGAGCAAGGATCCGGATGCGCCGGAACAGCGGCAGGCGCGGGCGAGCGCAGCCTACAATTTCATGCACGCGGTGGCGGGCGACCTGCCGGGCTTCGAGGAGGCATCGAGGCAGCTATTCGCCGGCAATCTCGCCGGCGTCGCCGCGGTCGTGACGAGTTGGCCCGGCGATATCGGTGAACAGGTGCTGCTCATCGCTGGCTGACGCGGAATCCAGTGTTTATTAAATATAAGAAGGAAGCACCTGGCCGGCGCGACGCGGCACAGCCCAGCGCCTGGTAGCATTCAGCTTGCTTCGGCCGGGCCTTGCCCCTAGAATGCCGCCTCTTTTCGCAGGACCCGGGCAGTCACAAGCCGCCTTCCACACATAACTCCTTGCCTCACCGCTTTGACGGGAGGCAAACCCACGAGGAGCGCTAAATGCGTCACTATGAAATAGTGTTCATGGTCCATCCTGACCAGTCGGAACAGGTCGGGGGCATGATCGAGCGTTACACCAAGATGATCAAGGACGCCGATGGCGCCGTGCATCGTCTCGAAGACTGGGGCCGTCGCCAGCTGGCCTACCCGATCAACAAAATCCACAAGGCCCACTACGTTCTGATGAACGTCGAATGCGGCCAGGAAGTCCTGGACGAACTCACGTCGATCTTCCGCTACAACGACGCGATCATCCGCAACCTCGTCATCAAGCGTGACGAAGCCGTTACCGAGATGTCGCACATCCAGAAAGCGGAAAACGAAAACCGTGAGCGCAAAGCCCGCGCCAGCCAGCGCGTGCGTTCGGAAGAATCTTCCGAAGGCGCCCCTGCCGAAAGCGCAGAGGAAACCGAAGAAGCCGATCGCGCCGAGTAAGCGCGTCCTCTTCCATCCAGGTCACAGAACAGATTAGGAGATTGATATGGCGCGCTTCTTCAGACGTCGCAAGTATTGCCGCTTCACCGCGGAAGGTTTCACGGAAATCGATTACAAAGATCTCGAAACGCTGAAAGCGAACGTTTCGGAAACGGGCAAGATCGTTCCCAGCCGCATCACGGGCACGAAAGCGCGTTACCAGCGTCAGCTGGCGATCGCGATCAAGCGGGCACGCTACCTTGCGCTGATTCCTTACACGGATTCGCACGAAGCTTAAGGCGGCTGTGTAAGCCCGATGCGTGGCTTGGCCGAATATGTCATGTCAGGCCGGCGCCAGGCAGCAACCGTGGTGTTGCTGTTCGGGCTGATTCCGATGCTGAACCTCGTGAGCGGCGCTGTCGTCGCTCTCGTCGGTTTGCGCAAAGGACCGCAGGAAGGTTTTTTGATGATGATGTGGGCGCTGCTGCCGGCAGGCATGCAGTGGCTCGTGGGCGATACCGCTCCGGTCATCATGGTCGTCGGCGTCGCGGTGCTGGCGTATGCGCTCAGGCGCACGCAGTCATGGCCGCAGGTCCTGTTGCTGGCCACCGTGATGGGCTTGCTGCTGCAGATGAGTCTGCCGCTGCAAACCGCCTACGTCGCGAACATCGAAGGATTGCTCGACCGCCTGCTGCAGGGCAGTGGCACGATCCCCGGCGCAGCCGAAGGATTGACGGTGGAAGAAGCCCGGGCACAGATGCTTGCACTGTGGCTGAGCTTGTATGGAGTCGAACACGTCATGGTGTTCTGCGCCTGCCTGATGCTCGCACGTTACTGGCAGGCGCTGTTGTACAACCCGGGCGGCTTTCGGCAGGAGTTTCATCACCTGCGGATGGACCGGCGGGTCATGGCGGTGTTGCTCGCGCTGCTGTTGGCAGGACTGGCCGGAGTGCCGCCGATCAACGACTGGGCGATGGTATTCTGCGTAATTCCAGGCCTTTGTGGCCTCGCCGTTGCGCACTATGTCATCGCCGAGCGCAAGCTCGGTACGGGCTGGCTCGTGATGAGCTACCTGGTCGCGCTGCTGATGACGCCGTTCATCGTCGCGGTGGGTTTCATCGACGCATGGTTCGACTTACGTAAGCGCTTGACCCAGTAAGCAACAAACAAGTTTCTGTTATCAGTAATAGTAAAAGCGCCGGCCGCGGGCCGGACTTACCGAGAGAACGAGGTTCCCAATGGAAGTCATACTGCTGGAAAAAGTGGGCCGCGTAGGCAACGTCGGCGACAAGATCAATGTGAAATCCGGCTACGCCCGCAATTTCCTGTTCCCGTTCGCGAAAGCGATTCCGGCCACGAAGGACAACCTGGCTGATTTCGAAGCGCGCAAGGCTGAACTGATGAAGGCCGCGGCCGACAAACAGGCTGCAGCCCAGGCTCGCGCCGACAAGCTCAGTGGCATGGAAGTACGCATCGAAGCCAATGCTGGCGACGAAGGCAAACTGTTCGGCTCCGTCGGCACGCGCGACATCGCCGATGCAGTCACGGCAGCCGGCCAGAAAGTCGAGAAGAGTGAAGTGCTGCTGCCTGATGGCGCACTGCGCGAAGTCGGCGAGTACGAGATCCAGCTGTCGCTCGGCAGCGAAGTCCTCACGACGATCAAGGTCAACGTCGTCCCGCTCGCCTAAGCCGCTCCCCTGAAAAGGGGACAGACCACTTGTTGTTCGTTTTTTGAACAGGAAGTGGCCTGTCCCCTTTTTCATTGCATAAAAAAAAGAGGGTCTCCCCTCTTTTCATTCACCAGTTCATTTGCGCAGCTTACGGCGCGTCCACCAGCCGCGTTTCCCAGACGACCTTCGTATCGAGCCCGCGGCTGTACACGAGGCGCGCGTCGAAATTCGTGTTGTCGTAACCAAGCACTTCGTACAGCGCTTCGAAGGCCGCGCCGTCCGCAGGCTCCTCGCCACTGGCCGCCAGGGCCGCTTCCAGACCCTGCAGGCTTTCGATGTCGGCGACTTCCTCGGACAGGTTGACCAGTCCTTCGTCGCGCATGCCTGCGAGCATGACGAACTGGTTACCGCCCGGCGCCGGAAAAGTGGAAAGCATGCCGTAGTCGCGGTATGCATTCTCGCCGACGGTCAAACCCGAGCTGCTGCGGAACGCGGTATTCGTATCGAGTTCGATCAGCTCGTCATACGTGCGGCCGATACTCAGCCCGGAAGCCGCGAACATCAGGTCGGTGAGATTCTGCATGCCGCTCAGGTAGCCGAGGTAGACGATGTGGTTGCCGATGAGGTCGTTCGTGTTCAGCTGCGAAATCATCTTGACGCTTACGCGCTCCGTATCGGCGCCGAACACACGCATGACCTGCGCAAGTGCCGGGGCAATGCTCGTCGGCGTGTAGCTCAGGTCGAGGTTGAAATATTCGGATGCACCGCCGGCAGCCTGCAGTTGCTGCAGCTCCTGGCGCGAATTGATGTCGAATTCGCGGACCATGCGGCCCACGTTCCCGTTCGCGTCCAGCTCGCCCATGATGTAGTAGTCGCCGACGACGACGAGCACCGGCATCGTATCGTCGAGCAGCGGCTGCCACAGTCCGGTGGAAGCAAAGGGATTCGCTGGCGTTGCCGTTGCCGCAGGCGCTGCGTCGTCCTGCCGTCCCCACACGAGGTTCAGCACGAGCAACAGGACGGCCGCCCCCGCGAGCCACGGCGTATACGATTTGCGCTCGAGCGGCTTGCCGGTGACGCTGACGGCCGGTTCGGCAGGTGCCTCGTTCGGCGTCGCGACGAGCATGTACTGGCCTTTCGGAATGTCGATGCGCCACTTTTCGCTCGCGCCAGCGCGCGCATAGTACGCACTGAGTTTGTTGCGCAGGTGATACACATGCACGCGTACGATCGAATCCTTGCCGACGTCAAAGTCCGCTTCACGGCCGAGCACGTCCATCGCGATCGCGACTTCCTTCGGATTCGTGCCGCTGATCGCACAGCCCGCGAGGTATTCGAGAATTGCCGCGTAGGTTTTCGAACGCCCGAGTTCGCCGCTCTTGATGATGCGGTCGCACAGGGCGCGCAACTCGTCGGGGCTGATGGCTTCCGGCATGGGAATGGCTTGTTGAAAGGGAGGGCTTGGCATTTTCCCCATTCCGGCTACGAATTCAAGCGCGAAGCTAACGTTAATTTCCCTATCCTCGCGCGCGGATTTAACGTATTTAACGAATGACGAAACAGGCAGTTATCGCGCGTGATGCGCATTCGTCACTGCGGTCGCCCGGCGATTTTCCGTCGCGTTCCCTTTTGGTCTGCCGGCGAGTTTCTGTAACATGCAGGTCCCCGCCGGATTGCATCCGGCCCTGGATACCTCCCATTGCCTCGCTTCCATGTCCGAGTCCGCCGCCACCGAATCTGGTCCAGAACGCATCACGACGCTGAAAGTCCCGCCGCATTCGGTTGAAGCGGAACAGGCCGTGCTCGGTGCTTTGATGCTAGACAACAGCCGCTGGGACGCCGTGCACGAAGTGCTGCTCGCAAGCGACTTCTACCGCCGCGAACACCGCCTGATCTTCGACGCGATGGTGCAGCAGGTTGCCGCCAGCAAGCCGATCGACGTGATCACGCTCAGCGAAGCCCTGAGCGATTCGAACCAATTGCAGGAAGCCGGCGGCCTCGACTACCTCGGCGCGCTCGTGACGAACATCCACAGCGCTGCCAACGTCGTCGCCTACGCCGGCATCATCAAGGAACGCGCGATCCTGCGCCGGCTCATCAGCGTTGCACACACGATCGCGGACAGCGGCTACAACCCCGACGGCCGCCCGAGCGCCGAACTGCTCGATGCAGCCGAGCAGGCTGTCTACAGGATCGCCGACGAACGCCCGCGCGACGGCGGTCCGGTCGACGTGAACCCGATCCTCAAAAGTGCCGTTGCCCGCATCGAGAAGCTGTTCGACGCGAAAGGCAGCATCACGGGCCTGTCGACCGGCTTCAAGGACCTCGACGAGATGACCTCGGGCCTGCAGCAGTCCGACCTCGTGATCGTGGCGGGGAGGCCGTCGATGGGAAAAACGACCTTCGCGATGAACATGGTCGAGCACGCGATCCTGCACCAGGACAAACCCGTGCTCGTGTTCAGCCTCGAGATGCCGGCGGACAGCCTGATCATCCGCATGATGTCGTCGGTCGGTCGCATCGACCAGACGCGCATGCGCAACGGCCGCCTCGAGAACGACGACTGGGACAAGCTCAGCATGGCCGTTGCGAAGCTGCGTAATCGTCCGCTGTTCATCGACGACACCTCCGGCCTCAGCCCCAGCGAGATGCGCTCACGCACGCGCCGCGTCGCGCGCGAGCACGGCGGCATCGGCATGATCATGGTCGACTACCTGCAGCTCATGCAGGTGAAGGGTTCGAGCGAAAACCGCACTGGCGAAATCTCCGAGATCTCGCGCTCGCTGAAATTGATGGCACGTGAATTCGATTGTCCCGTCATCGCGCTGTCGCAGCTGAACCGCAGCCTCGAGCAGCGGCCGAACAAGCGGCCGGTGATGAGCGACCTGAGGGAATCGGGCGCTATCGAGCAGGATGCAGATGTCATCATGTTCGTCTACCGCCACGAGGTGTACGAGCCGGAAAACGAACAGTTCAAGGGCATGGCCGAGATCATCATCGGCAAACAGCGTAACGGTCCGATCGGCACGAAGATGCTGAGCTTCCTCGGCAAGTTCACGCGCTTCGAGAACTACACGCCGATGATGGGTGGCGGCGGTCCCGCGCCGTGGGATAACGAATAAGGACAACGAATGACGCAGCGCATCCGCGCCACGATCGATCGCGGCGCGTTGAGCCATAACCTTGCGATCGCGCGGCAACATGCCCGCGGCGCGCGCGTGCTCGCGATGATCAAGGCGAATGCATACGGCCATGGCCTCGTCGCCGTGGCCGATGCGCTGCAGGGCGCCGATGCCCTTGGCGTGACCGACATCAATGAGGCCGAGCAGCTGCGGGCCGGTGGATGCGACAGGCCTATCGTCGTGCTGCAGGGCCTGATCGACCGCAGCGAGATCCCGCGCATCGCGATGCAGGGCTTCCAGCTCGTCGTGCCGGGGCTCGAACACCTCGCGTGGCTCGAGGAAGACCTGCCGAAACTGCCGCTCGCGGAACCGCTCACGTTCTGGCTGAAGCTGGATAGCGGCATGGGGCGCCTCGGCATCCCGGTGCGGGAATACGCAGCCGCGTGCCAGCGATTGCAGGCCAAGCCCTGGTGCGCGCAGGTGATCATGATGACGCACTTCGCGAACGCGAGCCTGCCCGACTCCGCCCTGAACCGCGCGCAGCTCGCCTGCTTCACGCAATTGCACGAGGAGCTGCGTTACGTGCCGCACCAGACGAGCCTCGCGGCGTCATCGGCGCTGCTTGCCCTCGAAACGCAGGCCGACTGGGTTCGCCCCGGCATCATGCTGTACGGCAGCTCGCCGTTCGCATGGAACGACGAGGGCCGCCGCCGCGAGCAATTCGGCCTGAAGGCAGTCATGACACTCGAAGCGCGCCTGCTGCAGGTTGCGGAACATCCGGCGGGCACGAACATCGGTTACAACTCGCAGTTCGTGTGCCCGCGCCCGATGCGCGTCGGCATCGTGGCCTGCGGCTATGCCGACGGTTATCCGAGCAACACGCCGAATGGCGCGCCGGTTGCGATATGCGGCCGTCGCAGCGAAACGCTCGGGCGCGTGTCGATGGACATGCTGGCGATCGACCTGAGTGCCATTCCCGAGGCGCAGCCCGGCATGTATGCCGAGCTGTGGGGCAACACCGTTTCCGTCGATGAAGTAGCGGCGCATACCGGAATCCTGTCCTACAATCTCACCTGCAGCGTCGCGCCGCGCGTGCCACGCCTGTACCTCTGAAGCCAGCGCTTTCGCAGCGAGGAAACACTATGGCCGACTCCGGAACTCCGGACCTCGTCGCCCATGCGACGCCGCCTCCTGCTGGCCTCGACCGGCGCGCGGCTCCGCCTGCACGATCGGAGCCCGTCATAGAAGCGCCCCCCTTCACAAAAACAGAACCCTGCAGGGAAGCCGATTCCTTCAGGCAAGCGGATCTTGGCCAGCGCCTGAAAGACCTCAACGCGATCGGCATCGCGCTGTCGCGGCAGAAAGACATGGGCACGCTGCTCGAAACCATTCTCGACGCCGCGAAACGCCTGACGAATGCCGACGCCGGCACGCTATACCTTGTCGACAGGGAGCGGCAGCTGCTGCGCTTCGAGCTGCTGCGCAACGATACGCTGCAGCTGGCATTGGGTGGCCACGGCAGCGCGCCGATCGACCTCGCCCCGGTGCCACTGTATGACGAAGGCGTGGGGAATCACCACATGATCGTCAGCCATTGCGTGCTCGCGCGCGCAACGATCAACATTCCTGATGCCTACGAAGCCCGCGGCTTCGATTTTTCCGGCACGCGGAACTTCGACGCGAGCACCGGTTACCGTTCGCAGTCCTTCCTGACCGTGCCGATGCACGACCACGAGAACGAAACGATCGGCGTGCTGCAGCTGATCAATGCGCAGGCGCCCGGCACGCGCCGCATCGTCCCGTTCTCGCAGGACGACCAGCAGTTGCTCGAGTCGCTCGCCTCGCAGGCCGCGATCGCGCTGACGAACCGGAACCTGCTCGGGCAGCTCGAAGCGCTGTTCGAATCCTTCATCGGACTGATCAACACGGCGATCGACGAAAAGAGCGCCTACACCGGCGGTCATTGCGCGCGCGTGCCGGTGCTGACGATGATGCTGGCGGATGCCGCCACGCGTACGCAGCAGGGTCCGCTGAAGGACTTCACGATGACGGACGGCGATCGCCACGAACTGAAGATCGCCGGCCTGCTGCACGACTGCGGCAAGATCACGACGCCGGTGCACGTCGTCGACAAGGCCACGAAGCTGCATACGCTGTTCGACCGCATCGAACTGCTCGACACGCGCTTCGACGTCCTGACGCGCGATGCGGACATCGCGCTGTTGCAGGCGCGCCTCGACGCAGGCACGGACACGGCATGCGCCGATGCCGCGCAACAGGTCCATGCTGCCCGCATTGCGCAGCTCGAGGCCGATCGCGCCTTCCTGCGCCACTGCAACATCGGCAGCGAGCGCATGTCCGATGCCGACCAGGCGCGCGTGCGGCAGATCGCGCAGTACCGCTGGCGCGACAGCAGCGGTGCGCTGACTGATTTCCTGAACGAGGACGAAGTCGAGAACCTGACGATCCGCTCCGGCACGCTGACCGCCGCCGAGCGCGCGATCATCAACCACCACATCGTCGCGACGCTACGCATGCTCGAGGCGCTGCCGTGGCCGCGCCACCTGTCGAACGTGCCGGAATACGCCGGCGGCCACCACGAGCGCATGGACGGCACCGGTTATCCACGCGGACTGACACAATCCCAAATGTCCGTGCAGGCACGCGTGATGGGCATTGCCGACATCTTCGAAGCACTCACCGCGAAGGACCGTCCGTACAAGCCCGGCAAGACGCTGACGGAAGCGCTGACGATCCTCGGCCGGATGAAACTCGACGGCCATGTCGATCCCGACCTGTTCGACGTCTTCATCCGCGAAAGGGTATACCTGCAATACGCGCGCGAATTCCTCGCACCGGAGCAGATCGATGAAGTCGACCTGCGCGCGATTCCCGGCATCGCCGCCGATTGCATCGGAAACGCCGGAAAGTGATTGCCGCCCGCAAAGCCCGCTCCAGAACCGGAACATCCTGATCATGGCCAAAGCCAAAACAGCCTACGTCTGCAACGAGTGCGGCGCCGAACATACGCAGTGGCAGGGCCAGTGCGTGGCCTGCAACGCCTGGAACTCGCTGACGCGCATCAGCCTTGGCGCCGCGAAAGCCCCATCCGCGCCACAGCAGTTCAAGCGCGAAGGTTATGCCGGCGCGCTCGCGAGCGTGCAGACGCTCGGCGACATCAGCCTCGAGGAACAACAACGCTTCTCGACGACCATCGGCGAATTCGACCGCGTACTCGGCGGCGGACTGGTGCCCGGCTCCGTCGTGCTGATCGGCGGCAACCCCGGCGCCGGCAAGAGCACCTTGCTGCTGCAGCTCATGTGCAAGCTGTCGCAGCAGATGGAGACCCTGTACGTCACGGGCGAGGAGTCGCTGCAGCAGGTCGCGATGCGTGCGAAGCGCCTCGGCCTGCCGATGGACAGGCTTAAGATGCTCAGCGAGACCAACATCACGGAAATCACGGACATCGCGCAGCAGCACAAACCGAAGCTGATCGTGATCGACTCGATCCAGGTGATGCACAGCGCAGACATTCCGTCGGCGCCAGGCAGCGTCGCACAGGTGCGCGAATGCGCCGCCTACCTGATCCAGTACGCGAAACAGACTGGTACTGCACTGTTCCTCGTCGGCCACGTGACGAAGGACGGCAACCTCGCCGGTCCGAAAGTGCTCGAGCACATGATCGACTGCTTCCTGATGCTCGACGGCGACGACAACCGTTACCGCACGCTCCGGGGCCACAAGAACCGTTTCGGTGCCGTGAACGAACTCGGCATCTTCGCGATGACGGAAAGCGGCCTGAAGGAAGTGAAGAACCCGTCGGCGATCTTCCTCGCGCGCACAGAGGAAGTTTCGGCCGGCTCGCTCGTGACGGTGCTGTGGGAAGGCACGCGGCCGCTGCTAGTCGAGATCCAGGCTCTCGTCGATTCTTCCCAGCTTGGTAATCCCAGGCGCATCGCCGTCGGCCTCGACCACAACCGGATGGCGATGCTGCTCGCGGTGCTGCACCGACACGGCGGCCTGTTCATGGCGGACCAGGACGTGTTCGTCAACGTCGTCGGCGGCGTGAAAGTCAGCGAAACCAGTGCAGACCTGGCGCTGTTACTCGCGATCGTGTCGAGCTTCAAGGACCGTGTGCTGCCGCGCGAACTCGTCGTGTTCGGCGAAGTCGGCCTGGCCGGCGAAATCCGCCCGGTGCCGAGCGGCCAGGAACGTTTGCAGGAAGCCGCGAAGCACGGCTTCACGCGCGCGGTCGTGCCGAAAGCCAACGCGCCCAAGCAGGCGATCCCCGGCATGCAGGTGATCGGGGTCAGCAAGTTGAGCGAAGCCCTGGACGCCATCAGCGAGCGCTGAAGGCAGACGAATTTCCTCGCTTCTTGAACGGCCGCAAATTTTTTACAAAGGTGGGTTACTTTCCCCGAAATTATCACGCATTATTCGCGCGCGCTTGAAGAAGAAGGGGTAGCCCCATGATTTCATACATAGTTTATCTGCTAGGCATTGTCGTCCTGGTTCTGCATTTCACAGGCTTTCTCGCGCGCCGCAACCTGCAATGGATCGTACTCGTCGCGCCGGTCGTGATTTTCACGGTCAACATCCTCGACTTCATGCGCATCCTCTAGACGCCGCACGGCGTTCCACCGTGCCGGCAACGGAACGCCTGCGAAACGCCGGGCACGTCACATTGACCCGGTAGCTTCCGCCTTCTTCCGGCCGACAGCTGTGCTAGCATCGCGGTCCGTTTGACGCTTGCCGATTGCCCGCATGACCACCTCGCTGATTCCCGAACGCCCGCTGCTGATCTCGCCGACCCTGGCTGCGACGATCGGCCTCGAGGAAGCTGTCATGCTCCATGTGGTCAGCGAGCTTCTGCTCGTGCACCCGCCGCAGTATCGCCAGCAGCGCCGCTGGGGTGAATTCGGTTTCGATACGCTCGTCGCGGCGCTTCCGTTCTGGCAACCCGACGACATCCGCCGCGTGCAACGCAGCCTGCAGGGCCTTGGCCTGTTGCTCGTCGAGCCGGTGCCGGGCAACCCGCAGGCCCAGTTGTACGCGATCAACCAGCCGGATCCGAAATCGCCGGCGGCCACCATCGCACCGCCGCCGAAAGTAGCGCCCTCGCCGTTCCAGAGCAGCTCCGGCACCGCGACGCTGATTCCGCCGAACTGGCAGCCCGATCCCGACCTGTACCGGCAGTGCCAGCAGCGCAGCATTCCGCGCGACTTCGTCGACCGTGAAGTGCCGGGCTTCGTGCTGTATTACCGCGACCGCCGCAAGACCGACTATTCGTGGAACCACAGCTTCCTGAAGTGGGTCGTCGCGGAATGGGAAAAGCAGCGCAGCGCGCAGGGCGCGAAGGAACAGGAAAGCGCGATGAGTGCGAGCTGGCAGCCGGAGCCGGACGCCGTCGACATCCTCGAACACGCCGGCATCAGCCGCAGCTTCATCGAAGACGCGATTCCCGAATTCATCCTGTACTGGCGCGAACGCGGCACGGTGACGAGCGGCTGGAGTTCGAAGTTCATCGCGCACGTACGTCGCCAGTGGGAGCGCTACGCGAACGCGCTCGAGAACGACACGACACCACGCCCTATCCCGCCCGACTTCACGCCAAGCCCAGCCTGCCTCGAAGTGATCGCGCTCGCGAACATCGACGTGGACTTCGCGCTCGCGCGCGTGAAGGAGTTCATCCTGTACTGGCAGGACCGCCGCGAAGTGCACGGTTCATGGAATACGCGCTTCTGGCAGCACGTCAAATACCAGTGGACCCAGCAGACGCGGCAGACCGCGGCGCAGCCGATTCTCGACAAGCTGACGGACAGGAGCTGGGCGGAGGGCTGAGCGCCTCCGTCACGAGTGCAAATGCATTAATCTTTCGCCCCGTGGCTCATTCCCGCGAATGCAGGAATCCGCTGGCCGGGTTCCCGGACTCGCGAAAACGACGACACGCGACTAGCGCGCCGCGAGAAAGTCACTCCAGTGCTGCTGGATCTGCGCCGCGAGCGTCATCGGGTCGAAGGGCTTGATGATGACGCCCTGTGCGCCGATGCCGAGGTAGTGGTCGATTTCCTTCTGCTGCACCTTGGCCGTCATGAACAGCACGAGCCGCTGGCTCAGGTCCATCGTCTTGCGCAGTTCGGCGAGCGTCGTCGGGCCATCCATCTGCGGCATCATGACGTCGAGAAGCAGGACCTGCGGATCGTATGCGGCGGCTTTTTCGAGCGCCTGCTGGCCGCTTTCGCAGCTCAGTACCTGCAGCTTGCCCACTTTTTCCAGCGCGACGCTGGTCACCATGCGGATCGACGGATCATCTTCGACGTGCAGAACGCGTTGCAGGGTTGTCACGCTGTAGTCCTCAGGTAATGGAGTCGGACATCACGGGCAGGCGGCACCAGAAGCGCGTGCCCTCGCCTTCGGCGGATTCGAAACCGATCGTGCCGTGCATGCGCTCGACAAGCTCCTTGCAGATCACGAGGCCCAGGCCGGTGCCGCCCTTGCGATTGCTGTCGCTCGTCTCGGCCTGCGAAAACTTCTGGAACAGGCGCGACCTGAAGGCTTCGGGAATGCCGGGGCCCGTGTCGATGACGCTGATCAGCACCGTGTCGCCTTCGATGCGATGCTCCAGGACCACGTCGCTTGAACCCGGCGCGAACTTGCAGGCGTTGGACAGCAGGTTCGTCAGCACCTGCGTCAGGCGCATCGCATCGACGTCGAGCGTTGCCGGCACGTCACCGCGCCGCACGAGCCGCACGCCGTAGATTTCTGCGTAGCTGCGCATCGCCGCGAGCGCTTCGTCGAGCAGCGGAACGAGCGCGCAGCGTTCGAAGCGGAAGTTCATCTTGCCGGCGAGCAGTTTGTCCATGTCGAGCAGGTCGTTGATGATGGAGTTCAGCCGCTCGCTGTTACGCCCGGCCTCGGCCAGCTGTTCCCGCATCGCCTCCGGCACTTCGCCGAGCACCCCGCTCTGGATCAAACTCAGGGCACCGGAGATTGCGGTCAGCGGCGTGCGCAGTTCATGGCTCACCGTCGACACGAATTCGTCCTTCATCCGTTCCATGCGCTTCTGTTCGCTCAGGTCGTGCATCACGACGACCGCGCCGGCTGGAGCGCCTGCGTCGTCCACGAGGTAGTCACCGTTGCACAGCACCGTGCGTTCTGCCTGGCCGCGCGCGCGTATCACGAGTTCCTCGTCGCGCACTTTTTCGCCACGCAGCACGCGCGCGATCGGGTTCTGCGCGAGCGGAAGGCGCGTCTTTCCGTCGGCCGTGTACAACTCGAAGTATTCCGGCCAGCGCTGTCTCGGCACGGTACCCGGATCCACCCCATGCCACTGCCGCGCGATCGAGTTGACGTGACGCAGCGTGCCATCGAGATCGGCCGTTATCAGGCCGTCGGGCAGGAATTCGAGAAGCCGGGCCAGCATCAGCGAGCTGCTGACGCTCTGCTGCCGTTCGACGCGGCCTTCCATGTGGCGCAGTACCTGCTTGCCGAGCTTGCGCAGCAGTTCGCGCTGCTGGTCAGACAAGTGCCGCGGCTGCGTGTCGACGACGCACAGCGTGCCATAACAGAGGCCGGTCGAAGACGTCAGCGGCATGCCGGCATAAAAGGTCACATGGGGAGGCCCGAGCACCATCGGGTGCTGCGCAAAGCGCGGATCGAGCCGCGCATCGGGGATTTCCATGATGTCGCGTTCGAGCAGTGCGTGCGCGCAGAACGCGAGGCTGCGATCGGTTTCGGTACCATCGATGCCGCAGCGCGCCTTGAACCACTGCCGGTTCTCGTCGATCAGTGACACGAGCGCGATCGGGCAGGCAGTCAGCGCGGCCGCGAGGGCCGTGAGGTCGTCGAAGTGCGCTTCGGGCTCCGTGTCGAGGATCTTCAGGCGGTAAAGCGCCTCGATCCGCTCCTTCTCGTTCGACGGCAACGGGGCGGCGTGTATGTACTGCGGTTTGTTCATGTAGCGTGCGATGGCAGTGCCCGGACAGCTCCTGCCGTAAGACCGGGGGACAATTCGGATACCTGAGGATTTGGCGCTGTGTCAGAATATCGTGAAATCTTCCCCGGAAACAGGGCCGTAGTCACGTCCCGCACTTCCACCTCATGGAGCCCTCGTGCGCAAGACGCCGGACAAAAGGACCTTGATGCTCCATGAGCAGGTGAACCTGCTGTTCAATGGAATCCCGAACAGCGTGATGGCTAACGTGTTCGGTTCGCTGGTCGCCCTGTTCGTCTATAACGACGTGGTACCCGGCACGCGCCTATACCCGTGGATCGCGATGCTGCTGGCGATCACGTGCGCGCGCTGGCTGCACTACCGCCGCTTCCGGCTCGTCAGGCCCGAGCCGGAGGACATCGAGCACTGGTACCGGCAGTTCCGCATCGGCGCGATCGTGCTCGCGGCGGCGGTGGGCAGCGCCGGCTTCCTGCTGTTCGTCTACGACAGCGAACCCTTCCAGATGACGCTCGCGCTGATGATGGTCTGCATCGCGTCGTTCGCGATCAACTCGATGGCGCCGCGGCCCGAGCTCGCGGTGGCTTTCCTGCTGCTGATCCTGTCGCCGCTGATCGGCTCGCTGTACCTGATGGGCACCGGCATCGGGGTCGCCGCATTCTGGATGATGCTGGTGCTGCTCGTGATGCTCAGCCTCAGCACGTTGCGGATCGGCCGCACGCTGGCACGCAGCATCGAGCTGTCGATAGAAGCGGACAGCCGCGAGCGCGATCTCTTCGATTTCCAGCAGCGCTTGAGCCTGTACGTCAAAAAGACGCCGCTGGCCGTCATCGAATGGGACCAGAACCTGACCGTAAAGGAATGGAACCCCGCGGCCGAGCAGATCTTCGGCTACCGGCGCGAGGACGCCGAGGGCCGCAAGCTCAGCGACCTGCTGTTCCCGGGCCTGAGCGCCGACCGCCTCATCGACGTATGGCGCACGCTCGAGGACGGCAGTGGCGGCCATCGCCTGATCGTCGAAAACCGCCGGCACGACGGCACGCTCATCACCTGCGAATGGTTCAATACGCATCTTGCGGACACGCAGAGTTTCAACCGCGGCGTGATGTCGCTCGTGCAGGACGTCACGCAGCGCACGGCGAACGAACGGCTCAAGCAGGAGTTCGTGTCGATCGTCAGTCACGAGCTGCGCACGCCGGTCACGTCGATCAAGGGCAGCCTCGGCCTGCTCACGAGCGGCATCCTCGACGCCGAGCCTGAAACCGCGCGCGAACTGATGAGCATCGCGCTGGCGAATACGAACCGGCTGCAGCTGCTGATCAACGACATCCTCGACGTCGACAAGCTCGAGTCCGGCAAGATGGAATTCCGCTTCCGCGATACCGACCTCGTCGCGCTGGCCCACGATGCCGTCGCGGCGAACCGCTCGTACGCGCACCAGTACGGCGTCACGCTGGTCTGCGAACTGCCGGCCGCATGCAGCGTGAAGATCGATCCGGACCGCATCATGCAGGTCGTCACGAACGTGCTGTCGAACGCGATCAAGTTTTCCGAGGCGAACGGCATTGTCACGCTGCGGATCGAAGTAACCGGCCACGACGCGAAGCTGTCGGTGCACAACCGCGGCGAGGTGATTCCCGAGGCCGATCGCGCGATGCTGTTCGGCAAGTTTTTCCAGCGCGATGCCTCGTCGACGCGTTCGAAGGGTGGCAGCGGCCTTGGCCTGTACATCTCGCAGCGCATCCTGGAAGAACATGGCAGCCTGATGGACTTCGAGTCCAGCAGTGAGAACGGCACGACGTTTTTCTTCGTGCTGCACACGGTTTCTCCGTGAACGGCTCGCTATAATCGCGCTTCCTCCTGCAAACATCCGGAATCATGCTCGAAGAACTCAAGCAACAATACCGACTGTCTCTCGCCGAGAAAGCCAGGACATTGCAGGCCATGCTGGACCAGTTGCAAGCCGGCGACATGGCCGTGGAAACGAATCTCCGGCTGTTCGCGCATTCACTGCATGGCTCCGGCACGACCTTCGGCTACCCGGCCATCAGTGCGGCGGCGAGAGCCCTCGAGCAGGCTGATACGGACGCACTGCTGACGCTCGGCAAGAAACTCGAAAATGCATTGCTGGAGGCCGGCAATGAAAATTCTGCGAGCGTCGCGCGCCAGGTGCTGATCGTCGAGGACGACACCGACATCTCGAACCTCATGAAAGTCCTGCTCGCGCAGAAAGCCGACGGCTATCGCGCGACGATCGCCGGCAGCGCGGCCGAGGCGCGCACGGCGCTGGCCCACCCGGCTTCCTATGAACTGATCGTGCTGGACCTCGTACTGCCCGATGGCGATGGCCGCATGCTGCTGCGCGAAATCCGCGCCAGCGTTGCGCCGACGGTGCCGGTCTTCGTGCTGTCCGGGGTCGACCAGGATGCCGTGCGGGAAGAATGCCTCGCGCTCGGCGCCACGCGTTATTACACGAAGCCTTTCAATGCCGACACCATCGTGAACGAGATGGTCGCGGACCTGCGCACGCCACGGGCGTCCACCGTCGCACAGCAGCTTGAACCAAAGGCCGCGCCGGAGACAGCACTTGCCGGCAGTCGCGTGCTGCTCGCCGAAGATGACGAGCTGCTCGCCGGCATCGTCAAGCATCGCCTCGCGCGCGAGCGCATCGAGGTCGTGCACGTCACGTCCGGCGCCGACGCGATGCAGGCGCTCGAACGCAGCGGCTGGAACCTCATCATCCTCGACGTGAAGATGCCCGTGCACGACGGCTTCGAAGTGCTCGCGCGTGCCCGCGCGCTGCCGCAGCATCGGCAGGTACCGGTGGTCATGCTGACGGCCATGGGCAGCGAGAAGGACGTCGTGCGCGGGTACGACATGGGCGCCACCACCTACATCGTCAAACCCTTCTCGCCTGTCGAATTGCTCGCACGCGTTAAGAGTCTCATCAAGGCCTGAGCCTCCGGTGGAATATTTCTTCGAGCAATATGCCGGCTTCGCACCCGACACCTTCGAGCACCGCCTGCTGCTGATGCTGTCGGACAGCGTCGTCGCGCTGCTGCTGCTCACGTTGATATTCGCGCTACTCGCGCTGTGGATGCGCTGGCAGCACGACCGCCACGACCGCCGCTGGCGCGGGCTCCATGCACTGTGGGACAGCGACATCCTGAACGTGCTGAGCGGCGACATGCCGCCCGCCGAATTTCACCGGCGCATCGCACCGCAACAGGAACTCGACTTCATTCGCTTTCTTGCGCCCTATGGCTGGCGCCTGCGCGGCTCGGACCTCGACACGCTGAAGCAGCTCGCGCTCGACTACATGCCGCACGTCGCGCGACAACTGCAGCACAACGAACCCGGCGTGCGTGCATGGGCCGTGAACGTCATCAGCCTGTTCGGCATGCCGAAATACGAGCGCGACATCGTGGCGGCGCTGGACGACGAGTCAGCAGTGGTCGTGATGTTTGCCGCCAGCACCTTGCTCGCGCAGCGCCGTGTCCACTACGTCGCGCCGGTGCTCGACCAGATGCAGCGGTTCGACAAGTGGAACGTGAACTCGGCGGCGAGCCTTCTCGCGGCAATGGGACCCGATGCGATCCCCGTGCTCGAACGCATCTATCTCGACCCGCAACGTACGACGCGCCCCCGTGTAGTCGCGGCACTCGCGCTGGCCAACTTCTCCGATTACGCCGTGGCCGATGCGGCCGCCGCGCTGCTGCCCGGCTGTGACGACGTCGAACTCGCCGTAGCCACGCTTCGCCTGCTGAGCAAGGTGGGCCAACCGCATCACGCACCGTACCTGAAGAAATTGTGCGAATCGCCCGTGGAAGCCCTGCGCATCCACGCGCTTCGCACTTTGCGCGCCTTGTGCACACGCGAAGACCGCGCCTTCCTGCGGCACATGCTCGACGACCCGAGCCCGTGGGTGGCACGGCAGGCAATTCGGGCACTCGATGCCGTCGGCGCGACGGACCTCCTCGAAGACATCGTGCGCAGCGGCCACCCGCGCGCGCTGCTCGCTCGCCAGGCCCTCGGGGAGCATCGCTGACGTGTATACGCTCAATGTCTTCGATTACCTCGTGCTCGCCTACTTCATCGTGCTGAGCCTGGTGTACTTCGTCACGAGCCTCGTGGCCTTCGGGCGCCTGCGCAGTTATTCGTACAAGCTGGATGCCTACCCCGACAGCGCGCTGCTCGCGTCTGGCTTCATGCCGCCGATCACGATCCTCGCGCCGGCGTACGGCGAGGAAGCGACCTGCGTCGAGTCCACGCAGGCACTGCTCGCTCTCGAGTATCCGGATTACGAAGTGCTCGTGATCAACGACGGCTCGAAGGACCGCACCTTCGAACGCATGGTCGAAGCCTTCGACATGAAGGAAGCGTACCGCATGCCGAACGCCGACATCCCCACGGCCACGGTACGCGGCGTCTATCGCAGCAGCCGGATTCCGAACCTGTGGCTGATCGACAAGGAGAACGGCGGCAAGGCCGACTCGCTGAACGCCGGCATCAACTACACGAACAGCCCGCTGTTTTGCGCGGTCGATGCGGACAGCCTGCTGGAAAAAGCCGCGCTAACGCGCATCGTGCGCCCGTACATCGAAAACAGCGATACGGTTGCTGTCGGCGGCATCATCCGCATCGTGAACGGCAGCCACGTGCATGCGGGCAAGGTCACGCAGATCGACATGCCCTCGAACCTCTGGGCGAAGTTCCAGGTGCTAGAGTATTTCCGCGCCTTCCTCGCCGGCCGCATGGGATGGGAAGCGTTCAACGCCACGTTCATCATCTCGGGGGCCTTCGGTCTCTTCCACCGCGAAACAGTCGTTGCCGCGGGCGGCTATTCGACGAAACGCAACGGCGTCGAAACCGTCGGCGAGGACATCGAACTCGTCGTCCGCCTGCATCGCTATTGCCTCGACCACAAGCGGCCCTATCGCATTTCGTACGTGCCCGATCCCGTGGCGTGGACCGAATGCCCCGAGAACCTGAAAGTACTGCACAGGCAGCGCTCGCGCTGGCAGCGCGGCCTGCTCGAAGCGACGACGCGGCACGCGCGCATGCTGTTCAACCCGCGCTATGGGCGCGTCGGCTTCGCCGCGTTTCCGTACTTCATGCTGCTCGAAGGCTTCGGCCCGCTGATCGAGTTCGCCGCATACGTCTACTTCTTCTACCTGCTGTTCGTGCTGCCGCCGGGCGCCGCCGTTTTCATCACCACTTTCTTCCTCGTCGCATTCGCGCTCGGCACGGCGCTGTCGTTCCTCGCGATCAGCCTCGAGGAGCTGTCGTTCAAGCGCTATCCGCGCATGAAGCATCTGCTCGAACTGTTTTTGCTGTCGTTCGCCGAAGCCTTCGGCTACCGGCAGCTGAATGCCTGGTGGCGCATCAACGGGGTTTACACCTTTCTGCGTGGCCACAAGGACTGGGGTAAGATGGAACGCAAAGGTTTTCGGAAAGCCGGCTGAGCGCGGCGAGGAATACGATGACGGGCTTTACGTTGCGCAAGCTGGCACTGACGATGCTGTGTGTGAGCCTTCCCGCCTTTGCGCAGGATTACGACACGCTGATCCGGCAGGCGGTCGAACAGCGTAACGGCGGCGACCTTGCGGCCGCGGAAGAATCGCTGCGGCGCGCGTACGACCTGGCCGCCGACAAGTCGGAGGCCGCATACCTGCTAAGCCTCGTGCTCGCGTACCAGGGCCTGTACTCGGAAGCACTCACGATGATCGACGATGGCCTCGCCGCGAAACCCGGTGACGCCAACCTGCAGATGGCGCGCACCCAGGTGCTCGAGATGCGCGCCGCCGCGCTGGCCGCCCCGGGCAACGATGCGGCTGTTGCCGAACAGCAACTGACAGCGGGCATCGGGCGCAGCACGATCGATCGCCCCGGATTCGCCGACTGGAACGACCGCTTCGTCGAATATCGCAATGTAGAAGCAGATGGCAGGCAACAATACCTGCGCGCCGAACACAACCATCGCTTCGGCATGCACGACACGCAGCTCGAGGGCGGCCTGCGGATGATGGCCAGCGCTTCGCTGCCAGTGGAACTCGCCGTCGGCTTCACGCCGGCCGACGACTTCATGCCGGAGTATTTCGCGCGCATCGGCAGCGGCAAGCTGATTGCCGAGAGCCCTGAGTACGGAGCGCTCGTGCTCACTGGCCAGTACCAGCACTCGTCGTATGCGAACGGGCGCACGAACCGCGTGCTGGCCGGCTTCGAGTATTACCTGCCCGGCATCGATGCATGGCTGACGCCGTCGCTCGGCGCCGTGCGTGACCAGGACGGCGTCGATACCTTCGCATGGACCCTGGGCGCCCACTGGCAGGTGAATGGCGGTTCGCGCATCGGCTTCACGTACAGCGACGCGCCTGAAACCGAAAACCTGCTGACGGTCGATACGCGTGCATGGGGCGCGTACTGGCGCGTCGACCTCGGCCGGAGCGTACGGCTGTTCCTGAATTACAACCGCCTCGACCGCGAAAACTCGTACGTGCGCGAGTCCGCCGACGTCGCGCTGCAACTGCGATTCTAGGCAAGTAAGCAAGATCCGGTTCGCGCGCGCTGGCGCGCCCCCGCACAATCTCCCGCACTGCAATCACGGGAGTGGACCCATGCAACTGCTGGCTAACAAGGTCGCGATCGTCACCGGCGCGAGTTCAGGAATCGGCCGCGCGGCGGCACTGCTATTCGCGCGGCACGGCGCGCTTGTCGTGGCGGCCGCTCGCCGCGAACAGGAACTGCGCGAGGTGGTGGACATTATCTCCGCTGGCGGCGGCACGGCACTGGCCTGTGCCGGCGACGTAACGGACGATGCCTTTGCACGGCATCTCGTCGAGCTGGCCACCGAAGAATGCGGCGGACTGCACGTCGCCTTCAACAATGCCGGTACCGTCGGCGACCTCGCGGCGGTGCCCGACATGAGCCGCGCGAACTGGGACAGCGTGCTCGGCACCAACCTCACCAGCGCCTTCGTCGCGGCCAAGTACCAGTTACCGGCGCTCGTGGCCGGCGGCGGCGGTTCACTGATATTCACATCGACCTTCGTTGGCTACACTGCCGGCATTCCCGGCATGGCCGCATACGCCGCGAGCAAGGCCGGACTGGTCGGCTTGACGCAGGTACTGGCGGCCGAATACGGTCCGAAGCGGGTGCGCGTGAATGCCCTGTTGCCCGGCGGCACCGACACGCCGATGGGCCGCGAGTTCGCCAGCACGCCGGAGGCGCGGAACTTCGTCTGCAACCTGCATGCGCTGAAGCGCATGGCCGATCCCGACGAGATTGCGCAGGCGGCGTTGTTTCTCGCCAGCGACGCTTCCAGCTTCGTCACCGGCACCGCCCTGCTGGCAGACGGCGGCGTATCGATCACACGAACCTGACCATGTCCGACTACGACCGCATCGCCAAGGCCATCGCGTACATCGCGCAGAACGTCACGGCGCAGCCGACGCTCGACGACGTCGCCGCGCATGTCGCGCTGAGCCCCTTCCACTTCCAGCGCCTGTTCAGCCGCTGGGCCGGCACGACGCCTAAGCGTTTCCTGCAGGTGCTGACACTCGAACTCGGCAAGAACCTGCTTGCCGAGTCAGGCTCGCTGCTGGAGGTATCCGACAGGCTCGGCCTCAGCAGCGCGTCGCGGCTGCACGACCACTTCGTGCAACTCGAAGCGGTGACGCCGGGCGAATATCGCAGCAAGGGAAAGGGGCTCGTCATCGAATACGGCGAACACGATACGCCGTTCGGCCGCCTGTTCGTCGCGCAGACACCGCGTGGAGTCTGCCGCGCGGCATTCATCGACGGTGACGACGCCGATGCGCAGCTCGCGATCCTGCGCAGGACCTGGCCACTCGCCACATACCAGCCTTCCATGACAAGTACCGCGGCCGTTGCCGAACTGCTCGCGTTGCCGCCGGGAGAACAGGCGCAGCGTCCCTTGTCGCTGCACGTGGCCGGAACGAATTTCCAGGTGGCGGTGTGGCGCGCGCTGCTACGCATTCCAGCGGGTCACGCAGTGACGTATTCCGATGTCGCGCACGCCGTCGGCACGCCGGCTGCCGTCAGGGCCGCAGGCACGGCGATCGGCGCGAACCCGGTGGCTTTCGTGATTCCGTGTCACCGCGTGATCCAGCGCAGCGGCGCACTCGGCGGCTATCGCTGGGGACTCGAGCGCAAGCAGGCAATGCAGGTTCGCGAACGGCTGTCCGTTACAGATCCAGCTCGCTGAGCCCGGGATGATCCGCAGGCCGTGGGCCTGCCGGCCAGTGGAACTTCCGCTCGCTTTCACTGATCGGCAGGTCGTTGATGCTTGCGCGGCGAACCTGCATCAGGCCGTTCGCGTCGAACTCCCAGTTTTCGTTGCCGTACGAACGGAACCACTGTCCCGAATCGTCACGCCATTCGTAGGCGAAGCGCACGGCGATGCGATTGTCCGTGAAAGCCCACAGCTCCTTGATCAGCCGGTATTCGAGCTCCTTCGCCCACTTGCGTGTCAGGAACTCGGTGATCGCCGCGCGGCCCTGGAAGAATTCAGCGCGATTGCGCCATTTGCTGTCTTCCGTGTACGCCAGCGCGACCTTTCCGGGATTGCGGTTGTTCCAGCCATCTTCGGCGGCGCGCACCTTCTGTATCGCGGTTTCGCGCGTAAACGGTGGAAACGGGGGACGTCGTTCGACTTCGCTCATGGCACACCTCGGGGATCAAAATTGGCGCGCAGCGTAACGCGAGCGTGCGCCGCGCTACAACTGTGGCCTGCCGATCGATACCATTGCCGCATGTCCGCCCCCGACTTCGCCGCGCTCGCGACCCTCATCAAGCAATGGAGCATCGAGCTTGGCTTCCAGCAGGCCGGCATCGCCGACCTCGGCGTCGGCGAACACGCCGCGCATCTGCGCAACTGGCTCGCGCAGCAGTACCACGGCGACATGGCTTACATGGAGCGGCATGCGCAGCTGCGCAGCGATCCGCAGGCGCTCGTACCCGGCACGCTGCGCGTCATTTCGCTGCGCATGGACTACATGCCGCAGGATACGCAGATGGCGCGCGTGTTGCAGAATCCGCGACAGGCCTACGTCTCGCGGTACGCGCTCGGCCGTGACTACCACAAGTTGATCCGCCGCCGGATCCAGCAGCTGGCCGACCGCATCCAGCAACACATCGGCGAGTTCGGCTACCGTGCGTTCGTCGACAGCGCGCCGGTGCTCGAACGCGCATTCGCCGAAAAGGCCGGCCTCGGCTGGATCGGCAAGAACACGATGCTGATCAACAAGCGCGCGGGCTCGTGGTTCTTCCTCGGCGAGCTGTTCACTGACCTGCCGCTGCCGATTGATGCGAAAGCCGACTTCCACTGCGGCACGTGCACGACCTGCCTCGACATCTGTCCGACACAGGCCTTCGCAGGTCCGCAACTGCTCGACGCGCGCCGCTGCATTTCGTACCTGACGATCGAGCTGCGCGGTTCGATTCCGCTCGACCTGCGCCCGCTGATCGGCAATCGCGTGTTCGGCTGCGACGACTGCCAGCTGTGCTGCCCATGGAACAAGTTTTCCTCGCCGACGCGCGAAGCCGACTTCACGCCGCGGCACCAGCTCGAACGCGCCGAGCTCGTCACGTTGTTCAACTGGAGCGAAGCGGAATTCCTGCGCAACACGGAAGGCTCGCCGATCCGGCGCATCGGGTATGAGTGCTGGTTGCGCAATCTGGCGGTTGCGTTGGGGAACGCGCCGACGAGTGCCGACGTGACCGAAGCACTGCGGGGTCGCTCAGAGCATCCGTCGGATCTCGTCCGCGAGCATGTCGCGTGGGCACTCGCGCGGCATGCCGGCGAGCTCGCCGGTTAGCGCAGCCCCGGCACTACCGTCAGCTCACCAACATCCACCTTGACGACCCGCACCTGCATGCCCGCGGTCAGCGGTGCATCACTGCGAATCTTCCAGTCGACGCCGGACATCCGGTGCCTGTCATGCATGCCGGGCACGATGTCGTGCTCGAGCACGAAGCTGTGGCCGACGAGGTCATTCTTTACGTCTGCCTTGCCGCCGCTGTTCTGCATGCGCTTCAGCGGCCTCCACAGCACCGCGGCAAACGTCACGCTGAGCACGGCCACCATGCCGATCCCCCACGCCAGCGATTCGGGAATCAGGAACCACATCATGACGGCGGTGACGATGCAGGCAAGGCCGACGAAGAACAGCAGGAACACCGAGAAGCCGAACACGCCGACTTCTACGGCAAGCAGTGCGATGCCGATGATCAGCAGCAGCGTCGCCATGTTGGAGCTCAGCCAGTCCATTTGTCGCTTCCCCCACGCGGGTTGTTCGAGTAGGCCCTGTCGCCTCCGTCGCGTGGGTCGAAGCCGTGCTGCTGGGTCGAGGCGTCGCCGCCGCGCGTGCCCGCCGGATCCCGCGCATTGCCCGTATCACGCGCGTTGCGGTTCGGCTCGTTCCTGCCGGCAGCGCCTGCCGTGCCGTCCGTCACCTGTTCGCGATTCAGCGTGTTGATGATCGTCATCGCCTGCGCGACGACGCTGGCCGTGTCGGTCGCCTGGTCAGGCAACAGCACGATCGTCGACTCTCGTGCGATCGCCTGCTTCGCCTCTATCGCCTTCGTCGCGAGATCGAGCTGGATCGCTTTCTGGCCTTCTTCCGTGTTCGCCGCTTCACCGACCTGCCGCAGCGCTTCGGCCTGCGCGGCAGCCACGGCAAGTATCGCCTGCGCTTCACCCTGCGCCCTCAGCACCTGCTCTTCCTTCTGTGCCTCCGCGGACAGTACGACCGATGTCTTCTCGCCCTCTGCGCGGTTGATCGCGGCCTGGCGATCACCTTCGGATTCGAGGATCTGTGCGCGCTTCACGCGCTCGGCTTTCATCTGCGCTTCCATCGCGTTCATGATCGACGGCGGCGGCACGATGTCCTTGATCTCGTAGCGCATCACCTGGATGCCCCACGGCGCGGACGCTTCGTTGATCGACTCCACGATCGCGCTGTTGAGGTGGCTGCGCTCTTCGAAGGTCCTGTCGAGATCCATCTTGCCGAGTTCCGAACGCATCGTGGTCTGTGCGAGCTGCGTGACGGCGAAGATGTAGTTATCGACGCCGTAGGTTGCCTTGTACGGATCGAGCACGCGGAAATACAGCACGCCGTCGACGCTGAGCGAAATATTGTCCTTCGTGATCGCGCTCTGGCTCGGCACGTCGATCGCCTGTTCCTTCAGCGAACGATCGGCGGCGACACGATCGATGATCGGCCAGATGAAGTTCAGGCCCGCTTCCCGCGTCGAATGGAACTTGCCGAAGCGCTCGATCACGTACGCACGATTCTGCGGCACGAACTTGATGCAGGACTTCAGCAACACGATGGCAAGAACGAGAACGACGACCCAACTGACAATGTCCATACTGAGGCTCCTTTTCGCAGGCACGCCGGGCCATCATAGCAGTGCCGACTTTTATTGCTATACTCGGCCGCCTTCCACGCGGACTCTTCCATGGCCAACCAGCATCCTTCGTTACACAACCTGCTCGTGCTCTGCCTCGCCTTCGTCAGTGGCTTCATCATCATGTCGATCGAACTGCTCGGCGGCCGCATCCTGGCGCCGTACTTCGGCGGCGGCATCTACGTATGGGGCAGCATCATCACGGTGTTCATGCTGTCGCTGTCGATCGGCTACCTGATCGGCGGCCGCCTGTCGCTGCATGCGCCGTCTCTCGTGCGCTATGGCAGTTTTTATGCAGGCGCCGCCGTATTGCTGACGCCACTGATCCTGTGGGCGAATCCGCTGATGGAATGGGTCTTCCTGCGAATACAGGATGAACGCTATGGTTCACTGTCGGTGTCGATGCTGCTGTTCTTCCTGCCAACGACCGTACTCGGCATGATCGCGCCGTACTCCGTGCGCCTGCTCGTCGCCGAACGCGAACGCAGCGGCCACGTTGCCGGCACGCTGTATTTCATTTCGACGCTCGGTAGCGCGCTCGGCACGCTGGCGACTTCGTTCTATTTCGTGCTGTGGTTCGAAGTGAACCAGATCCTGATCACGATGGCCGTGATCCTGGCTCTTTCCGGAGCCGCGGCCGTGCTGGCAGGAAAATCCCGCTTATAACGTCGCGGGCGGGATTTGGTCCGCCCAGCCTCAGCGGCTATCATCCCCGCACGCCCCTTACGCTTCGAATCCGCCCATGAAATCGACACTGACCTGGCTCCTTTCCGCCCTGGCACTGCAAACGCTGTCCTCCTCTGCCCTCGCCCAGCAGGGCGAGCTGCGGCAGATCCACCAGGAGCGTTCGCTGTATCGCAACATCCTCGTCACCGAAGATGACATCCGGCGCTGCATGCGCTTCACGGTTACCGCGACCACCGGCCAAAACCAGAGCTGCCGCTTCTTCGACGACCACGACAAGCTCGTGTTCCCGTACGGCAAGCTCGTACTCTCGAGCCTGCTGATCAAGGACAACCCGCAGCGCATCCTGATCGCCGGCCTCGGCGGCGGCACGCTCGTGCACACGTACGGCAAGCTGTTCCCGGATGCGGAGATCTACATCACCGAGATCGATGAAGCGGTGATCAAGGTGGCCGAGGAGTATTTCGACTTCAGGCAAACGGACAAGATCAAGGTCGAGGCCGTGGACTCGCGCGTGCACATCAAGCGCGCTGCACTGCGCGGCGAAAAATTCGACCTCGTGATCCTCGACGCCTTCAATGGCGAATACATCCCCGAACACATGCTGACGCGTGAATTCCTCGAGGAAGTCAAATCGCTGCTCCCCGACGACGGCATGGTCATCGCGAACACGTTCTCGTCGAGCCGCCTGTACGACGCGGAGTCGGTCACGTACGCCGCCGTGTTCGGCGAAATCTACAACGTCCGCCAGATCGGGACCGGCAACCGCATCATCATCGCGTCGCAGCAACCGCTGCCCGACAAGGCCACGCTCGAGGCGCGCGCGCCCGCATTGAAAGCGCGCCTCGCCCCCTTCGGCATGGACATCACGGAATACCCGCGCCTGATGGAAACCGATCCAGACTGGAACACGAATGCACGCGTGCTGACGGACCAGTATTCGCCAGGGAACCTGCTGAACAACTGAGCATGAGGGCCGGCGCGTACCGGCCCCCATAACCGCCTCCTACGGATGCGCCTGGTGGTTGCCCCTGTCGATCAGGCCATAGGCGAGGAAGTCTCCGGACGGGCAGCCAAAGATGCGCATTTCGACGTAGTCGAACACGCCTGGCTCCCCGGCATCCTGGAACGTGAAGAATGCGGTTGCGTCCTCCACGCCGTTGCAGCGTCCCACGACGTATGCCGCGAGCGTATCCATGTCGGTTTCAGGCTCCCCCGGATCGATGTCCGGGTCGTCGAGACAGTCGACCGAGATCAGTTCGGTCATGTGGAACTTGTTGCCCTTGCCCCAGTTCACTTCGAGGCTCTGGCGTGGGTCGAAGCGGTCGCAGCGCAACTGGAAGCCATGCGTAGCACGCGTGCCGTCCGGCATGAACATGCTTCCCCCTCCCGTCATGCGCCCAGGCAAGGGGTCTTCATACCCACAACCGCAATGATCAGCTTGCGCGGTTGAAATCGGTAGCGAAACGGCAATGGCAGCGAGTGTCGTGGCGAGCAGTCTGAGGTTGAACGGTCTATCGGTCATAAGTCGTCTCCACTGGTTGGTATAGTTGGGTTGATTCTTATTTTTGTGGAACGCCATAACACCCCTGACCCTGCCCAACTGTATGTAAATGCTGTGCTAAACACAGGTGGTGAATATCTCAAAACGCATTTGCCCGACGCTTCCGGAACGTAACGCAGCACAACCATTCCCTTCTGAATAGATGGACTTGCACGGACGGCCTCACGGTTTGAACCGGCCAGTTCGGAGTTGCCCTTTCGGTACGGCAAAACGCCAGCAAAAAACCCCTCAAGGGCGCTTCGCGGCACGTCGTAATTGAATCTGAACCGACCTGACCTGTAAGGGGCATACCATGAGCGAAGCACTTGAGAATGAATTCCTGAACCGGCTGTTCACCGCACTGCGCAAGGACGAACTCGTCCTGCCGACGCTGCCTGAGATGGCGCTGAAGATTCGCGACATCGTCAGCGATCCCGAGCGTTCGCTCGGCGACGTCGCGCGCGCGGTGGTCAAGGATCCCGCGCTGTCCGCGCGCGTGATCCAGATTGCGAACAGCCCCGTGCTCGGTGCGCGTTCGCGCATCGAATCCGTCGAGATGGCCGTCATGCGAATGGGCGGCGCGATGATTCGCAATATCGTCACGGCGCTTGTCATGGAGCAGCTGTTCCAGGCGACGACCGAAATCACGGACCGCAAGCTGCGTGCGTGCTGGAAGCATGCGTCGGAAGTCTCGACGATCGCGATGGCCATCAGTCACCAGCATCCGCACCTGCAGGCCGACCAGGCGATGCTCGCCGGCCTGATCCACGACATCGGCGTGCTGCCAGTACTCACGCTCGCCGAAGAATATCCGGCGCTGCTGCGCGACGAACAGAAACTCGACCGCCTCGTCGAGCGCGCGCACACCGAACTCGGCGAAGCGATACTGCGTCACTGGAACTTCCCTGACTCGCTCGTGAAGGTCGCCGCACAGCACGAGAACATGCACTACGACGGCGGCGCGCGCGCCGACTACGTGGACCTGATCATCGTCGCTAACCTGCAAAGCGCGAGGAACAAGGGCAAGCTCGACAACGCCGGCGACCTCAACGCGATTCCCGCATTCGCGAAGCTCGGCCTCGCCGACGGCTTCGACAGCATCGACATGGAGGTAGCGGCCGGCTTCTGAGCCACCGCTTGCCATGCGCAAACCGGCACCACCAGCGAAGCCACGCACGGAACCTCTGCCCCAGGTCACGGTATGGCCCGTGCTGCTGGTGACGCTGGTGCTGCTGGTCTGTTCGATCGCCGCTTCTGCCGCGAATGCGGCCGAGGCGGCGGCTCCTGCCGGCCAGCAGGCACAGCTCGAGAACGAACTCAGCGCTCTGGTCGCCCGCGCCGACGACTACGCGTCGCAGGGCAAGTACAAGGATGCGATCGCACTGCTGAACGAAGTCTGGCTGCTGGCCGGTGATCCGCGGCAGTCGCCGCTCGCGCGCACGGTGCTCAATTCACTCGCGAACCTGCACTACAACACCGGGCAGCTCGAACTGGCGGATCGTTACTTCCGTGAACTCGTCGAGCTCGACACGGCGAATGACGACATGCCTGCGCTGTCCGTCTCGCTGTTCAACCTCGCCCACGTCGCCGCCAGCGGCGCGCATTACAGCGAAGCGCAGGGCTATTTCGAACGCGCTCTCGACATCAGTACGCAGCTCGGCGATCGGTCCGGCGCTGCTTATACGCTGAAGGCAATGGGTGTGAACGCCCAGGCCCAGGTCGACCTGGCGGGCGCGAGTGAATATCTCGAAGCTGCGCTGGGACTCTTCGTCGAACTCGGTGATGCCGCACAAAGCGCCATGGTGCGCCGCAACCTTGGCGACCTCGCGCTCGACGAAGGCGAGCCCGGGAAAGCCAGCGACTATTATTACGCCGCGCTTCCGGTGCTTGCCGACCTCGGCCTCAACTCACCGCTGTTGCGCACGTACCGCGGGCTCAGCCTCGCGCTCGAACAGAGCGGGCAGTGGGAGAAGGCACTCGTTGCACAGCGCTCCTATACCGATCTGCTGCAGGCCACGCTCGAACAGCAAAGCGCCGACACGACACAACGGCTGCAGTTCGAGCTCGACACGCGCCGCTATGCCGATGCGAATGCCCTGCTGAAAACACAGAATGCCAACCAGCAGCACGAACTCGCGCAGAGCCGCATGGTTCAGAACCTGCAGTTCCTCGTGTTGTTTCTCGGCGGGGTCGTGCTGGCGCTCGTGCTGTTCATGTACAAGCGCAGCCGCGACATGGCCAGCAAGCTGCACGCGCAGGCCGTGACCGACGAACTGACGCAACTGCCGAACCGCCGCGCCATCATGGAACATGGCACGCGCGAATGGCATCGCACGCTTCGCGCAAAGGAGCCGTTTTCGTGCATGGTCCTCGACGTCGACCACTTCAAGGGGATCAACGACAACTTCGGCCACGCCGCCGGCGATGCCGTGCTGTGCGAGCTCGCGTTCGTGCTGCACACCATCCTGCGGCAGTCGGACGTCGTCGGCCGCGTCGGCGGCGAAGAATTCGTACTGATGGCCGCCGGTGCGGATGCACGCCATGCACTGGCGCTTGCCGAACGCATCCGCACGCGCGTGGAACTCATGCAGGTCGAAGCCATCGGTCGGCATCGCCTTACGATCAGCATCGGCGTGGCAACGCGCACGCGTGAAAGTTCGATCGAAGAACTGATCCAGCACGCGGACAAGGCGCTCTACCAGGCCAAGCAGAACGGCCGCAATCGCGCCGTCATCCACCAGCCCGAAAAGGCACGGCCGACGTTGACGGTGGTCGAAGGCGGCATCCTGCGGAGCTGATGGCGGTACCAACGCGGGAGCGTCACTCGGCCGTCATTACAGGCTCATCGCACAGGTCTTCATCCGCATCCGGACAAGTCGTTGCCGCGCCGAGTGCCGAGCCGATGTAATACCGGAGCGACACAGGCGCGTTGTCGACCAGCACTCCATCGACCAGCCGTGGCCGGAAGGTCGCCAGGCTGACCAGCTGCTGCAGTCCGCGGCGCTGTGCGCGGTCTACGCTCGCACTTTCCGCGCCGACCCGGATGCGCCGGCTCTTGCCCTGCCGCGTGATTTCGAAGCTGATGTCGATGTAACCGGCAACGCCGGCCCCGGCATTCGTCGCGAGCGGATTCGGCTCGAACGACGGCAGCGCCACCGGCAGCGCAGGCGCGAACATCGCGTCAAGTTCAGCATCCGTTACTCCTTCCTGCCGCAGGACTTCATAGGCCTGCTCGTACTGCTGCCGCACGGTATCGTAGCCCACATAGCGATCGAGGCGCCGCGCGCGCATGACGTTCATGTCGGCAAGCTGGACGAGAATATGCGCGCGCCGCACGCGCTCGGGCTCGTCGCGCGGTTCATGCGACAGCAGCCGCGTCATCAGGTCGGCCAGCGGCGTGTCCGCATAGCTGCGTACGCGCGGCATCACGACGTAACTCGTGGCCAGCATGTCGATGAATTGCGCCCAGAAGGCCTCGCTGGCGTAGTCACCGTTCTGCAGCATCGCCTCGAGCGCGCGCATCTGGTAGCTGCGCCCTTCGAGCAGCAGCGCGAGCCGCGCAACGTTGCGGTCGCCGGCGGAGCACTGTTCGCGGATGCCCGGATTGTCGTTAGTCAGCATCACCGCACCCATCGTCGCGTTGTACTCGCGGCGGTGGTAGTAGCAGCCCAGCTCGATCTGCGGCGGAATTTCGCCGGCGGCGTGCCGCTCCCAGATCGCGAAGCGGCGTTGCGCAAGCTCCTGGAACACCGGCAGCGTCTCGATGCTGCCGGCATTGCGCTCGGCGAGCGTGACGAGCGCCTGTTCCAGTTCCCAGGCCTCGACGACGCGCCGGCGGGCGTCTTCGGTGTGCATCAGCTTAGTGATCAGCGGAAGTTCGGGCAGCGTGTCGAAGCCGTCGTTCACGCGCATGATCTGGCGCGCGCTCGCATAGGCCTCGAAGGCCCGATCGAAATCACGGTAGGAAAAGTACAGGTCGCCGAGGGCGGTCAATGGTTCGACGAGCTCGGGGGCTGTCAGTCCGCCCGCTTCCTCGCGCTGCTCGATGAGCAGCAGATACTGCTGCTCCTCCGCGGCCATTGCATTGCGACGCTCCAGCGGCGAGATC
>DASWWP010000184.1:0-47318 GCA_036405915.1 Pseudomonadales bacterium
AGGCGTCACGGCAATCTGCTTCAACATGCTGATCGATCGCGGCCTCGTGCATCCGGACGATCCTGTCATCAAGTACTGGCCTGAGTACGGCAGGAACGGCAAGGAGAAGACGCTCATCAGGCACTTCCTCGACCACACCGCCGCCGTGCCGGTGCTGACGACGGACCCGCTGTGGCCCGGCGCCATGTTCGACCGCGAGGCGATGGTCGCCGCGCTCGAGGAGCAGCAGCCGCTGTGGGAGATCGGCACGAAGGCGGCCTACCACGTGCATCACCAGGGCTTTTTGCTCGGCGAAGTCATGCGCCGCATCACGGGCATGACGGTCGGGCCCTTCCTGCGCAGGGAGGTCACCGAACCGCTGCAGGCCGAATACTGGATCGGCCGCATGAGCGCTGCCGAGCAGCAGACCGTCGCTGAAGTCATGCCGAACATGAATGCGCGCCTGTTCGCCGCGAAGGACCACGAGGATCAAACGTCGTTACGCTCGCTCGCATTCAAACAGAACCCGCTCGAGCCCTGGGCCACGACGATGAACAGCGCGATCTGGAAAACCTGCGAGATCGCGAGCGGGAGCGGCCACGGCAATGCGCGCGGTGTCGCAAGGATTTACGGCGCGCTCGGCAACGGCGGCGAACTGGACGGCGTGGGGTTGTTGAGCAGGCAAGGCATCGACAACATGATCGTCGAGCAGCACAACCAGACCGAAGCGCTGCAGGACCGTCCGTACCATCAGGCACTCGGCGTGCTGCTGAACACGCCCGAAGCCGTTTACATGGGCCCGAACATGCGCAGCTTCGGCCACCACGGCCTCGGCGGCTCGATCGGCTTCTGCGACCCGGATGCGGGAATCGGCTTCGCGTACTGCTGCAACAAGATGCATGCGGTCGGCACGAACGGGCCGCGAGCGGCGCGACTTATCGACGCGCTTTATCGTTGCGTGTGATGCTGGCGCGAAATCGCCCTGGCTGACATGAACGCGAATAAACGCGCCATGTCGTTATGGAGGATTTGCCGGTAAACGAGAATCGGGTGCTCACGCAACCTGAGCAGGTGCCGGTGGCCACGTCGCTTTCACGCTGAACCAGTATTCGCGCTTGAGGCCGAGCAGGCGGTACATCGCGATCGCGACGTCACGCTTCGCGGTCTGCAGGCAGCCGCAAGTGACACGCGCGAGGCTCGTGGCACCCTGCAGGTACTGGCAGATCAGGCGCGCGATCTGTTCCGCGTCGCCATCGCCTTCGAGATACGACCCGGCCTGCAGCGAACGCACGAGCGCCTGCGTGTACTTCACGCTGTTCTGTGCCATCAGCGCGAGGCTCTCATTGACGATCGCTTCGCCGCAGCCGCTCTGCACGCCTGCGCTGAAGAAGGGATTGCCCGGGATGCACTTCGGGTCGTCGCCGAACTTCGTCACGTAGATGAAGGCGATCATGCTTTCGAGCTGTTCGAGCGGTGAATTCACCGGCGACAGGATCGAATCGAGATCCTTCTTGATCTTCTCCCAGTAAAAGCTGCTGGCCTCGCAAAACAGCTGCGCCTTCGTTTCGAAGTGGTGGTAGAAGCCGCCCTTCGTGACTCCCGCCTCCTTGCAGATTTCATTCACGCCGACGGCGTTGTAGTTGCTCGTCCAGATCAGCCGGAGCGCGGTTTCCAGCAGACGCGTGCGCGTATCCTGATTCATATGCCTTTCCCCCGGGCGTGATACCAACTGGTATGTATCTGTAATCTCTACCGTTGACTTCGCCCATAAATTCGTGTCGGCACCATACCCGGTATCCCCAACTATAGCAAGGGATTTGCCCTATAACGCTTCCAAGTAATTGATATATATCAGTTCGCTCCGTTCCAACCACCACCTCACTCTGACAGCAAGTTTTTGTAGCCGCCTGATTGACGCGCATACCAACCGGTATGTATGATCCGCGCCACTCGCTGTTACGGCCAGATATACCGCCTGCCGCAGACAGCTCGGTCCACCTACAGGAGTTCGCCATGAGCCTTCGTCATCTTCGCAGCACCGCCCTTCCCCGCACGCGCCTTGCCATCGCGCTGACGCTGGCCGCCGCCGCGGCCGTTTATGTCGTCACCGGTCACGTGAATGCCGACGACCCCGCCATCGTCGCCGCCCCGCCCGCCCCGCAGGTCGAAGTGACCACGCTGGAGCCGGTCGAGATCCGCGCCTGGAACGAGTTTTCCGGTCGCCTGAGTCCGGTCGACAGCGCGGCGATCAAGCCGCTCGTCAGCGGCACGATCCAGCAGGTGCTGTTCGAGGAGGGCGACTGGGTGGAGGCCGGCAGCCCGCTGTTCGTCATCGATCCACGTCCGCACGAAGCCGCGCTGGCGGCGGCCGAAGCACAGCTCGCCACCGCACAGTCGCGCGCGCAGCTCGCACAGGACGAATTCGACCGCGCCGAACAGCTGCTCGAGTCACGGCTGCTGTCGCAAAGCCTGTTCGATTCAGCCTCGAGCGCGCTGCGCGTCGCGCAGGCCGCCGTGGCCGAAGCTGAAAGCGTCGTCAGCCAGGCGCAGCTGAACCTCGAATATGCACATGTCAGCGCGCCGGTCAGCGGGCGCATCAGCCGCGCCGAGCTGACGGTCGGCAACGTCGTCGAGGCTGGTCCGAATGCGCCCGTGCTGACGACCGTCGTCGCCGACGACCGCTTCTACGTCGAGTTCAACGTCAGCGAGCCTCTGTACCTGGAGTTCATGCGAAGCGAACACATGCGCACGGGGCAGGACACGCAGGCCATGCCGGTGGAACTGACGCTCGCTAACGACGGCCGCAGCTACCACGGCCACATCCATGCCTTCGATAACCACCTCGACACACGCAGCGGCACGATTCGCGCGCGTGCGCTCGTCGAAAACAGCGATGGTGCGTTGACTGCCGGCATGTATGCCACCGTGCGCGTCGGTGCGGCGCAGACAGCCGAAGCGCTGCTCGTGCCTGAACGCGCGATCGGCACGAACCAGAACCACAAGTTCGTGTACGTCGTCGATGCGGCCAACGTCGCGCAATACCGCCAGGTCACGCTCGGCGGACAGCACGAAGGCCAGCGCATCGTCACGGGCGGTATCGAAGCCGGCGAGCAGGTCATCGTGAACGGCCTCGCGCGCGTGATGCCGAACACGCCCGTCGACCCGGTACCGGCCGCAGAGTCGCAAGCGGTGGCCGCGCGGTAAGCGGCCACCTTTATTCCTGAAGAACAACAATCAAGCAGGTCCACCATGAACATCTCCCGCTTTTTCGTCGATCGTCCCATCTTTGCCGGCGTCATCTCGCTGCTGATCCTGATCAGCGGTTTCATCGCGATGCTGCAGTTGCCGGTCTCCGAGTATCCCGAAGTGACGCCGCCATCGATCGTCGTCACCGCGTCCTACCCTGGTGCGAACCCGGCCGTCATCGCCGAAACCGTCGCCACGCCGCTCGAGGAACAACTGAGCGGCGTCGAGAACATGCTTTATATGTACTCACAGGCGAACACCGACGGCCGCCTGACTCTGACAGTGACCTTCCGCATCGGCACCGATGCCGACCTCGCGCAGCAGATGGTGCAGAACCGCATCTCGCAGGCCCTGCCGCGCCTGCCGGACGTGACCCGCCAGATGGGCGTGACTGTCATCAAGAGCTCGCCGGACCTCACGCTCGTCGTGAACCTCGTGTCGCCCGACAGCCGCTACGACGAGCTTTACCTGCGCAACTACGCGCTGATCAACATCAAGGACGAACTCGCGAAGGTGCAGGGCGTAGGCCAGGTGGGCCTGTTCGGCTCGGGCGACTACGCGATGCGCCTGTGGCTCGATCCCGAGCGCATCGCCGAACTCGGGCTGACGGCGAGCGAAGTCGTCAACGCCGTGCGCGAACAGAATGTACAGGTGGCCGCGGGCACGATCGGCGGCGCGCCGACCAGCAGCGTCGTCGACGTGCAGCTGCCGCTGAACGCGAAAGGCCGTCTCGAAACGCCGGAGGAATTCGGCGAGATCATCATCCGCGCCGGAGAAAACGGCGAGATCACGCAGCTGAAGGACGTCGCGCGCATCGAACTTGGCGCGTCGGAATTCGGCCTGATGTCGCTGCTCGACAACCAGCCCTCCGTCGCGATCCCGGTGTACCAGTCGCCCGGCTCGAACGCGATCGAGATCTCGAATGGCATCCGCGCCACGATGGCCGAACTCGAACAGCGCTTCCCCGAAGGCGTCGCGTACGACATCGCCTACGATCCGACGGTGTTCGTGCGCGGCTCGATCTCCGCTGTCGTGAAAACGCTGCTCGAAGCGCTCGCGCTCGTCGTCATCGTCGTCGTCGTGTTCCTGCAGACCTGGCGCGCGTCGATCATCCCGCTGCTCGCCGTGCCGGTGTCGATCGTGGGTACCTTCACGCTGATGTGGGCCTTCGGCTTTTCGATCAATACGCTGTCGCTGTTCGGGCTCGTGCTCGCGATCGGCATCGTCGTGGACGACGCGATCGTCGTCGTCGAGAACGTCGAACGCAACATCGAGGAAGGCCTGTCGCCTGTGGCGGCTACTTATAAGGCCATGCAGGAAGTCAGCGGTCCGATCATCGCGATCTCGCTGACGCTGATCGCCGTGTTCGTGCCGATCGCGTTCGTCAGCGGCCTCACTGGCCAGTTCTACAAGCAGTTCGCGCTGACGATCGCGATCTCGACCGTGATCTCCGCGATCAATTCCCTGACCTTGAGTCCTGCCCTCGCCGCGCTGCTGCTGAAAAGCCACGACGCGCCGAAGGACCGCCTGACGCGCATCATGGATAAACTCTTCGGCCGCTTCTTCGCCGCCTTCAACCGCTTCTTCAAGCGCAGCTCGGAGCAGTATTCGACCGGCGTCGGCAAATTGCTCGGCCGCAAGGCGATCGCAGGCGGCATTTACGCGCTGTTGCTCGGCGTGACCGCGCTCGGCTTCGACACGATTCCGAAAGGCTTCGTGCCCGGCCAGGACAAGCAGTACCTGATCAGCTACGCGCAGCTGGGCGATGGCGCCACGATCGACCGCACGGCAGAAGTCATCCGCCGCATGGGCGAGATCGGGCTCGAACAGCCCGGCGTTGCGAACGCCGTGCAGTTCCCCGGCCTCAGCATCAACGGCTTCACGAACAGCTCGAGCGCTGGCATCGTGTTCTTCACGCTCGACGACTTCGATGAACGCCACGGTGACGAGCTGTCCGCCAACGCCATTGCGCAGCAGTTGCAGGCGCAGTTCGCCGACATCAAGGAAGCCACGGTTGCCGTGTTCCCCCCGCCGCCGGTTAACGGCCTCGGCACGACCGGCGGCTTCAAGCTGCAGATCGAAGACCGTAGTGGCCTTGGCTACGAAGCACTCGCCGACGCCGTGATGGCCGTGCAGCAGAAAGCCTGGCAGCGCCCCGAGCTCGCCGGTGTGTATTCGAACTACAAGATCAACGTGCCGCAGCTGTATGCCGACGTCGACCGCACGAAGGCGAAGCAGCTCGGCCTCGATATCAAGGACGTGTTCGACACCATGCAGGTCTACCTCGGCTCGCTGTACATCAACGACTTCAACCAGTTCGGCCGCACGTATCGCGTGATCGCACAGGCCGATGCCGAGTTCCGCACGACGACGGACGACGCGCTGAACCTGAAAGTCCGCAACGCCGATGGCGCGATGGTGCCGCTCGGATCGGTGCTGCGTGTAGATGAAAGCTACGGCGTCGAAACCGCGTCGCATTACAACGGCTACCTCGCCGCCGACATCAACGGTGGCGCGGCCCCCGGCTTTTCGAGTGGCCAGGCGCAGGACGTGATGCGCGAGATCCTCGCCGAGACGCTGCCACCCGGTATCGAATACGAGTGGACTGACCTCGCGTTCCAGGAAGAACTGTCCGGCAACACGGCCATCTACATCTTCCCGTTGTGCCTGCTGCTCGTGTTCCTCGTACTCGCCGCGCAGTACGAGAGCCTCGCGCTGCCGCTCGCGGTCGTGTCGATCGTGCCGCTATCCATACTGTCGGCGCTGGCCGGCGTGTGGCTGACGAACGGCGACAACAACATCTTCACGCAGATCAGCTTCTTCGTGCTGGCGGGCCTCGCGAGCAAGAACGCAATCCTGATCGTCGAGTTCGCGCGTGAGCTCGAGCAGCGCGGCCTCAGCACGTATCGCGCGGCGGTCACCGCCAGCCGCATGCGTTTGCGCCCGATCCTGATGACCTCGTTCGCCTTCATCATGGGCGTGCTGCCGATGGTGTTCTCCAGCGGCGCCGGCAGCGAGATGCGCAACGTGATGGGTATCGCCGTGTTCGCCGGCATGCTCGGCGTAACCGTGTTCGGCCTGTTCCTGACGCCCGTGTTCTACGTGCTGCTGCGCAAACTCGAAGGCAGCGAGCGCGTGGCTGCGCAGGCGCCCCTTCTTCCCGCCCATTTACAGGAGGTGCACTGATGCGCCGCCCCCGTTATGCACTCGCCGCACTTGGCTTCAGCCTGACGCTGCTCGCCAGCGCCTGCGCGAGCTACAAGGATCCGGCCGCGACGCTGCAGGCACTGCAGCCGGAGATCGCGCCGGCCAGCTTCGCCGCCGCCGAGACTTTCGTCGACGCCGAACCCGTGTCGGCCTGGTGGGAAAGCCTGCACGATGATGCCCTGACGCAACTCGTCGACAGCGCATTGCAGCACAACCTCGACATCCGCGCCGCGGCCGCCACGCTCGACGCCTCGCGCGCGCTGCTGCGCAACAGCCGCACGCAATTGCTGCCGACGGCCGATGTCGTTGCTGGCGGCACGCGGCAAAACCAGGTCGGCAACCCGCTCGCCGGCGCCGACCTCGTCACCGAAACGCGGCAGAGCGGCTTCGATCTCGGCTGGGAGGCAGACCTGTTCGGCCGCATCGGCAGCGAGATACAGGTGTCGGCCGCGCAGATGCAGGCCAGCGAGGCTGACCTGCGTGCGGCGCAGGTCAGCATCGCCGCGGAAGTCGCGAATGCCTACATCGGCCTGCGCGGCGCGCAGTACCAGCTGCGCGTGGCGCAGGACAGCGCACGTAACCAGCAGGACACCTACGACCTCACGCTGCGCCTCGCGGAGATCGGCCGCGGCGACCAGTTCGACGTCACGCGCGCCCGCGCGCAACTCGACCTGACGCAGTCGCGCATCCCTGCGCTGCAGGCAGACATGGATGTCGCGCTGAACCGCCTGGCAGTGCTCAGCAAGCAATCGGTGGACACGCTGAAGACCACGCTGGCGCAGCCGCGTGACCTGCCGTCGGTACCGGCTGCTGTCGCCATCGGCAGGCCGCTGGACCTGATGAAACGCCGCCCGGACGTGCGCCGCGCGGAACAGGCCCTGCTCGGCGCGATCGCCGGCTACAACGTCCGTGTTGCGGACCTCTATCCGCGCATCACGTTCGGCGGCAGCCTGGGCTACCTGGCCAGCGACTGGGGTTCGCTCGGCACGCAAAGTGGCGAGTTCTTCGCGTTCGCGCCGTCACTGCGTTGGGCCGGGCTGAATACGGGACGCGTGCTGTCGCAGATCGACGCCGCCGACGCGCGTATCGACGCGCGCGCCGCGGAATTCGAGCAGAGCATGCTGCTCGCGCTCGAGGAAACGGACAACGCGCTGCAGAAATTCAGCCGTGAGGAAGAACGCCGGCTGCACCTGCTTGCCGCCGCGCAGGCGAGCACGCAGGCCGCACAGTTCGCGCGCCAACGCTTCGAGATCGGCAGCAGCGACTTCATCGGCGTGCTGGACGCCGAACGCTCGCAGCTCGCGGTCAACGCGGAACTCGCGCAGAGCGAAACGCAGTTGTTGTTGAACCTTGTGGCTGTTTACAGGGCTTTGGGTGGTGGCTGGCAGTAAGAAGTGATTGCTGCATTGCGGCCGGGACTTTTCGCCCGAAATGCCCGGCCGCTTTTTTTATAAGCACCGCGACTCGATCAGCCTGCCGCGGCCACACCGCCATCCACGTTGAATATCTCGCCGTTCACGAAACTCGCCTCCTTGCTCAACAGGAAGGCGATCGCATTCGAGTTGTCTTCTTCCGTGCCGATGCGCCGCAGCGGAATGGTCTGCGCGCGCTTTTCATACACCTCCTTCGTGTTCAGGCCGAGTGCGCCCGGTGTCGGCACGGACGCGGGCGACACGGCATTCACGCGGATGTTGCGCGGGCCGAGTTCGGCGCCGAGCACTTTGGTCAGCGTCGTGATCGCGCCTTTCACGGCACTGTAAGCTGCGGTATTCGGATAACCACGGTGCGCAACGGGCGACGACATGTTGATGATGCTGCCGCCGCGTGACTGGTCGTAATGTTTCAGCAGCGCCTGGGCGGACCAGAACACGGCCTTGATGCCCACATCCATCATCGCGCTCAGCCTCTCGTTCGTGACCTGTTCTACCGGGCAGTAGTGCAGCAGCATCGCGTTGTTGACGATCACGTCGATGCGACCGGCATCCGCTGCGAAGGCAGCCGCAATGCGCTCGAACGCAGCCTGCTCGCCGACGTCGCCGGCGTACGCGTACGCGTTGCGGCCCAGGGCTTTCACCGCGGCGGAGGTTTCCGCGCTCGTCACGTCATCGAGATCCGCGATGCCGACCGTCGCGCCGCAATCCGCAAGGTGCAACGCGAGATGTCGCCCGAGGCCGCGGCCGGCGCCGGTGATCAGGATGCAGAGCGAGCTGAGGTCGGGTTTCATCGTTCCTGTTCCCGTTGTGAATGAAAGGACGATTCATTTGACCATAGGCTCCTGCCTCGGCCAATCGGGCGCATGGCCGCGCGGCAATGCAACGGCCTATCCAGCTGTAAAGCACTGGCGCTATGATGCAAGTCCGTCCTTCAATCCGGAGAACACCATGTCCAGCGACTCCCGCAAAGCCCTGCGCGAGCAAGGCCTGAAGACCCGCACCGAAGTGCTCGGCAAGCAGTATGTCGATGCGGCGATGAACAACCGCAACGAGTTCAACAGCGGCCTGCAGGACTTGTTGAACGAATATTGCTGGGGCATGGGCTGGAACAGCCCCGGCCTCACGCGCAAGGAACGCAGCCTGATCAACCTCGCAATGCTGACGGCACTCGGCCGCACGCACGAAGTCGCCACGCACGTGCGCGGCGCGAAGAACAACGGCCTGTCGAACGAGCAGATCGCCGCGGTGTTCCTGCAGACGGCAATCTATTGCGGTGTGCCGGCAGCTGTCGATTCGTTCCGTGCAGCCGCGCCGGTGCTCGCGAACTGGGAAGGCGAGAAAGACGCAGCGAAGAACGATGCTGCGGCAGCGAAGAAGAACTCGAAGAGAAGTCCGGCGAAGAAGAAGTAGTCGCCATTCGTTCAGCGCGAGAATACAGCGATGTCATACAGTTCCGTCACACCCCCCGCCACGATCGGCTTCATCGGCCTCGGCAACATGGGCTACCCGATGGCGAAGCGCCTCGCTGCCGCGGGTTATCACCTGCTCGTCGCCGACCTCAATGCGGAATCAGTCGAGAAGTTTTGCGCTGAAACAGGCGGGCTTGCCGCGACGAAACTCGCCGACATCGGCGAGCGCAGTCGGATCGTCATCACGATGCTTCCCGACGGCAAGGCCGTACGCCACGTGTTGATGGGCGAGGACGGCGTCGTCAGCGGCTTGCGGAAGGGCTCGATACTGGTCGACATGAGTTCGTGCTCGCCAGTCGATACGCGCGTGCTGGCGCAGGAACTGAAGGACAGGGGCACCGATTTGATCGACGCGCCCGTATCCGGCGGCGTCGTGAAGGCGGTGTCAGGCGGACTCGCGATCATGGCCGGCGGCGACAGCGACGCCATCGAGGCATGCAGGCCCGCGCTCGAACGGATGGGCAAGGTGTTCATTACCGGTGCGTCCGGCAGCGGCCACGCGATGAAGGCGATCAACAACTTCCTGTCGGCGACGACGCTCGCGATCACGTCGGAGGCGGTGATCGCCGGCCAGAGGTTCGGACTCGATCCGAAAGTTGTCGTCGACATCATCAATGCATCGACCGGCCGCAGCAACAGCAGCGAGCACAAGTTCCCGACCTTCATCCTGCCGGGGAAATACGACTCAGGATTCTTTCTCGGCCTGATGGCCAAGGACCTGCGCTTCGCGAAGGCGCTGCATGAAGCGGTCGACGCGCCGCATACTTTCGTCGATGCCATCAGCGCACTGTACGACGACGCAGAAAAGCAGCTTGGCTTCCAGGCCGACAACTGCGAGATCCATCGCTATCTCGACACGTACCGGCGTACGTCGTAGCCGCGTTCACGCAGCAGCGTGACCACCCCTTCCGGCCCGGCCATGTGCGCCATGCCAACGACGACCATTTCGGTTTGCGGCGTGCGCAACATCTCTTCGATGCGCGGGATCCATGCGCGGTTGCGATCCGCGTGCAGCAGCAGGTAGTCCGCATTATCGGTGTCACGCATCGCGACGATGCGGCGCGCGAGCCCGGTCGTGTCGCCGCGGCGCCAGTCGCGAATCACCGCCTCGAGGCCGAGTATGTCGCCGCCGGACAGCAGCGAGAACAGGAAGCTGTCGATGACGCGCTCCTCGCTGCCTTCGTCCATCGTGTGCAGTATGGCGTAGTGCCCCGCGAGCGTTTCGAGGCCCCCAACCTTCTTGCCATCCGCCAGTGCACGCTGCGCAAGATGACGGTCGACACCGGTGCCGTCCACGCCATAGACCTCGCGCAAGTGCCGGTACAGGAATACGTTAGCCACGACCTGCGCGGACCAGTGGTCTATGGTCGCGACATCGACGTCCAGCGTGCGCTGCATGTAATCGCGGAAAAGCGCATACGTCCCGGACGTCAGCACCTCGGACAGCCGCCGCCCTTCCGGATCCCGCACGAGTGCATCGTAGCGCTGCTGAGATACCGGGCCGCTCTCGTCCGGATTGCTGTAGTCCAGCTCGAAGTAAAGCTCGCTGCTCTGCGCGTATGCGTGGTCATAAGCGCGCGGCAAGGGATAATCGCTCGCGCGCAACAGATGCACGGTGCCGGCGAGATACACGACGTTCGTGCCGTTGCGCGCAACCCACAGTGCCGTGGTCGCGGCGCCCTGCAGCGTGGCGGATTCGAGGGTGAAGATGCCGTCCATGCCGCGGCGCATGTGCACGCGGTACGAGGCATCGCCGGCATTGACGTTGTCGGTGTACAGCTGCGTGCCGAGGTGGAACGAGCCTGAGCACTCGATGTCTATCGAGGCGGGCCGCAGGCTTTCGACGGCGAATTGCTGCGAGTTGCCGATGCGCTTGAGGCTTGCGCTGTAGGCGCCGGCATCGGGCCGGTCAAGCGCGCCGGCGTAAACGCACGGAATGTCGAGCGTGCCGGTGGCGGGATCGTAGGTCGTGGACGCCGCGCAGGGCGCAGACGCCAGCGCCGCACACAGCGCGGCTCGTAGCATGTGATTCATCTGTTCAGTATTTCTCGACGTGGTAGCCGAGCTGCCGCAGTCGCGCCACGAGGCCATCGCGGCCCGTCATGTGCGCGACGCCGACAACGACCATCTCCGTTTCGGGCGTGCGCAACAGCGCTTCGATGCGCGGCAGCCAGGCTTCGTTGCGCTGGATCTGGATCAGCTCGTAGTCAGCATAATCGGCTTCGCGCATCGGCGCGATCTCTTCGCGGTTCAGAGCGCCCGTATCGCCAAGGCGCCAGAGACTGACGAGCCGGTCGAAGTCCGCGAGGTTGGCGTTCGTCGCGCAGGCGTCGAGGAAGGTCCGCACGAGTTCGTCTTCGCGGCCCGCATCCATCGCCTGCAGCATGGCAAGCTGCTGCGCGGCGGTTTCGAAGCCATCGATCGGCTTGCCGTCAGCGCGTGCGCGGTTCGCGAGATAGCCGTCGACGCCCACGGCCGACACGCCGTGTACCCGTTCCATGTGCGAGAAACTGAACGTGCTGACGAACATCTGCGCTGACCAGGCATTCACCTGTTCCATGCCGAGATTCCACGTCGAGCGCAGGTAGTCGCGCAGGCGCTCGTACGTGCGCGGCTCGAGCTGTTGCCTGAGCGTGAGTCCTTCCGGATCGCGCATCATGGCTGCGATCCCGGCGCTCGAGCCGAAGCCTTCTTCGCCGGGTGCATCGAGGTCGCGTTCGAAGTACAGCCTGGCACTTTGTGCATAGGCTTCGTCGAAAGCGCGCGGCAGCGGATAGTCGCTCGCGCGCAGGACATGCACCGCGCCGGCGAGGAACACGCGATGGCCGCCGCTCCGTGCCACCCACAACGAGGTCTGCGCGGCGCCGCGGGGCGTTACGCTTTCGAGGGTGAATACGTCGTCGCTGCCGCGCCGCAGGCTGACGTTCCAGGATTCATCACCGATGTTGACGATGTCGGTGTACCGCTTCGTCGCGAGGTCGAAAACGCCGCCGCACTCGGTGTCGTAGTCGATGGGCGCGATATCCGCGATCGCGAAGTGCGAGGACGTGCCTCGGTCGCGCAACAGCACGCGGTAATGGCTGTCCACGCCGACGACCTGCCGGCTATCCCAAACGCTGACGCAAGGCACTGCGATCTCCCCGCGTGTCGAGTCGAAGGTCGATTGGGCCCAGGCGGGAGCGGCGAGGCAGCTGAGGCTCAGCAGTATTGCCAGGGACTGCTTCATATATATAGGTGCACAAGGATCAGTACCTCATGCTGCGGGGTGGACTGCGGAGCGGCAAGCCGGGTAAACCCGCGCACTTGCCGGTGAAACCAGGCGGTACGGGATGTGGTGGCGATCGCGGGACCACACTCGCAAGCAGTCAATGACGTTCGTCGCAAATGCCGGCAAAAGTCAGCTTGATGGCGACAGGTTTGAACGCAAAGCTGACGGCCCCCCGCTTCCTGCTGCAGAAGTCCGCGTTTCAAGCGTGCTTACTACCGGACACGCAGGCCAGCCGGAAGCCGCCGTGGGCAGCGTTGGCGTGTAGTGAATGCCTGTCATGGCGAACCATGCGCACGATGCCGAACGGAACGGTCCACATCCATTTTCGAATGCAAATGCATGCGGTCAAACGAAAGGCATCTTTCTCCAAAATGACAAACAAAAAGGAAGCGCATGCGTGATCCATCGACCGCGGAAATGGCGTGCGGCGTGGCGCCTTTCGCACTGCCGCAGGGGTTTTCCTCAGGATGGCAATTTCACTTTTATCATGCTTATATTCCGGCACCCCGCCCGTAAAAAGGGCCGGAAAATCCGGATCATCGAAGGCCCTGCCGCGTTTATACCGGACTGCTCTGTAATAGCTGTTCGACTTCATCGCTTCCCATTTACGACTCGCGAACTGCTGTAATGTACGAGTTCCTCTTCAAGTATCCGCAACAGGCATTTGCCGATAGCGAGTTCGTACTCGCCAGTGGCTGGCCGCTGTGGCTGATGTTCACGCTCGGTGCCGTTGGCATCGCGCTGATTGCCGGCTTCCTGGTCTGGAAACGGACCGCAATGAAGTGGTGGCAGCTCGGCACGCTCGGCCTGCTGCAGGCGGCAATGCTGGCCCTCGTGCTCTTCGTGATCTGGCAGCCGGCACTGGTCAACGAACGGCTGCTGCCGGGCGAAAACGCCATCGCCATCATGCTCGACACCTCGGCCAGTATGGCGCTGACGGACGGCGAGTCGACGCGCATGGTGCAGGCACAGGCCCTGCTGACGCCCGAGTCGCTCGAAGAACTCGGCGAAACCTACACGATCCTGCCTTATGGCTTTGCCGATGGCGCCGCCGAGCTGCCGAGCTTCGCGGAACTGCCGGAACCGGGTACCGCGACGATCCTCGGCCAGTCCATCCTGCAGACGCTGCGCCAGGCTTCCTCGTCGTCGCTCGGCGCCGTGATCCTCGTCGGCGACGGTGCCGACAACAACGGCGCGATCGCGCAGAACGAACTCAGTGAAATCGTCAGCTTCGGCGTACCGATCCACACCGTGGGTATCGGCCGCGAGGCGATGCCGGAAGACCTCGAAATCGACGAAGTCGTGCTGCCGAACAAGGCGCTGGCCGGCACGACGCTGTCGGCACGCGTCAACATCCGCCACGATGCCGGCGGCACCGCGCGCGTGAAGGTCTACAACGGCGACGAATTCCTCAGCACGCACGACGTCGAGCTCGACCCGGAACAGAGTTCGACAATGGCGCTGATCGACATCGAAGTGCCCGAACCCGGCCAGCTCGACCTGCGCTTCACGCTCGACCCGATCAACGGCGAACGCAATCTCGCGAACAATACCCGCGCGCGCGTGGTGGACGTGCCGGAAGGCCGCTACAAGATCCTCTACGTCGAAGGCGAGCCGCGCTGGGAATACAAGTTCATGCAGCGTGCGCTGACCGACGATCCGAGCATCCAGCTGTCTACCTTGCTCAAAGTCACGCCGAACAAGTTCTACCGCCAGGGCATCGACAGCCCCGAGCAGCTCGCCGACGGCTTCCCGACCGAACGCAGCGAACTATTTGCCTATGACGCGCTGATCATCGGCAGCATGCAGGTGGCCGAATTCACGCAGGAACAGCAGGAGATGATCCGCGACTTCGTCAGCGAGCGCGGCGGCAGCCTCATGATGCTCGCGGGTTTGAACGGCCTCGGGCTCGGCGGCTGGGGCGAATCGGTCGTCAACGAAGTGCTGCCGTCGCGCCTTTCGCTGCAGGATGCCGCCTTCGTGCGCCAGAAAGCGCCGGTCGTGCTGACCGATGCCGGCCGTGCCGCACCGATGCTGAAGTTCAGCGACAGCGACACGGACAACACGACGCAGTGGTCCGAGCTGCCCGAAGTCGCCGACTACCAGAACCTCGGTCCGCTGCGCCCGGCCGCCACGACGCTGCTCGAAGTGAACATCGATGGCAGGAACCAGCCATTGCTCGTGTCGCAGCCGTACGGCCGCGGCCAGAGCTTCATCCTTGCGACCGGCGGCACGTGGCGCTGGCAAATGAGCCTGCCGCTCGATGACCTGCGGCACGAAACTTTCTGGCGCCAGCTCGCGCGCAACCTCGTCGCGAACTCGCCGCGCCCGTTCGAACTGACGGCGACGGTCGATAACGAAAACATCCTCGTACGCGCCGAACTGCGCGATCCGGATGCCGAAGAAAACCAGGGCCTCTCGATCACCGCGGTGGCCAGCTCCGATACGAACGAGGTCGTGAACCTCGAGCTGCTGCCGGTGCCGGGCAGTCCGGGTGTGTACGAAGCAGCCTTCAGCCCGGCAAGCAACGGCCTGTATTCGGTCGAGGCGCTGTCGCGCAAGGACGACGACGTCGTCAGTTCCGTGCGCACCGCGACGCGCTACGACCAGGGCCAGGAATCCTTCGGCGTGCGCCAGAACCGCGCGCTGCTCGAACGCATTGCCGCTGTCACCGGCGGCCGCTACTGGACGCCCGCGCAGTGGGGCGAGATTCCGGAAGCGATCAGTTATTCCACCGCCGGCATCACGCAGCAGCAGATCAGCTACCTGTGGGATGCGCCCTTCTTCTTCCTGCTGCTGTTCGTGCTGAAAGCGGCCGAGTGGCTGCTGCGCCGCAGCTGGCGCGTGATCTGAACGGAGTGCATTCCGATGCGCAAAGTCTTGCTTCCTTTATTGTCCCTGTCTGCGCTGTTGCCGGCCGCGGCCCATGCCGAGCTGTTCATCACGATCGCACAGGGCCTCGGCGGCATGCCGGAGTACGAGAACGAATTCACCGACGTGCGTGAAAAGGTCGCGGCGGCCTCCGCTACGCTGACGGGCGAGGACAAGGTCTTCACGTTCAGCGGCGAGGGCGCGACTCGCGAAGCCCTGCTTGCGCACTTCACGATGCTGAAAGGGAAAATGACCGACGGCGATCGCGCGGCCATCTACCTGATCGGACACGGCAGCTTCGACGGCGAAGAATACAAGTACAACATCCCCGGCCCCGACCTGACGACGGCCGACCTGAAGGAAGTGCTCGAAACGCTTCCCGGCCAGAACCATGTGCTTATCACGACCGGCAGCACGAGCGGCGCGCTCGTCGAAGGCATCACCGGCGTACGCGCCGCACGCGACGAAAACGACACGCGCGCGCTCGAGGCGATGGCGTCGACGCCGAGCAAGTACCTGATCGTTGCCGGCACGCGTAACGGCAACGAACGCAATGCCACGCATTTCGGCCGGTTCTTCGCCGAGGCGCTCGTGTCGAGCGCGGCCGACATCAACAAGAACGACACCGTCAGCGTGCAGGAAGCCTATGATTTCGCGACACGCGCCGTCGAAGAATATTTCGACGACAACCAGCGCCTCGCCACCGAACACGCGCAGCTGCGTGGCGAAGGCGCGGCGCAGTTCAGCCTGTCCAGGCTCAACACCCTCGAATACGAGACCGACGATCCGGAACTCGGCGAACTGATCGAACAGCGTATCGCGCTCGACGCCGAGATCGAGGAACTGCAGTTGCGGCGTAACGAATACGCGTCGAACCGCGAATACCTGCAGGCTCTGCAGGCGCTCGTCCTGCAGTCCGCGGAACTCACCGAGCGCATCGATGCCGCGCGCGCCGCGGCCGGTGAAACGGTGCCGGAGGCGCAGCAGCAAAACCCTGCGGCGCAAAGGGATCAACGCGGCGGAATCAGTGTGCCACCGCTCTCGGACGACGCGATCCAGACCCAGCTCGAACGCCAGCCCATCATCCTCGACCCGCAGGTACCGCGAGCAGACGATGCGCAGTAAATTTGCCATGAACACGACGCGCGCCGCCGCACTCGTCGCGGCCGTCTTCGTTGCGAGCTATGCGAGCGAGGCCGATGCGCGCGAGCCGCTGTACGGCGCGCTCGAGTATCCGGAACTACTGAACTGCGAAAACACGTACTGGCACGGCATGCGCAGCGAGGCCACGGCGTGCTATCGCGGCCTGCTCGGCGCGCAGCAGCCCGCCGTGCGGGCCGAAGCCCTGTGGGCGCTGAACGACATCCAGGGCGCGAACAACGCCTACCAGGAAGCCGTCGATGCCGAACCGCAGAACGCGATGCACCGCGTGCGCTGGGGCGAGCTGTACCTGCGTACGTTCCAGTACGGCGAAGCCCTCAACCTGTTCAACGAAGCGCTCGAGATCGAGCCCGACAACGCGTGGGCGAATCTCGGCGCCGCGCTCGCGCTGTCGCAGAGTGCCGACCAGGAGATGGTCAATGCGCATCTCGAGAAAGTCGTCGAGAACGCGCTCGCGCCGAAAGGCGCGCAACTGCGCGGCCTGATCTTCATGCTGCACAGCGCGCTCGAGCAGGATCGCTTCGACGATGCGCGCGGCATTCTTGCCGAAGCGAAGGCGGTAGCTGAAGAGGGCGACCTGCCGCAGATGACGCTGAAAGCACACGAAGCGGCGCTGCATTTCATGACCTTCCAGCCGCACCAGGAATTCATCGATGCCGCGCTCGAGGAAAGCCCCGGCTACGGCGATGCATGGGCGATACCGGGCTACTTTGCGATGGCCACTCGCCGTTACCGCGAGTCCGGCGAGTTCTACGAGCAGGCCGTCGCCGTGCAGCCCGACCATTGGGAAGCGCATCTCGAACTCGGCCAGAACTACCTGCGCCTGAACCAGGTGACGCCTGCCGTCGACCACGTGCGTGCGTCGTACGAAGGCGATGCCTTCAATCCAAAGACGGTGAACATGCTGCGCCTGCTCGACACCTTCCTCGAGAAGATGGACGTGCTGAGCTATCCGGACCCGCCGCAGGGACCGTTTCCGACCTTGCAGCTGCGGCTCGACCGCAGCGAAATCCCGGTGCTCGAAACCTATGCGCGGCAGCTGGCCGAAGACAGCATCGCGCTGTATTCCGAGCGGTATCGCTTCACGCCGAAGGAGCCGGTCATCGTCGAGATTTATCCAAACCACGAAGACTTCGTCGTGCGCTCGATCGGCATGCCCGGCGTAGGCCTGCTCGGCGTGACCTTCGGTTACCTGTTCGCCATGGATTCACCGACGGCGCATCCGGCCGGCGAGAGTTACCACTGGGGCACGACGTTGTGGCACGAAATGGCGCACGTGTTCACCGTCGAAGCGAGCGAGCACCTCGTACCGCGCTGGTTCAGCGAAGGCGTTTCGGTATTCGAGGAATGGCGCACGGGCCCGATTCCCGGCCGCAAGATTCCGGGCAACGTGCTGCAGGCAATGGCTGAAGACAAATTCATCTCGGTAGCCGACCTCGACGACGGCTTCATGCGTCCGACCTATTCCGACCAGGTGATCGTGTCCTACATGCAGTCGGGCCTCGTGTTCGACTTCATCGACCGCCAGTTCGGCTTCGACAAGATCGTCGACATGCTGTACCTGTTCCCGCAACAGGTCACCGCCAGGGACGCGCTCGAACGCACGCTCGGCATCACGGTGGAGGAATTCGACGAACAGTTTGCCGACTTCGTCGAGGCCGAGTACGGTCCGCTGCTGAAGCAAATGCCGCAGTGGCAGCAGAGCCACCGCGCCAGCTTCGAAGCGCTCGAGCAGGAAGACTGGCAGGCTGCGGTCGACGCAGCAACGGCAGCGAACGCCATCTATCCCGACTACGTCGAAGCCGACAGTCCGTACATCGCTCTCGCGCGCGCCTACTCGCGGCTCGAAGACGAGGAGAATGAGTTCCGCACGCTCGAAGCCTTCTGGCAACGCGGCGGTTACGCGCCGCGCGCCCTGCTCGCGCTGGCCGATCGCTACCAGGAGCGCGACATGCTCGCTGAAGCGATGGACGTACTGAATGACGTGAAGTGGGCCGATCCCTTCGCCGAAGAACTGCACGTCGAACTGGGCGACCTGCACATGACGATGAACCAGCCGCAGCAGGCACTCGCCGAATACGAAATCCTGCTCGCGCTCGATCCTGTCGACAAGGCCGACGCAAACCTGAAACTCGCCCGCGCGCACCATGCACTCGGCGATGAAGAGAAGACGATGGAATACCTGCTGACGGCGCTCGACATTGCGCCTCAGTACCGGCCGGCCCAGATGCTGCTGCTCGAATTGAGCCGCGGCGGCGATGCGGCGGCGGAAACCGACACGCCGGCGCCGGCAGGCGACCCCCAGAACTAAACACCACCAAGGCAGGAACTGACTATGAACAATGCAGTTGAGCAGATCGGCACCGACGAAGCCCGCGACCTCGTGCAGCGCTTCCAGACCGCGACGACGCGAATCCGCGAACAGGTGCGCGGCACGATCGTGGGCCAGGATGACGTCGTCGACAACCTGCTGATCACGCTGTTCGTCGGTGGCCACTGCCTGATCACCGGCATGCCCGGCACCGCGAAAACCCTGCTCGTGCATACGCTGGCGAGTGCGCTCGGCCTGACGTTCAAGCGCATCCAGTTCACGCCTGACCTGATGCCCACCGACATCACGGGCACGGACATGGTCGAAGAAGACCAGAGTACCGGCAAGCGCGAATGGCGCTTCATACCCGGACCTGTGTTCACGAACGTGCTTCTCGCCGACGAGATCAACCGCACGCCGCCGAAAACGCAGGCCGCGCTGCTCGAAGCGATGCAGGAAAAAACGGTCACGGTGCGCGGCAAGAACCACAAGATCACGAAGCCTTTCTTCGTGCTCGCGACCCAGAACCCGATCGAACTCGAAGGCACGTATCCGCTGCCCGAAGCGCAGCTCGACCGCTTCCTGTTCAACGTGACGCTCGACTACCTGTCGGCGGACGAGGAAGTGAAGGTCATCGAGCGCTTCACGAAGTCGGTCGAGATGCCGCCCGTGACGGCCTGCACCGACGGCGACGAGATCGTGAAATTCCAGGCACTCGTGCGCCAGGTGCCGATCTCGAGCTCGATGCATCGCTACGCGGTGGACATCGTGCGCGCCACGCGCCCGAGCGACGCGATCGCCCCGGAGATCATCAAGAAGTATGCGAACTTCGGCGCGTCGATCCGCGCGACGATGAACCTCGTGCTCGCCGCGAAAGTGCGCGCGCTGATGGAAGGCCGCTACCACGTCACGGCCGAGGACCTGAAGAAGCTTGCACTGCCGATCCTGCGCCACCGCGTGCTGCCGAACTACTACGCCGAATCCGACAACATCACGATCGACCAGATCCTGACGACGATGCTCGACGGCTTGCCGGTACCAACCGACGACTGATTCACATGGGTCAGAAACGAAGGCTTAAACGAACATGACGCCAGCCGCCAAACACGCTCCGATGAACCTGCTGCAGCCTTCCGTGCTCGCGGCGCTGTCGAACCTCGAGCTCGTCGCGAAGGCGGTGGTCGAAGGTTTCGTGATCGGCCTGCATCGCTCGCCGAAGTTCGGCTTCAGCCAGGAGTTCGTCGAGTACCGCGCGTATTCCGAGGGTGACGATCCGCGCTATGTCGACTGGAACGTGTTCGCGCGCACCGGCAAGACCTTCATCAAGCGCTTCCTCGGCGAAACCAACAGCCACCTGATGATCATGCTCGACAGCTCGGCGTCGATGGGTTTTGGCGGCAGCTCCGACAAGAAGGGCATCGTCAGCAAACTGCAGTACGGCAAGTATCTCGGTGCGTCGCTCGCGTACATGGCGTCGCGGCAGCACGACGCTGTCGGCGTCATGATCTTCGCCGACGAAGTGATCGAATACCGTCCACCGGCAAGCCGCAGCGGATCGCTCCAGGGCGTCATCCATACGATCGACAAGGCGCAGCCTGCACTTGGTACGCACCTCGGCAAACCGATGACGCGCTTCCAGGAACGCATCAAGCGCCGTGGCCTCGTCGCCGTGATCTCCGACTTTTATTGCGACGCCGACGAACTGCTCGACAACGTCCGTCCACTCGCGATGCAGGGCCAGGACGTCGTGCTGTTCCACCTGCTGACGCCCGACGAACTGAATCCGAACATCAAGCAGTCGACGCTGTACGAAGACATGGAAACGGGCCACGCGATCGAAGTGTCACCCACGTACATGAACAAGGACTACCGCGAGCGCATCCAGGCGCATATCGCCGCGATACAGAAAGCCGCGAGCGGCATGAATGCCGACCACATACTGATCAACACCGGCGAACCGCTGGATCGGGCGCTGCACAGCTATTTGACGTTCAGGGAGAAACGCGGATGAAACGGCGCCTGGCGGCGGCCTTGCCTGTGCGGCGCTCCGGCGCGGCAAGTGCGCGGGCGGCGCCAGCTTCCCCGGCGTCATTCCGGCGCGGGCCGGATCCCAGTGTCGTTGGAACCACGCACCAAAGGCAAAAGGCTGACGAAGTATGATGTTGCTAACTCCCCTCTTTCTCGCCGGCCTGCTGGGTTTGGCCCTGCCCTGGTGGTTACACCGTCTCGAGACGCAAACCACCGAGCGCGAAAAGTTCGCGACGACGCGCTTCCTCGAAGCCTCGAAGAAGCGCATCCACGTGCAGCGCAAGCTGAAGTTCCTGCTGCTGATGGCGCTGCGCATGCTGTTCCTCGCGCTGCTCGCGTTCGCGTTCGCGCGCCCGATCCTGCTCGAAGACCCGGAAGCAGCCGTCACCGGCGACACGACGCACCACGTGATCGTGGTCGATACCTCGTTCTCCATGAACCAGGGCGACAAATTCGCCACGGCGCGCGAGCGCGTCAATGCCATCGCCAGCGGCATGGGCGACGACGACATCGCCAGCCTGTATGCGGCCAGCAGCGGCGTGCGTGAAATCGTCGAGCCGGGCAGCAGTGGCGAGGACGTCACCCAGGCCATCGCCGCGCTCGAACCCGATAACGGCCGCCTCGATCTCGGCACGATGATCTCGGCGCTGAACGGCATGATCGAAGCAAGCAGTGCAAACTTCGTGCTGCACGTCGTCAGCGACTTCCAGCAGACGAGCCAGGCCGTGCGTTTCGCCGACATGATTCCGGATGTCATCAACGGCCGCCCCGTCACGCTCGACATCCAGCAGGTCGCGCCGGCACCGGTAGCGAACTTCACGATCGATTCAGTCATCGTCGAGAACCGCGCCACCGTCATCGCCAGCGTACGGGCATTCAACATCGAATCTCCCGGCGAGAAGCAGCTGACGCTGAGCGTGAATGGAGTCGAACAGCAGCAGCAGAGCGTGAACATCCCGGCGAACGGGGCCTACCTCGTCGAATTCGACGATGTGACCTTCGGCGAAGGCGACAACCGCGTCGACATCACGCTGAGCCCCGCTGATGCACTGCCGCAGGACGACATGCGCTACACCGTCTTCGACAACTCGCCGCCCGCACCGGTGCTGCTGCTGACTGCCGACACCAGTTCTCTCGGCGTCACGTACATGCGCGCCGCGCTCGAAACCGCACCGCGCGGCTATTCCGTCGAAGTCACCGACATCGCCGACTTCGATCCACGCGTGATGCAGCGCTACCCGTGGCTGATCATCGAAGACGTCGGCACTCTCAATTCGACGCTCGAAGCCGCGCTGCTCGACTACATCAATGGCGGCGGTTCGGTGCTCGCCGCGAGCGGTCCGCGCAGTGGGCAGCTGACGGCGATGCCACTGATGAAAACGAACATCAGCTCGGCCGTCGCGGATCCGCGCGCGGCGCCGCCGCAGATCGTGCGCATCGACACGACGCATCCCGTGCTGAACAACAGCGCCGGCTGGGCCAACGTGAATGCACGCACGCTGCGCGTGCAGACGACTGCCGATGACCAGATCCTCGTCGCGCAGGCGCCCAACACTCCGGTGCTGATAGAACGCGCGATCGGCGCCGGCCGCCTGCTGTTGCTGACGACGAGCATCGACAACTCGGCCTCCGACCTGCCGGTGAAGCCCGTGTTCGTCAGCTTCGTCGCGAAAGCGGCACAGTACCTGTCGAATGAAAAACTGCTCGTGAAGGAACAGGTCGCGGATTCGTTCCTGCAGCTCGCGCAGACCGGTGGCGCTTCCGGGCAGGTGGTCGACCCGGACGGTGTAAATTTATTGTCGTTGCAGGACACCACGATCGCGCAGGATGTCCAATTGAACAAAAGGGGCTACTATCAGGTCTTCACTCCGGGAGGAGAGGTGCTGGTTGCCGTGAATCCCGACATCCGGGAATCCGATCCCGCCCCGATGCCTCCCGCCGCGCTGCAGAACTGGCAGAACGTCGTTGCCGGCGCCGCTCCGGTCGAAGCCACTGCCACGAGCACGAGCGCGGTTGCCAGCGACGAAAGCGAATTCGAAGAAGTCGAGATCTGGCGCTTCTTCCTGATACTGCTGGGCCTGATGGTGCTCGCCGAAACCTTGCTGGGCAACCGGTACCTGAACATCAAGACAGGGTCTTTCTGATGAATGCATCCCACAAGCTTGACCAATACCTCGACTCGTTCCGCGCGCGGCTGCGCAAGCTCAGCCTGCTGCAGGGCGCCGCCGTCACAATGGCGGTACTACTCGTGCTGTCCGCGATCGGTGCGTGGTTCTCGGCCGATGCCGGCTTCGCGCCGAACACGACGAACGTGTTCCGCGTCCTCCTCGTACTCGGGCTCGCCGCGGCGATCATCCGCTTCGTCGTCGATCCCCTGCAGAAGCTGAAGCGCGGCATCAGCGGCAAGGTCGAGCAGCGCGTGCCTGCGTTCAAGGGCCGCATCGAAACCTATACGCAGGAAAAGGCCGGCAACAATCCCTTCATCGACCTGCTCGCCGAAGACGCGCTGAAGATCAGCGCGGCACATCCGGTCGAACAGCAGGTGAAACCGCGCGAGCTGCAGATTGCCGGCGGCGCGCTGGCATTCGCGGCCGTCGTATTCCTGTATCTGATCATCGCCGGCCCTGGCCTGCTGAACTACGGCATGCGCAACCTGCTTGCCGGCTGGGCCTCGGACAACGTGCTGCCACCGCAGACGATCGCCGTCGAGCCGGGCGACCAGAGCGTGCGTCGCGGCTCGAACGTGCGCGTCACGGCGGTGATGGGCGGTTTCGATCCGGATGAAGCGACGATCCACATCACGATGGCCGACGGCAACACGCAGAACGTAGCGATGGTCGAAAGCCCGCTCGGCTTCGAATTCACGTTCTTCTCGATGCAGCAGGACATGAGCTACTACGTCTCGACCGACGGCGGCCTGCGCAGCCCCGAGTTCGACATCAGCGTGCTCGACGTACCGGGCATCGAAAGCCTGTCGCTGACCTACAACTATCCCGAGTGGACCGAGCGCGATCCCGAGACCTTCACGCAGGGCGACGTGCGCGCGCTGCCGGACACGCGCATCGGCCTGACCGTGACGACGACCGGCCCGCTGCCGGCGGGCGAACTGGTTCTGAACAGCACTGGCCAGCCGCTGCAGATCAGCGGCAACCAGGGCACCGGCGAATTCACCGTGCTCGAAGAAGGCGAGTATTACATCGCGGCGGTGGTCGGCGGCGAACACGTGCGCATCAGCGACGACTACTTCATCCGCCTGACTGAAGACGGCAAGCCCGTCATCGAAATCGTCAAGCCCGGCGGCGACTACAACGCGAGCAACATCGAGGAAGTGAAGCTGAAGATCGACGCCAGCGACGACTACGGCATCGCCTCGCTCGCACTGAAGTATTCGATCAACGGCGGCGAGTTCCAGACGGTCGACCTGACGCAGCCGAATGCGCGCGAAATCAATGCCGAGCACCTGATGATGCTCGAAGAGATGCGCGCGACGGCCACGACGGCGGTAACGGCGAACGTTGGCCAGTTCAACATCGTGCTCGATGAAGAACAGGAGCCAGCGAATAGCGGTGAAGAAGAAGGTCCACTCGATGAAGACGCCGTCGTTGCGCAGCAGCAAGCGGAGCAGCCGGCGCCCGAGCAGGTCTCGCTGCAGCCCGGTGACCTGATCTCCTATTACGCTGAAGCCACGGACCGCAGCCAGACCGTGCGCACCGACATGTACTTCATCAACGTACAGCCCTACAACCGGCGCTACTCGCAGTCGCAGCTGTCGGGCGGCGGCGGTGGTGGCGGTGGTGGCGGGCAGCAGGACGAAATCTCGCAGCGCCAGCGCCAGATCATCGTGTCGACGTGGAACCTGATCCGCGAACAGGCCGAAGGCGAGAACAACGAGCAGGTCGACATCAATTCGAAACTGCTGTCCGAACTGCAGCTGACGCTCGCCGAACAGGCCTCGACGCTCGCCGAACGCACGCGCGCACGCCAGCTCGACGGCGATCCGCAGATCGAAGAGTTCGTCAACAACATGGAGCAGGCGGTCCAGCGCATGCACCCTGCCTCCGAAGAACTGGCGGCAGTCGAACTGAACGACGCCATCCAGCCGGCTCAGGAAGCACTGCAGTACCTGCTGCGTGCCGAGTCCGTATTCAATGACATCACGCTGACGCAGCAACAGGGTGGCGGCGGCGGCGGTGGTGGCCGCGCGCAGCAGGACCTTGCCGAAATGTTCGAACTGGAAATGGACCTCGAGTTGAACCAGTACGAAACCGGCAACCAGGCCAGCCAGCAGTCGCAGCAGCAGCAGGCCGAAGACATCATGAAGCAGCTCGACGAACTGGCGAAGCGCCAGGAGCAGCTCGCGAACAACCTGCGCAACCAGCAGCAGCTGACCGACGCGCAGCGCTGGCAGCAGGAAATGCTGCGCCGCGAAGCGGAAGAACTGCAGGAAGAGTTGCAGCAGTTGCAACGCCAGCAGCAGGGCCAGCAGGGACAACAGAACCAGCAGGCAAATTCGGGCCAGCAAGGTGAACAGCAGCAGGGTCAGGAAGGCCAGGAAGGACAGCAGGGGCAACAGGGTCAGCAAGGCCAGCAGGGACAACAGGGCCAGGCGGGCCAGCAGGCACAGTCCGGACAACAGCAGGGAGGCCAGCAGAACGGAGAAGGCCAGCAGGGAGAACAGAATGGCGAACAGGTCGCGCAGAGCGAGCTGCAGCGCCGCATGGAAAGCGCGATCCGCGCGATGAACGAAGCCAGCGAAGGCATGCGTGGCAACCAGTCGCCGGAAGAACTCCGCCGTGCCGCCGAGGAAGCGTCCCGCCAGTTGCAGGAAGCGCGCGACCAGGTGGCCGCCGAACAGCTCGCCGGCATGCAGCAGACCTTCCAGAACATGGCGCAGATGGGCGAAGAGATGGTGCAGGCACAGGAGCGCATGGAGCAGCAGATGATGGATGCCGCGCAGCAGGCGATGAAGGATCGCGAAAGCGGCGACGATCCGAACAGCCGTGGCATGTCGCTGCAGGAGGAGATGGAACTCGCTGAAGCGAAGCGCGAGCTGGCCGCACAGCTGCAGCAACTGCAGCAGCAGATGCAGCGCGCGCAGCAGGAGTTCGATCGCCAGGTACCCGATGGTGCGGTGAATGAACTCGAGCGCGCGGCGAACGGCATCGCTGAACGCGAACTCGAGCAGGCGGTGTCCGATGCCGCGCTGTACATCGATGCCGGCTACGGCCTCTTCATTGCCGGCAACGAGAGCGCGGTCACGGCCGCGATGCGTGAGCTCGAGGAGCGCCTCACGCGCGCGAACGACCTTGTCGAACAGGCGAATGCGCCGGGCGACAGCGAACTCGATCGCGCACGCCGCCAGGCCGAAGACCTGCGCGCGCAGTTGCAGCAACTCGCGCAGAATGGGCAGCCCGGCCAGGGCCAGCCGGGTCAGGAAGGCCAGCCCGGCGAACAGCAGGGCCAGCAACAGGGTCAGCAGGGCCAGCAACAGGGTCAGCAAGGACAACAGGGCGGGCAGCAGCAAGGCGGCCAACAGGGCGGCCAGCGCGGCGGCTTCGGCGAACGCTTCGGCTTCGGTCCGCAGAACAACGTCGGCGGTCCGTGGGACGGCAGCGACCAGTTCTTCGACGGCCCGATCACGCTGCCGGAAAACTTCTACGACGACGTCGGCGACCTCACGCAGCTTGCACGCAGTGCCGTCGACGGCCTCGACCTGACGCCGGAAGAAATGGAAGAACTCTACAACCTGATCCGCGAGCTCGAGTTCCAGCAGACGAACCGTAACGCCAGCATCCTCGCGCAGGAATACGGCGAGATGCTGACGCTCGTCGAGCAACTCGAAGCCGGCCTGAAAGCGGGCGACCAGCCGCGCGCCGGCAACGTCCGCACGGCGACGAGCGACGAAGTGCCCGAGGAGTATCAGGAGTCCGTGGCAGAATACTTCCGCCGCCTGAGCAGGGAAGATTGAGACTACAGTAAACCCCGGCCCAGGCCGGGGTTTTGCTTACAGGTCTTCGTGACTTTCGCTCATGAGTTGCAACGGAGCTGGCATGGACAACGTTGTCAGGCACGGCATCGCGCAGGTTCATGTACACTGCCACGAACACAACGTCCCGTCGGCGCGCATGATCATGGCCAATGGCGGCGTGCTCGCTTCGAAGGGGCGGTACAACGGCGAGTGCATCCAACGTTACGTGGTCGAACAGGATTCCCCATGATGAAGATCGAAACGCTCCTGGCTTTCATGACGCTCGCTGCCTGCACGACGGGCGCCGATGCCGCCGAGCAGCCCCCCTTGCTTGCGCCACTCGTGAACCAGGACCGGGTGCCCGGCTGCGCCTGGCTCGCCTCCGCGCCGTCACTCGGCGAAGGCTACATGTTCATGGCCGAATACGACGACTCGGCGGCGTGGATGAACATCGAAGGCGACGACATCGTGCTGGAGTTGGGTGAAGAGCGCGGTGTGTTGAAAAGCGTTGGCGACGTCATGGAAAGGACGTATCGCGCGCCGGGCGTCGACGTGCTCGCGCGTTATGAAGTCACGTGGGTTTGCCCGGCCGACACGGAGAGCTGTGAAGTGACGCGCTTCGGCGCGACGTTCGAAGTGTCGACGGGTGACCACATACAGATCGTCGCGGCGAGTGGCGCGATGGGTTGCTGAGGCTACGCGCACGCCACGGATCAAAGACCGGATGCAAGGAGGGTTGCAGTGCCACTGATCGGCAAGATCGTCAAATGGGACGACGACAAGGGTTTCGGCTTCATTCAGCCGGCGTCCGGCGGCAGGCAGGCGTTCGTGCATGTCAGTGCATTGCGGCGCATTCCGCGCAGCGCCGTGCCCGGCGCGGAAGTGAGTTATGTCGTGACGCTCGATGCCAGGGGCCGGCCTTGCGCCGACAAAGTCAGGTTGCTGGCACGCACGAACACGCTCGGCTCCGCGGCACGTGCCTTCTTCACGGCCGCCATCTTCCTGCTGCTACTCGCGGCGCTCGTGGCGCTGCGGAGAATTCCGTCGGTGATTCCATGGGCTTACCTCGGCATGAGCGTGCTGAGCCTGCTGTTCTACGCCTTCGATAAACACGCTGCGCGCGAGGGCAACCGGCGCACTCCGGAAAGCACGCTACATCTGCTCGCACTCGCCGGCGGTTGGCCGGGCGCGCTGTTCGCGCAGCAATGGCTTCGGCACAAGTCGGCGAAGGCGGAGTTTCGGTCGGTATTCTGGACCACCGTCGTACTTAACGTCGCGGCGCTTGCGTACCTGACGACGACGGATGGCGCCCGGCTACTCGCGTCGGTGGGAATGGCGCCGTGAGACTTTCATCATGCGCAGGTCCCTTGCTACAGTCGGCGCACCGCAATCTGTTTCGGTCAGTCCGGTATTCCTTTGCATCGTCGTGAGTCGAATATGGCCATGCCCAAACGCACTGTTCGCATTTTCCTGTTCACGCTTTCATTATTTGGCGCGCTGCCGTCGCATGGCCAGGACGCCGCCGTCGAACGCGGCAGGATCGAGGCCATGCTGAACCGTATAGAAGTCGTGTTCGCGAATGGTGACATCGACGGCGCGATGCAGGCTTTCACCGACGACGCGATCATCTTCGCCGAGAACGGGGCAGACATCGCAGGCTTCGATGCGATCCGCGCGACGTATGCCGGCATGCTGGATGCATTCGACGTGGACTTGAATTTCGATACGGCCGAGATCGAGATCCTCGGCGATACCGCCTACGAGCGCGGCACGTTTTCGATCAGGCTGACCGACAAGACGAGTGGCGAGGTCACGAGTGACACCACGAGCCGTCACATCCACATCTTCAAACGCCAGGACGACGGTTCATGGAAGACCTGGCGCATGATGGCGAATACGCCCGCCGCGTAAGGTTTGCCCGGCACGCCACATTCGCGCAAGATCTGCCTTTCGTTAAACGACGAGGAGCAGCAGATGGAAACAGTCGTCATCACCGGCGCCAATCGCGGCATCGGTCTCGAACTCACGAAGCTCTATTTGCAGGCGGGCAAGCATGTGGTCGCCGGCTGCCGGCAACCGGCAAAGGCGGAGGCCTTGCGCAGGCTCGGCGGCAAGCTCGACGTCGTGCAGCTCGACGTGGCGTCCGCCGACGATGTCGCGGCGCTTGCGGGGCATGTGCAGGGTGAGGCCGTCGACGTGCTGATCAACAATGCCGGCGTATGGGGCGGCGAGCGCCAGGGCCTGCTCGATACGGATTATGCCGAATGGCTGCGCACGTTCGAGATCAACACGCTCGCGCCGCTGCGCGTGACGGCGGCACTGCTGCCGAACCTTAAACGCGGCAAGCGGCCGCGCATCGTAACGATCTCGAGCCAGATGGGCGCCTTCGCATCGACCGGGATGGGCGGCGGCATGTATGCGTATCGCAGTTCGAAGGCGGCAGTCAGCAAGGTCATGCAAACGCTTGCAGAGGAACTCGCGCCCGACGGCATCATCGCCGTGCCGGTACATCCGGGCTGGGTGCAGACAGACATGGGCGGCCCGAACGCCCAGCTGCCGGTGCACGACAGCGCGAGCGGACTGTTACGCCTTATTGAAAACCTGCGGCCCGAGCAATCGGGCCGCTTCTGGCGCTGGGATGGGACCGAACACCCCTGGTGAGGTGATCGCGGACCGCTAATCGGCTGCCGAAATGAGCCGATGCGCCGGCGCTTCTGCCGCCGTCACGCGCGCTTTCTGGGGCGTGAACAGCAGCTGTTCGATCGCCTCGACCTGTTCCGGGCGGATCTCTGTCGTGATCGTGCGGCCCTGATGGGGCATGCGGTCCAGTGTCGCGCACGGTGCCGTCGCGGCGAGGCAGGCCTGTTCGAGCAGCACGCCGCGCAGGCTCTCATAGCGGGTCGCGATCGGCAGGTGGCTGTAACGTTCGTCGTTCATCAATTGCCACAGCAGGCGGTCGACGCGCACGTCGAGGGTTCCGGCGTCCGTCGTGCCGGCCATTGCCGGTACGGCTCCGCATGCCAGGGCGGCAATCAGTAACAGACGCGCGCTTGCTTGAAAGGTCATGGCCAGATTCCTCTTCTCGTTGTCGCAAGGCGGGGACGAACTTCACCCCCTTCGCAAGCTATTACGGCGCTCCGTCGCCGAAACTTTAGTAAGATGCGCGGCCGGATTGTTAACTGCGTCGCAATTTCGGCCAGCAAAGGCCGGCTTTTACCGGTCTCCGGCCGCCGCCGCGCGGTCGGTTCACGCTACGCTGCCACCCATCGCGTCCGCCATTCGAGGCTACAGACCTGCACCATGCGCTATACCGGAAGCTGCCACTGCAAGGCCGTGACTTTCGCCATCGAGGCGCCCGAGCACGTCGAGGTCGAAGACTGCAATTGCTCGATCTGTTCGAAGGCCGGCTTCCTGCACCTGATCCTGCCGCTCAGCAAATTCGAACTGCTCAGCGGCGCCGACAAGCTGACGACCTATACCTTCAACACCGGCGTCGCGAAGCACACCTTCTGCAGCATCTGCGGCATGAAACCCTTCTATACGCCGCGCTCGAATCCCGATGGCATCGACATCAACGTGCGTTGCCTCGACACGAAGCCATCGCTGACAATCGTTCCGTTCGACGGCCAGCAGTGGGAACAGAATGCCGCCGCGCTGGCCGGCAAGAGCAAGGACAGCGACATGCAAAAGGGCACGACCGGTAACTGATACGGCCTTCCACGCACGCAGCACTCGCGCACTCAGTCGCCATCTACGTAGACATCTCGGCAGTCCTCACGGAAATTTTTCATGAAAGCGAAATCCAACCTCGTCCTGATCGGCATGCCTGGCTCCGGCAAGAGCACGGTCGGCGTCGTGCTCGCGAAGCGTACGTCGCACGACTTCATCGACACCGATGTCGTCATCCAGTCCGTCGAGCACCGCTCGTTGCAACAGATCATGGATTCGGAAGGCTATATGAAGCTGCGCGACATCGAAGCGCGCGTGCTGCAGACGCTGGATCTCGAGAACCACATCATCTCCACCGGCGGCAGCGCGGTGTACAGCGACGACGCGATGATGCATCTCAAGCAGAATGGCACGGCAATCTACCTTGACGTGTCACTCGACACGTTGCGCAGCCGCATCACGGACTACGAAACGCGGGGCATTGCGAAACGCCCCGAGCAGAGCTTCGCTGAACTGTTCGAGGAGCGCACAAGGCTATATCGCAAATATGCCGACCTGATCGTCAAGGGCGACGGCATGTCGCAGGACGACGTGTGCAACCACATCATTGCGGAGCTGGGGTTGTAATCAGTCCCCCCGAAGCGCTATACGGCGCATTGCCTACCGAGCGCTTCTTCTCTTCAAGCAGGCCAGTCCGCCTCAGGGTTTGAGGGGCTTGAAGAGCTCGCTGGTCCACAGCAATGCCGCCGCAAGCAGCATCGGTGTCAACGTGACGTGCATGTCGGCGACGTTCAGTGCGAGCAACAGCGCGAACGCCACCTGTGTCCACAGCACCACGAGCGGCGCGTACGCGAGCGGTGCAGCGACTGCAGTCGCGCGGCCTGTTACCGGCCATGTCGCTTCCAGCGCTTTCAATGCGAGCACGAGCAGCAAGGGCCACAGGAAGATGTAACTGACCTTCGGCAATGCAATGGACGTCACGACAAGCAGCACGAGCCACAGGCACAGGATCGCCGCGATGAGCACGCCACGCCCGAGCCGCCGTTGCAACATCGTCGCGATCGCCATGAACGCGGCCATCGCACCGATGATGAAGGTACCCGAGTAAAACTTCTTGCCCGCAGCCGTCATGGGACCGATGCGCGCGATGAGCTCGTCGCTGATTGCACTCAGCGCGACGATCAGGACTGCTGTCGCGAGCGGTAGCAGCACTAACGCGATGGCGAAGCGCGTGACGTTCATACGCCCGTCGCGCCAGGCGTCGTACAGCAGCCATCCGCACAGGACCGTGGCTAATGCGGCGCCAATCCATGCAAACGCGTAGTCATACACGAACACGACGAGGCCGAACACGTCGAAAAATATCACATCGGGCGACTCCAGGGCGTCGAGATCTGCATCGGCCAGCGCGTACAGCATCGCGCGCATGTTCGCGTAGTGGTGCAGTGCCGTGTCGCGGTTGAGGTTGGCGAAGTTGTCGTTCGCAGTGTGGTAGTTTTCCGACGAATCGATGAAGGCCATGTTGAGGCCGAGCACGCCGTGCTCGCGGAACACCGTGAGGTCCGTGTCGTTCGGCAGCAACTCGTAGACGGACTGGTACAGCGAACTCGTCGCGGGGCTGCGCGCATGCTCGGCATACAGGCGCACGAGGCTGCCGTAACCCGGCGTGGCTTCGAACATAACCGACTTGCCCGAGGTGCCGCGCGCCTCGAAATTGAGAACCGCACCGACGTCCGGCGCCCACGGGTGTTCCCGCATGAAGGCGTACGCACCGCACAGGCAGTTCTCTTCGGCGTCGGTGAACAGGAAGATCAGGTCATTCGCGAAATCCGCGCGTGCGACTTCGGCGAGCAGCTGCAGCATCGACGCGACGGCCGCGCCGTCGTCACCCGCGCCGAAGCTCTCGGGAGCGCTGTCGTAGTGGCTGGCTAGCACCAGCGCCCTGCCCTCGCCGCTGCCTGGCAGACGCACGGCGATATTGCGCAGTTCGTCCTCTTCGTCGGCCCAGCGCGGCATGTTCCTGAACGTGCCCAGTGGACGCTGCTGGATGTCCGGCGTGAGTCCGAGTCGCGTAATCTCCGCGACGATATAGTCGTGCACGGCATCGTGCCCGGGGGAAGCGATCGGACGCGGCGCGACAGTGATCTGCTGCAGGTGGGCAAACAGGCCTTGCTGCGTGCCGTCATCGATGTCGAGCGCGGCCGCGGTTGGCGGCACGCTGATGCGGTATAGCGCAAAGGCCGAGAGGCACAACCACGCGATTACGGTAATGAAGCGTGTTGCAGACGTCACAAGGCGCACCCCGCGCGCGTCACGCCGTCGGGCCCCGGCTGTGGGGTCATGCTTCTGCGCGGCGAGCGCGCAGAACCTGCACGGGATGTCGGACTCAGTGCAGCTCTACGTTCAGCTGGTCGACCATCGGTGCCCAGTCCGCATCCTCGAGCAGGGCCTTCTTGAGGAACTCGCGCTGGCCGTCGGTCCAGAATGCGGCCTCGCTGATCTTGACGTCCTGCGGAAGTCCGCGGTGCTCGATGATGAACTGCTCGATGTAAGCCCTGTCTGACGGCAGCCCGAGCTGCTGGAACAGTTCGCTGTAGCTGTGCGTGCTTTGGTCCATGATTACTGCCTAAGAGAAAGCCACTGCGTGGCGGTGGCACCATTGTTGAAAGGGCCGTGGCGCTAAGCACTCCGGTAATCTCCTCGTCTTTTATTGAATTTCCCTGATTTAGCCCAAATCCAGAAGGCATGCGCGATTGTAAACACCGCATCAGTCTTATTTAATCGCGCCGATTCCGCTGACAGGTACTTCCATGGCACGTTTTCCCGATACCCTCGCCTTCCAGGGCATACTGCGACCGCTGCGCTTCGAAGGCGACATCCTCGACCTGGAAGTCGAAGGTGAAGTGCCCACTCAACTGAATGGCACATACCACCGCGTCCATCCCGATCAACAGTTCGCGCCGCGTTTCGAAAACGAGCAATTCTTCAACGGCGATGGCATGGTCTCGCTGTTCCGCTTCCGCAACGGCAAGGTCGATTTCAAGCAGCGTTATGCGCAAACAGACAAGTTCAAGCTCGAGCGTGAGGCCGGCCGCGCGCTGTTCGGTGCGTATCGCAATCCATTGACCGACGAAGACGCGGTGAAGGGCCGCATCCGCGGCACGGCGAACACGAACGTGATCGTGCATGCCGGCAAACTGCTCGCGCTGAAGGAAGACAGCCCCGCACTCGTCATGGATCCGCTGACGCTCGAAACCGAGGGCTACACGAACTGGAACGGCAAGTGCACGAGCCAGACCTTCACGGCGCATCCGAAGATCGATCCGCTGACGGGCAACCTCATTGCGTTCAGTTACGCCTCGAAAGGCCTGCTGACGAAGGACTGCACGTATATGGAAATCAGTCCCACCGGCGAGCTGCTGCGCGAAGTGTGGTTCGAGACACCGTACTACTGCATGATGCACGACTGGGGCGTGACGGAAGACTATGCCTGCTTCCACATCGTACCGAGCACGTCGAACTGGGAGCGCCTGCAGGCGAACTTGCCGCACTTCGGCTTCGACACGACGCTCCCGGTTTACCTTCTGGTGCTGCCGCGCAAGGGCGATGCGAAGGACATCAAGATCTTCAAGCGCCCGAACCTGTTCTGCTCGCATGTCGTCAACGCCTTCAACGACGGCACGAAGATCTACTTCGACACACCGGTGGCGAAGAACAACATGTTCCCGTTCTTCCCCGACATCCACGGCGCGCCGTTCGATCGCGATGCCGCGAAGTCTTATGTCACGCGCTGGACGGTCGACTACGCGAGCAAGGGCGACGAGTTCGAAAAGGATGAGCAGCTCAGCCACATCGTCAGCGAATTCCCGCGCATCGACGACCGCTATGCCACGCAACCGCACGGCCACAGCTGGATGCCGGTGATGGACCCGACGATGCCGTTTAACGGCCCGAGCGCGCGCGCGTCCGGCCTGCGCCTGAACAAGCTTGGGCACATGAACTTCCGCAATGGCACGCAAAGCACGTGGTTCTGCGGCCCCGACAGCCTGATCCAGGAACCCTGCTTCATTCCACGCACGCCAACGGCTCCCGAAGGCGACGGCTACATCATTGCGCTCGTCGATGACATCATCCGCAACTATTCCGACCTCGTGATGCTCGATGCGCAGAACGTCGAAGCCGGCCCGATCGCGCGCATCAGGCTGCCGTTCCGGCTTCGACAGGGCCTGCATGGCAACTGGGCGGACGAGAGCAAGCTCACCGAGCGCTGACGTGTATCCTTTTTCTTGACGACTTATTCCCCGGTGAGCGGGGAATAAGTCTGCTTCGCGCGCGTTTGATGTATGAGCCTGCACTGTGGCCGGCCCACACATCCACTTCACTGAAAAGGACGTCGCGATGACTTCTTCGAAAGCACTTTCCTGGTTCTCCGCCGCAGCATTCACGCTGTTGATCATGCCTGCCTGCGCCTATTCGCAGGACGCCTCGCCCGCCGATGGCGCTCCGGCGCAACTTGAAGAGCGACCCGACATCACGTTGAGCGAAGATGCGCTGTCCGATTACGTCGGCGCATACCGGCTGGCGCCGAATGCCACGATGTCGATCACGCTGGATAATGGCGCTCTCCATACCCAGCTGACAGGCCAGCCGAAGTTCGTACTGATTCCGGAGTCTGCTACTCGCTTCGTGCTGCAGGACGTAGAGGCCGCCATCGAGTTCGAGCGCGATGCATCGGGTGCAGTAACGGGTGCCGTGCTGTATCAGGGCGGACGCAGCCTGCGCACGCCGCGTGTGTGAACGACGGCGCGCAGAAGCGCGCACAGGCCCCGTCCCGGAAATGCAACGCAGTTCTTCCCGGCGATGGCGAAGCGCGGCAGGCACATGCGAGAATCGCGCAACCCCCCATTCGGAGCACTCGTATGCTAGCCCGCCCACTGTGCGCATTGCTGTTGGTCTTGCCGCTCGGTGCAGCCGCACAAGGTGATCTCGGCATTGCGCAGTACGATACACAAGGCCAGCTACTGAAGCCCGGAAACCTCGACGAATGGATCCAGACCGGCGCCTCGCTCGGCAGCGATTACGGCGAAGGCCCTTTCGATGCGCAGAAGCCCGGTGCCATCGGCGTCGTGCAGATGGAGCCGGCGGCTTACCGTTACTTCGTCGAAAACGGCAGCTACGCCGACGGCACGATGTTCCTGCTCAGCTTCTTCCGCGCCGAAGCGCAGTCGTCGCCACAGCTGCCCGGTTACGTGCAGGGCGACATGTACGCACAGGAAATCCACGTGATCGACAAGGCACGCTTCGACGACGGCGGACATGCCTTCTTCATGTTCCAGACACCGGATGTTGCGGCCAGTCCGCCTGTTGCCGCCGGCAACGACTGCGTCGCCTGCCATACGGAGCACGGCGCCTTCGACGGCACGTTCACGCAGTTCTATCCGCGCCTGCGCGATCGCCTCGCCGATTGATCGGGCCGTACCCTCCGATCCGTATAATCGGGCTGGTCGCCCTCTGCCCTTGAATCCGCACGTCAGGGCTGAGCGGCAGCCGCCACCGGCACGCGCGGGGCGCCCTTGCGCACCGACGTGATCACGTTCTCGCCTTCCGTCACGCTGCGGTAATGCCGCATGAATTCGTTCAGCGGCATGTCGTTGCACAGGACATCGTCGGTCGTGAAGTTGCGGATACCGAGGCGGCTTGCGCGCGTATTCAGATCCGGCGCGCCGATCGCAGCGGCTATGCACAGTTCCGTTTCCTCGGAACCGTCGCCGTTGACGAAGCTTACGGGTTCGGCATTGCCTGCGGCCGCAACGGCCAGCAATACCAGGGCTAAGGCTGGATGTTTCATGGGGCACCTGTACTCGTTTGGGTTTTTATTCGAGGTCAGGATTTTCTGGCTACTGCTCGGATGCCGGATGCAAAATCTGGCCGGGGCGCTGCACACATGCAGCGCTCCCGGCTGGTGTTACGACAGAAACAGGGATTGTCTTGAGGATTCTGGAACCAGCCGTTCAAGCCGACTCGGCTATCGCTCCAGCACCTTTCGCTGCGTCACGGAATGCGAGAGCGCCGCCCTTGTACGAGATCAGGGTTTTGTCCGCCTGCTCCGGTTCCAGCGTGCGTGGGTCGAAGAGCGAGGCCTTGCGGTGATGGTTCTTGTGGAAGTAAATGCCGGCCATCGTGGCGTTCATGAACTTGTAATACAAGTTGTGGTTCAGGTTCAGCACCTCCATGTCGCCGTTCTCATTTGGCTGGTGCGTGTAGTAATTGAAGTGGATGTACCACGCGTAGTTCACGATCTTCGACACGATCAGGACCAGCACGAACAGAGTGGGCCCGAGCAGCACGAGCAGGAACACGGCGCGCGTGAAGCGCGCAAGCAGGAACGTGATCATCGTCATGCGCCACAGGCGCTGCGTGCGCGGGTTGTCGCCCCACAGTTCGAAGTACACGTTGTGCACGACGCGGCCCGTCGATACACCCATCTGGCGGAAGTATTCGCGGAAGGTCAGCGTGCCCGGTGGATGCGGATCCTTCAGCGGGTCGTCGGAGTTCTGGTGGTGGACGATGTGGAATACTGCCCACACCGGAAAGCCGGCGAGCTGCTGCAGCCCGCTCAACTCGCCGACGAGACGGTTCAGCCATGCCGGCTTGATGCTCTCGTGCGACGCGTTGTGCATCAGCCACGCCGACTGCAGGCCGATGATCGCGCCGAGCAGCGGCAGCAATACGAGTGACTGCAGGCTCGTATCGAAATAGCCCTGTGTCCACGCAACGATGCCGACGACGGCGCCACTGCTCGCGATGATCCACAGGTTAGGCAGCGCCAGTGGAATGACGGCGAGGAACAGCAAGTAGTCGTTGTCTGCCGCCCGGAACGCGGACCAGTTCAGGTACAGCAGCACGCTTGCGAGGCCCAGTATGAGGATCGTCGCCACGTTGTACCTGATGAAGAACAAAGGGTCTTTTTTGTAGAGCTTGTACATGCCGGCACCGTGCTGTTGAGCTACGAAGGTCGCCGTGGGAAGTAGCGACTGAAGCGGGGCGCATCATCTCACAGGGGAATTCCCCCTGAAAACAGCCGCAAATGGCCCGATCAACGTAACGGCGTGATCGCCCTCACGCCCAGCGCCTGCAGGCGCGACAGTGCATATAGCGCCGTCTCGGCGGCCTGCTCACTCTTCCCACAGCGAATGGATGTAATACGGCAGGAATACCGACACGCCATCGATGCGCGTGATCGCGCCGTCGACGACCTTGAACAAATCCATCCGGCCGCGCGTGTTCGGGTAACGCACGTCGATATCGTGCTCCTTGCCGTCGCTCGTCGTGTACGTCAGCTCGCGTGCGGCATGGTCTTCGAGCGACAACGCTACGACTATGCCCTTTTCCGTATCGACTACGGGATAGCGCCGTGCACGGATGCGTTCGACCGGCTTGTAGAGACCGATCTCGAGCTGCGCCTTGCAGCCCTGTGCGGCCTGCGCCTTCGGATGTTCGCCGTGCGTGATGTTCATGCCGTTGACGAGCTGCGTGCAGTCGTCAGCAAGCGTGGTCTGCAGCGCGCCGTCGTTCAGCGTCTTCGTGTCGAAATAGCCTTCGACGAGCGCGATCAACGCATCGCGGCTTGCGGGACTGGCGACGTTTGCGCTGAAGTCGCTGTGCAGCGTATAGCTGGCGAGCGGCGCGAATAGGTCGGGCGTGCCTTCGCGGCCGAGGTACGATTCGACTTCGCTGATCATGCCGTCTCGCACTTTCAGCCGCAGGCCGTGGTACGCAAGCTGGCCATGTTCGGCCGTACGGCCGTACCAGATGACATTGCCGGTGCTTTCGTCGGCAACAATCAGCGGATCGTCGCCGGTCGTCGGGCCCGCGCCCCAGAAGCCGTCGCCGATCATCATCGCGACGTTGTTCTCCGTGTAGCGCACGGGGTTCGCCCACGGCAGCCTGCTCCAGTCCTGCGTGGCGACGTCGGTCATGTATTGCTGTGCAATCGCGCTCATGCAAGCGCTGTCGCAGTCTTGCGCGTGCGCCGTTGCGCCCAACGCGATGGTTGCCAGCGCGAGGCAGAATTTTGCTTTCATGGCATTGCTCCTTGAAGACACTGGACTCCGGCCTGCGCCGGGTGACGGCGATTCAGCGCGTCTGGAAATCGGGATTGGGTTTCGCGAACGGCGACGGCATGAAGTAAGGCACGTACGTGAACACCGCTTCGACGCGCGAGATTTTGCCGTCGCGGATCTTGAAGGCCTCGAGCAGCGTGATGCTGTTGGGCCACTTCAGTACCGTGTTCATTTCGCGGCCGTCGGTGAGCGTGTAGCGGTCGAAGGTGTTCGCATGGTCGAAGAAGCCGGAGCCGACGATGACGCCTTTCTCGACGTCGATGAGCGGATAGCGGCGATCGCGCACGCGTTTATTGATGCGGTAGATGCCGAGCCTGAACTGGGCTTCACAGCCAGCCGCGATCGTTGCCGCAGTGCCTCCGCCGGCGCCGGTGCCGCCGGTCGTCAGCACGCCGTTTTCGAGGCGCGAGCAGTCGTCGTGGAATTCGGTGAAGACCTGGCCATCGTTCAGTTCGACCGTGTTGAAGTAGCCATCGGCAACGGCGACCAGGCGCTCGCGCGGACGGCGTTCGCTTTCGGGGATCACGTCGTCGAAGGTCGGATCGTGCTCGAAGGCCTCGACGTCGCCGAAGGGCTTCGGCATGTCGGGCAGGCGATTGACGACGGTTTCGGCCTCGGTGATCTCGCCGTCTTCGACCTTGATGCGCAGCGCGAAGTAAGCCGGATTTCCGTTCTCTTCGACGAGCCCGAACCACGCGGCGTTACCGGTTTCGACGTCGGCGAGCTCGAGGCCCGGGAAGTCGACGGCCGTGGCGGTGCCCCACAGTCCGTCGTTGCCGATCGGCATCGTGACGTTGTTTTCGCTGAACACGGCGTCCTCGGCAAACGGTACTGGCGACGGATCGCGCTGCGCGAGGTTTTCCATGTACGTCCGCGCGAGGCCGGTCAGGCAGGCATAGTCACACGTGACGTGGATGACGGCGCTGTCGCGGCCGGGAGCCTGCGCATGCGAGGTGGCGCTGGCCAGTGCCAACGCGGAAGCGAGCAGTGAATACGTGAGTGTGGTTTTCATCGCCTTCTCGTGTGTGTTGTCGTTATTTGTGCAGCGTGGCGGAGGCCGGAATCCCGTGTCTTCGTTCAGGCCCCGGAAAGACGCTGGGTCCCGGCCGGCCGCGACGACGGGCGTCTATTCAGGCAACCGGATAGCCTCCAGTACAAACATCTCCGGCTCCTGCCCTTTCAGGTTCGGGTCGAGCAGGTACTGGATGTTGCTTTCGATTGCGTACGCCGTATTGCCGACGACGGTGACGCCCGGCGACGAGATCAGCGAGTCGTCGAGCACCGTGATCGTGGCGCTGTCGCCTTCGACGTCGGCGAGATGAATACGGCCCACAGTACCCTCGGCCTGGATGAAGCGGTTGCCGCTCACGAGACGTATGCCGTCGGGGCCGCCGAGCTCGAGGTTCAGCGCGAGCGACGTGAGCCCGCCCATCGTGCCGTCGGGGTTACGGTCGACGCGAATCAGTTCGTTGCTGCGCACGTTGTTGACGATCAGCGTGCCGTCGCCGCTGAACGCAAGGCCGTCGATGCCGACGAGCGCGGGATCGCTGCCCCATACCGTCAGCTCACTCGCACCGGGCGCAAGTGTCAGGATGCGGCCGCCGGCGGTGTCGGAGGCGAAGGCGGTTCCGTCGGCAGCGATCGTGATGTCGTTGCAGGTGCCGCCGCCGGGGAAGTCCCATTTGCCTTTCTGTTCGCCGCTTTGCAGGTCGTAGGCATGCAGTGCCGTGACGCCTTCGGAGCGTTCGGGGCCGAAAAAGTTCGGTGCCGAGCACAGCCACAGCGTGCCGTGGGCATCGTCGGCGAGCACGCCGAGGATCGTCAGGATGCCGTTGTCGGGACTGTGGCGAATCCAGGGATGCGCAACGTTGTCGTCCGGCAACACGCGGTACACGTTGCCCTTCACGCTGCCGATGTAGATCGTGCCATCGGCGGAAGACGTGACGCTTTCGGGGAATACGGCGGTGTCGGCGATGCGGATGTCGCCGGGTTCGCGCTCGGCACAGGCGAGCGTCGATGCGACGACGAGGGAGAGGGCTAATGGAGTTTTGATTATTTTCATTCGATCTGCCTGTGAAAGTCGCCGGGCCCCCGGCCTGCGCCGCGGCGGCGAACTGGCTCCGCCGTCACCCCGGCGCAGGCCGGGTCCAGTGTAGTTATCAGTGTCCGGTTTCGCTCGCCTGCACCGGCGCATCGTTCGCCTGCCCGGCCTGCTGCGCGTCGTACCCCTGCCACGCGAGGTCGATCAGGTATGCATGGATCGCGTTAGCCTGTTCTTCATTCAGCACGTCGTCGAACTGCGGCATGCCGCGGAAGCGGCGGCCGCCGTACAGCACGATCCCGAGGAAGGCCTCGTGGGTTTCGGGCGACAGGCGGCGCAGGTCCGGCGTGAGGCCGGTATCGGAGTTCGCATGGCAAATCGCGCAGTTGCGCGCGAACAGACCCTGGCCCTGCGCGATCGCCTCTGCCGAAGCGGCTTGCTGTGGCGGCTGCGGAATGGGTTCGCGGGCACTAACTTCCGGGGGAAGCTGCGGTACTGCTCCTCCAAGCTTGAAGGCGATGATGCGATTTGCGTTGCCGCGCGTGATCACGGCACTGGTCGGATGCGGCGCAAACCAGCCGCCGCCACCCCAGCCGGCCTGCACGGCGAGGTACTGCACGCCGTCGATTTCGTAAGTGATCGGCGCGGCCATGATCGACGTGCCGACTTCGAGGTTCAGCAGTTCCTCGCCGGTGTTCTTGTCGAAGGCGCGCAGGAAGCCGGTGTCTGTGCCCTGGAAGACGAGGCCACCGGACGTGGCGAGCGTACCCGCGCGATCCCACCAGCCGCTGCCTTCCTGTTCCCACACGACTTCGCTCGTCAGCGGGTTCCATGCCTTCAGGGCGGCTCGCGACAGGTGCCGGCCTTCTTCCTGGATGATTCGCAGCGCTTCGCCCATCTCGCCGGGCATCGTGTCCGGATCGGCAAGCAGCATGTCGCCGAACAGCACGCTATTGCCGGAGTTCGCCTGCTTCGGGCGGTATTCGTGGCCGTCGGTCGTATCCTGCATCAGCGCGCCGCCTTCGATCGACGGGATGTAGACGAGGCCGGTTTCAGGGTCGTAGCTCATCGGGTTCCACGCGTGGCCGCCCATGCCGGACGGATACACGAAGACTGGGCCGCCGCCGGCCGTGTAGTCGACTTCGGGGTTGATGTCCGGGCGTCCCGTTTCGAGGTCGACGCCGAAGGCCCAGTTCACCGGCACGTACTTGTCGGCCGACAGCAGCTCACCGGTGGCGCGATCCAATATATAGAAGAAGCCTGCCTTCGGCGCCTGCATCAGCACCTGGCGGGTTTCGCCGGCCCATTGAATGTCGGCGAGGATCATCGGCTGCGTGGCCGTGAAGTCCCAGCTTTCGCGCGGCACCTGCTGGTAATGCCACGCCAGGCGGCCGGTGTCCGGGTTGATCGCGAGGATCGACGCGAGGAACAGGTTGTCGCCACCGGACGGGCTGCGCTCGTGCCAGTTGAACAGCGCGGAGTTGCCGGTACCGACATATAAAAGGTTCAGTACGGGGTCGTACGCCATCGCGTTCCATGCCGTGCCGCCGCCGCCGACGTCCCAGCGGCTGTTCGGATCCCATGTCGCCGCGGCCATTTCCATTTCGGGATGCTCGAAGCCGTTGGCCGGGTCGCCCGGCACGATGAAGAAGCGCCAGGCGAGTTCGCCGGTTTCGCGGTTGTAGGCCGAGAGGTAGCCGCGCGCGTCGTAGTCGGCGCCGGCATTGCCGATGACGACGACGTCGCCCGCCACTTCCGGCGCGCCGCTCGAGGTGTACGCGCGGTCCTTGTATATGAGTGTGTCGACTTCCCAGTTCACGGCGCCCGTTTCCGCATCCAGCGAGAACAGGCGGCCGTCGAGCGACGCGACGTACACGGCGCCTTCGAAAACCTGCAGGCCGCGGTTCACTTCGTCGCAGCAGGTGTAACGGTTCACCTGGCCGTCGCTCATCGGGTCGAAGGTCCAGATTTCTTCGCCGGTCGCGGCGTTCAGCGCATAGACACGGCCGGTCGTACCAGCGGCATACAACACGCCGTCGATCATCACGGGCGTGGCTTCCTGTCCGCGCGTCGTGCCCATCTGGTAATCCCACGCAAGGCCGAGCTGGCCGACGTTGTCGCGGTTGATCTGGTCGAGTGTCGAGTAATGGCCCTTGCCGAAGTCGCGGCCTTCGGTGAGCCACTGGCCGGGTTCGCTGTCGGCATTCAACAGGCGTTCGAACGTGACATTGCCGAAGCTGGCAGGCGCGAAGGCTGATGCATTTGCCGGCGCCGCGTCAGTGGCGGGCGGCGGTGATGCGGGCGAAGAGGGCTGCTCGTCGGCGGGTCCGCAGGCGGCGGTCAACAGGGCCAGCGCGAGACCGACCGTTGGTGCATAAGCGCGTTTCATCTCAATCCATATGTCGTTGTTCTTGTGGCCGGTGAGAGTACCGCAAGACCTGACTGGACGGTACCCCGCTACCTTCGCGCGCCATCCGTAAATTCGTTGCATGCTCCGGGCTCTACCGGTTCAGTGCTAAGGTCTTTTACCGGCGACAGCAGCGGCGCCATTCGTAACAGTATGACGCTCGGTGCCGTCATCCGTGTCGCAGGCAATTGCGTATCACGAATGATTGCTGCTCGCATCGGCTTCGCGTGTTCGCGACCACGCCGCAACGCACCGGGATAATGGATGACGACCATGCTGCCAGTTGCTAACCTTGGGCTCCCCGCTGCGTCTTGCAGGACTCGATCCCGACATCCTGCGCCGGGCCGTGAACGCAGCGTGTGCGACGTGTGCCGGTGGTAATACCCGTGACAAGACGAATTCCAGGCAGGTTCCGACGGCGCGTGCAGACGCAGGCAGGGCTCATGCTTTGCAGTGCGTTGCTTGTCGTGTCGAGCACCGCCGCCACGGCACAGGACGAAGATCCCGATTACAGCAGGCTGATTTTCGAGGTCGCCGAAATTCCGGCGCTCGTTGACGCAGGCACTGGCGCTGCCGGTCCGCAGGCCGCGACGCCAGGTGGTGACGCCGTAACGACTGATGCCCAAGCTGCGGCGACGCCTGCTGGATCCATCGCAGCGCGGTCAACTGAATCACCCGATGCCAGCGAAACGGATGCCGCCGAGAGCGCCGCGGAAACGCGCGCCCGGCTCGCCGCCGACATCACCGCCTATCGCGCGCGCATCAGTGACACGCTCGCGAATTCGAATCCGTACTCCGCCGCGCTGCGCGAACAGTACGATTCACTCGGTGCATTGTTGCAGCAGGCCGGCGAACACGAAGATGCGATCGCGGCCTTCGAAAGCGCGATGCACATCGATCGGGTGAACGGCGGCCTGTATACGCTCGACCAGATTCCACTCGTCGAAAAGATGATCGCGAGCCACGATGCGCTCGGCAATGCCGACGAGGTGAACGATCTGCACAGTTACCTCTTCTACATCCAGCAGAAGACCTATGACGACGGTGACCCGCGCCTGCTCGCCGCCATGGAAGACTGGGCAGACTGGAACATCACGTCGTACATGCTCGAAGGCCCGCGCTACGACGCGCGGCCGGCATTCACGGGCGGGGCATCGCTGTCGGCCGGGCGCATGGACTACGTGGCAGTGCAGAATCGCGACGGAAGCTTCAGCTACATTCCGCGCTCGCAGATGCTCGGCGCGATGAATCCGATGCGCAGCTCGATACTCGATCCCGCATTCGCGGCCACGTATGGCGTGGATGCCGAGCGCGTGATCGACGAACGGCTGCGCACCGCCCGCGATTATTACGAGCAGATCGTCGACGCACAGGCTGCAGACGAAACCACGCCGGGCGATCCTGAAGACAGCGCAGCTACGGATGCCCCATCTGGCGTTGCAACTGATGGTGTTACGCCACGCGCCGATGAAATCCGCGTACAGCACAAACTCGCGAATGTCGCCTTCGCCGTGAAGCAGCAGATCGATGCCATGGATACCGTGATGTCCGAAGGCTCGCTGTACTACAACCGAGTGATGCAGCCGCGCATGGCACCGCAGGCCGTCACGCGCGGTTACATCTCGAATCGCGAGGCACTCATCGCGATCGCGGAGCGACTCGAGCAGGATCCGGCGGCGACGGCAGTCGAGCGCGCGCAGGCCTGGATCAGTGTCGGCGACTGGCATGTGGGTTTCGACAATGCCTCTCGCGGCGACGATGCCTATCGCAAAGCCTGGGAAATACTGGATGCCGCGGACATGCAGGCTGCCGCGATCGCCGAGTTGTTCCAGCCCGAGCCACTGGTTGCCGCGCCGGCGTTCGCGCTGCATCCATACAGCCGCGAGATGTACGGCATCGACGCGGATGCCGAGCTGGCATGGAAGGGCCACATGGACCTTACGCTAGACGTGAACCGTTACGGCGACGTCAATGGCGTGAAGATCGACAGCGTCAGCGAAGGTACGTCACAGTCGCTTCGCAGCGAGCTGCTGCGTTACCTGCGCAATGCGAAAGTAAGGCCGGCGATCGTCGACGGCGAGATGGTCAAACGTGAAGATGTAAAGTTGCGGTATTACTACACTTACTGAGTAGCGAAGAAGGAAGTACTGCCCGTGTTGCACGCAAGCTTGCATGACCGGCAATTCCCCCTGAGGCTGTTCCGCGCCTGCACCCCTTTCGTGATCGTGCTCGCGTGCGTGGCGCCTGTCGTCGCGCAGGATGACGGTGTGCCGACGCTGCTGTTCGAGCCGGTCGTCATCGACGTGATCGACAACGATGAACCCGGCATGCCCTACACCGTGCGTGAACTCACGAGCCTGCCCCGCACTGGCAGCGCGGTGGATTTGCAGGCCTGGCTGGCTGCGCGTCAAACGGTGCCGATGCTCGATGGCGACCGGCTCGCAGCCGATATTGCGGCGTACGAGCAATCGGTACTCGAACGCGAGAGCGCCGGCGGCGCTTTCGAGGCGGGCCTCGACGAAGAACTGGTCGCACTCGGCACGTTGCTGCAGCAATCCGGCGAGTACGCGCGTGCGCAACAGGCGTTCGAGCGCGCACTGCATGTGAACCGCGTGAACGACGGCCTGTTCAACATGGGCCAGGTAGCGATCATCGAACGCACGATCGAAAACCACCTTGCTCGCGGCGACCTCGTTGCCGCCGATGCGCAGCAGGAATACCTGTTGTACGTCCAGCGCAAGAACTACGAGAACCGCGGTGTCGACCTGCTGCCGGCACTGACGCGTTACGCGGAATGGAACCTGTTCGCGTTCGGCGCGCAGCTCGCGCCGCCGATGGCTGTACCCGCGGAAGCTGGAGCGGCAGCGCCCGTGGCCAATGCCGCCGACACGATTGATTTCCGCACCGGGCGGCTGATGGTCGCGCACGACGTCTATCGCACGCTGATCGCCATCGTCGCGAACAACTTCGGCGTCGCCGACAACCGCCTGTTGAATTTCGAACGGCAGCTCGCGCTGACGAATTACCTCTACATCGCCACGTTTGGCCTGCAGGGTGATTACGGCGCCAGTGCGCTGATGCCGTATGGCAGTTATGCGACCTTCGATGGTTTCCAGCCGACCCGAATGCCGCTCGGATTCCGTCAAGGACGCGATGCACTCGAGCGCCGCGTCGTATACCTGGACAACCGCAACGATGCCAGCGTAACCGACAGGACGCAGGCGAGGCTCGATCTCGCCGACTGGATGCTGATGTTCAGCAAGCGCATGGGAGCACTCGATGTGTACGTGCAGGCGTGGAACGACATGCGTGCAACGGGCGCGCCGGCCACCGATGTCGACGCGCTGTTCAATCCCCCGTACCCGGCGGAGATCCCATCGTATATCGACCAGCCATATACGCGCGCCGCGCTCGACATCCCGGCGGATCTGGCACTGCAATACAAGGGTTACATCGACGTGCAGTTCAAGTTGAGCCGCTTCGGGGTTCCGAGCGGACTCGAGGTTCTCAGCCGAACCGAGAGCGCGTCGCCGGCGGTCGAAGCGATACTGCTGCGCGAGTTGCGCCGCGCGCAGTTTCGTCCGCGCATAACGGACGGTTCGGTGCGTGACAATGAAACCATGCAAGTGCGGTTTTATTTTACGTATTGATTTGCATCGCCTTGTCTTCGCCTCGCATTGGCCTACTATCGTCTCGGCATGACTGCATGATCGCCTTGCGGATCAACGCAGGTTGATCGATCCGGAGCCGTCTGGTGACGGCACTCCGGAGAAGACATTCGGGAGAATGGCGCGATGAGCGTGCATCACGGCCTCAGACCTGTGCTGATGGCTTTGCTAAGTGGTGTGCTGTTGAATGTTTCACTGCCGGACATTTCCTGCGCCGGACAGGACCTTCGTTACCTGAGTTTCCATCCGGTTCCACTTCGTGTGTCTTCGTCTGGTGGTGCTTCATCAGCTGACGTTTCCATGTCGGCGGGTGATGCGCGCGCATCTACTGTGTTTCCTGCGGATGCAGCGTCGCGCGAGGCGACATACCGTGATCGCATCGCCGAACTGCGCCTCAGCGAGGGTTCGCTGGCGCTACCGCTTGCCGAGCAGCTGCTCGCACTGGGGCATGCGTTGCACGAGCAGGCTG
>DASWWP010000185.1:0-4023 GCA_036405915.1 Pseudomonadales bacterium
GTCGCTGACCCAGCGCGTCGACCACGCGGCCGTTACCGGACCGGTCGTGTAGTTGGCCGTCAGCGTGACGCTCAGGTCCTGACGGTCGCCTACACCCACCTGCTCCTGCACGGGCGCATTGAACGGCGAGATCGTCGACGAGATCAGGCGGCTCGCGATCAAACGCATCGACAGGTTGTCGTCGCGATCGAACCAGGTCACCGGCGTGCGGTAGCTCAGCTCGTAGTCGAGGCCGCGCGTGCGTGCTTCGCCGACGTTTACCGTCGTGTTGTTGATCGCGCTGATCCTGCCGCCCGGCTCACGTTCGATCAGGTCGCAGAAGACTCCCTGTGCGCCGCAGAACTGCAGGATGTTCGTCACGCCGATGTTCGAAATGGCATCCTGGATCTTGATGTCGTAGTAGTCGACCGACAGCGCCGCGCCATCGAGCCAGGCAGGCTGGTAAACGAAGCCGTACGTGATCGTGTTCGCGATTTCCGGCTCGACGTTCGGGTTACCGCCGTTGACGTTCTTGGCAATGTAACGCTCGTCGCCCGGGCGCTGCGGATCGTCACCCGGCTCGATGAAGGAGTTCGTCGCGGTCGTATCGAACAGCTCCGTGATGTTGCCGGCGCGGATGTCGCGCGAACGCGTCAGGCGCAGGCGCAGGTCGTCGTACACCTGCCAGTCGAAGCCGCCCTTCCAGGCCCACACTGCATCGATCGTGGAGTACTTCGTGTAGCGTGCCGCCAGGTTCGAGTCGAGGCGCTGGGCCCACGGCGCTTCGCTGAGCAACGGAATGCTGAGCTCGCCGAAGCCTTCGTACACGTCGATGCTGCCGGAGTACGACACGGCGTTCACCCTGTCGATCACGGGCACCGAATTCAGGTACACGGACGGCAGGCCACGGTACAGCAGGTTGCCGTTCGCGTCGCGGTCGGTGATGTAGCCCTGGCCCGCTTCCGGCAGTACGCCGAAGGCGTCGCCCGACACCTGTTTCACCGAGTCGTCGCGCCAGTTGACACCGGTGGCGAGGAACACGGGGCCGGCACCGAAGCCTTCGAAGATTTCGCCGTTGACCATGAATTCGGCCGAGTCCTGCTTGTACGTCGCGTCGGTGTACATCTTGTCGTGCAGCCACTCGCGCGCTTCCTGCGAAGTCTGGCCGATACCGAACAGGTTGACCGGTATGCAACCGTCGTTCGGTTCGATCAGCGTGGATGCGCAGACGATCCTGCCGTTCGCGTCGCGCACGGCGTCGACACCCTTGAACATGCGATCGACGCGGAAGCCGTACAGGTCTACGTCACGGCTGTTCTGGCCGTGCGAGTAGTAGGTGCTCCACGTCCAGCCGTTGGAGAATTCGCCGTCGAGCGAGAATGCGATCGTGGATACGGTCGTGTCGGTCGGCGCGCGGTTGTTGTTCAACGGATCCCATGGCACCACGCGCTTGTCCATCTGGAACGACGCGATGTTCCCGGCCGTCATGCGCTGCTGGATGCTCGCAGGCAGGAAGGGGTTGCCGCTGTAGATCGTCACCGGCCACGTACCGCTCATCACGTAACCGATCTTCTGGTTATCCACGAAGTTCGAGCCGTGCAGCGCCATCACGCTACCGGTCGTCGTGTCGCTGAAGCGATGCTGGTAGTTCATGTAAAGGCTGAAGCGTTCGTTCGCCGCGCGCACGATGTCGTAACGGGAGGACTGGTTGCCAGTGCCGGTACCGCCCACCTGCGTGCCCTGGATGACGCCGGTGCGCAGGCCGGTTTGCGCCGACAGGTCGAGTACGCTGCCCTGCTGGAACTGCGTCGGGTTGCCGTTGCTGTCGAACACGGTGCCGGCCAGCGGACCACGGCGGATGAGGCCGCCGAAGGCCTCGCCACGCGTCGTGACTTCGGGGTAGCGCACGCGGCGTGGCACCACGCCAGGGCCGAAGTCGAGGTCGCCCCAGGCCTGGAACCAGTCGCGGTCGCCGAAGTCGGTGATTTCGTCGCTCTTGAAGCCTTCGAAGCCCCACACGAAGTTACCCCGTTCGCCGACGGCCACACCGCCGCCCGCCGAGAGCTTGTAGTTTTTCGCGTCGCCCATTTCGCTCGCGCCGTACTGCGCGTTGACGCTGAGGCCTTCGAACTCGTTGTTCAGGATGAAGTTGGACACGCCGGTCACGGCGTCCGAGCCGTAAGCCGCCGACGCACCGCCGGTGACGACCTCCGTGCGCTGGATCAGTGCCGACGGGAACAGGTTGACGTCGACCGTGCCGTAGCGGTTGGACGGCACGAAGCGGCGGCCGTCGAGCAGCACGAGCGTTCGGCTGCCGCCGACGCCGCGCAGGTTCAGGTTGCTCTGGCCTCCGTTACCGAGGTAACCGCCGCCGAACATGTTCTGCGTATCGCCCAGGTTCGTGCTGCCGCGGAACTGCGGCAGCGCATCGAGCGCGTCGCCGAGCGTCGTCGGCGCGAGGATGTCGATTTCTTCCTGCGACAGGGACGTGACGGGGGTTTGGGACACGAGGCCTGGGCGCGTGATGCGCGAGCCCGTGACGGAAATTTCTTCGACCTCCTGCGCGTACAGCGCAGTACTCGTCATCGCTATCGTGACCGCAGCCACGCTGCGCGTGAAGTTGCGGTCGCGGGTGGCTCGCGCGATGTGCGATACGGCCGTGGCCAATGCGCGGAATTTGCGCAAGGAACTTTCTTTCATGAAGAGCCCTCTTATATGACAGATTTACTTGTTGTTGTTGAACCGCGTGTGATGAATCACGCGGGATGTCGTCCCTCCGGACGTGTCGTTCGTTTCATCGGCGAACTTTTGCTTCATGCATAAATGAAAGTGATTTGTAGTCTCACGAATCTGTATTCGCATCTACATATCACCTGCGCATGACTATAAGCGACGACGCGCCTTTTTATCGCGCAACGTCGGCACGGTCGTGCTTTTTTCTCGTTATTTCCTTAATGCCGCGCTCGCTGTTCCGATCGAGGCCATTCTCCACTCCGCTTTGCAAAACTGGATCACCGCACTTCGCGCGCATGCATGAAAACGCGATGCAGCGCGTACACGACACATCACGTTCTTCGTACGATAATCCTTAATTGGTGCATCCTTCTTTGAGAGATTGCATCGAAATAAAATGCAGGGGAATCCTTACATGAAATTGCGACATCGACTTCGGTCACGCACATCCGCACGAGCGGCGTTGCACGCACTTCCGCTCTCAGCGCTCTCCGCGCTCGCATCGGGCGTGGCACTCGCGCAGCACTCGGCTGCCGACGACGTCGACTGGAATCTCCTCGACGAGTACTGCACGGAATGCCACAACCTCGACGACTTCGCCGGCAGCACGGCCTTCGACCTGCTTGCGCGCGATTCACTCGCGAAGGATGCAGACACCTGGGAGCTCGTGATTCGCAAGGTCCGCACCGGCATGATGCCGCCGGCCGGACGCCCGCGCCCCGCCCGCGCCGAGCTCGACAGCTTCACGCACACGCTCGGCGCCGCGCTCGATGCCGAATACGCCCGCACGCCGAATCCCGGCAGCGAGGGCCTCGCGCGCCTCAATCGCGAGGAGTATCGAAACGCGATCCGCGACCTGTTCCACTTCGATGCCTCGCATGTCGTCGCCAACATCCCGGCGGAATCGGCAGGGGAAGGCTTCGACAACAACATCGAACTGCTCAGCGTATCGCCGACGCTGATCGACGCGTACGCGAGCGCCGCGATGCGCATCAGCCGCGAAGTCGTCGGTGACCTGACGCTGATCCCGTCCGAAGTCGAATTCACCGCGGCCGATGGCGGCACCGAAGGCGTACCGCTCGGCGCGCGCAACGGCTTCGCGATCACGTACAACTTCCCGCTCGACGCGCGTTACCAGTTCACCGTGGGCAATCGCGGCGGCGGCTTCTTCGCAACGCCGTCCTGCACCGGCGGCAACCGCACGGTCGTCAGCATCGACGGCGAGATCGTCGAACTCGAGAACCCGAACGAATTCCAGCTGCCGATCAGCGCCGGTCCGCACACGATCGCGGTCGCCGTGCAGGACGTGAA
>DASWWP010000186.1:0-37377 GCA_036405915.1 Pseudomonadales bacterium
AGGTATTCGGACATCATCACGCGATCCGAGGCGCCAAGTCTACGGTTCAGCGCGGAGGCATCTTCCATCACGAAGTCGAGCAGGCTTCCGGTTTCAGTCGAGATCGCCGCGCGCTCGTCGTTCGTGTCGCCCTGGCCGAACAGGCGGTAATACAGCTTGCGCGGATTGCCTTCCATCGGCAGCGGCTGGCTCGGCGTCTTGAATGCGATCGTCGAAGCGAAGCTGCCGGCGCCGCCTTCGACGGTGCCGACTTCGAGCGACGGAAACGGCGTATTGGTGCCGAGCACCCGCGCGGCCATCTGGTCGCAGCTGACGCCGTCCTCGGGATTCTCCGTGCCTTCCGGCGCGACGCAGCGCAACCACGTACCGGCCTTGATCGCGTGCGGATCGGCGCTTTCGCCCGGCTTGTTGCGCAGTCCGCTGACGATCGTCATCTGCGAACGCAGTTCCTTCAGCGGATCGAGGATCATGCTCATCTCGAAGTCCGTGCCGGTTTTTGCCGGGCTCCAGCTTTCGGCCACCGCGCCATGCGGGACGTACACGAACCCGACGCGCAGCGGCGCGGCAGCGGACTGGGCCGATGCAGCCGGCACCATCGCGTCGAGCAGCGGCAGCGCTATCGCGGCGCCCGCGCCACGAAGGACATGCCTGCGGGAAAGGTGCTTCTTCGTTATGAACATGAGGTGTCTCCTTCAGTTCGACGCACGTGTTTGTTTATGGCTGTTCATTGCCTGGCAACCTGCCGGCCGTCGGCGTCCGCATCGTCCGCCGCGACCGGCAGCGCCTGCGCGCTGGCCTGCACGAATCGGAACTGCTCGCTCTGCACGATGCCCTGCACGATGTCGAAGAAGGCATACGACGAGTCTGCAGCATCGGCGACGATGCGGCGCACCGTCGGCATGTCCTGCGGTTCCACTTCACGGCCGAGTGCATACAGCATCAGTTTTTCGGCAAGGTTTTCCGCGAACAGATGCGGGCGTTCCATGATCGCGGCGCGCAATTCGTTGACGCCTTCGATAGGCGTGCCGTCGGGCAATTCGGCGGCAATGTCCACCGGCTGGCCGACAAAGCGGTCTTTCGCGCGTTTACGGCCGACCGCGTCAAAACCCTCGAGCGCAAAGCCCATCGGATCGATGAAGCCGTGGCATCCGCCACAGCTCGGGTTCGTGCGATGCACTTCGAGGCGCTGCTTGATCGTCATCGGGCGCGCACCCGGTTTGTTCTCGACGAGCGCTTCGACGTTCGGCGGCGGCAGCGGTGGCGGCGTGCCCATGATGTAGTCGAGCACGTAAGCACCTCGCAACACAGGCGACGTGCGATCGGGATAGGACGACACCATCAGCACCGCGCCCTTGCCGAGCAAGCCGTGGCGCGCTTCGTCGGCCAGCTGCACCTTCCGGTACTCGTCGCCTTTCACGCTGTTGATGCCGTAGTGCAGCGCCAGTGCTTCGTTGAGGTAGGTGTAATCCGCCGTCAGCAACTCGGTGACGGGCCGGTTGTTCAGGAAGATGTCCTTCGACAGCAATTCGATTTCCTGCCTGAACATGTTGCGCACGCGCGGATCGACGTCGCGGAACAGGTCCGGGTCGGGATCGATCTCGTCGAGCTTCGCGAGGTTCAGCCACTGGTACGCGAAATTCGATGCGAGGGTCTCCGCGCGCGGATCGCGCAACATGCGATCGACCTGCTGCACCAGCACCTCGTCTTCATGCAGCCTGCCGGCCTCGGCGAGGTCGAGCAGTTCGGCGTCGGGAATGCTGCTCCAGAGGAAAAACGAGAGTCGTGCCGCAAGCTCGAGATCGGTCAGCGCATAGACCGAACCGGGCACGGCCTGCGCCGGCAGCGTTTCCTCCCGGTAGAAGAATTTCGGGCTCGCGATGATCGCCGTCAGAGCATGCCGTACGCCCATTTCGAAACCTTCGGCGGCGCTGCTCTGTGCGTAGACGGCCATGAGGCGTTCGAGATCGTTGTCGCTCTGCGTGCCGCGATACGCAAGACGCAGCGTGCGGCCGATGATCTCGCGCGCGCAGCTTTCTTCGTCGGCTGGTGCGCTCGGGTAACACGTAAAGATTTGCTCGCGCGCCGGCGTGTCGCTGAGGCCGGCGGGGTCGAAGGGTCCCTGTACCTCGATCTGGTTCAGGCCGATCACGGCCGATGCCCCACCAGGCACCATCGGCGCCAGCGTGCCTTCGAATTCGGCGAACGAACGGTGGACGAACGTCACGGCCAGCTTGTGCGGGCCGGCCGTCGTCGTGAACCGGATGTTCTTCAACCTGGCGTTCATTTCGTCGACGGCCGGATCCCCGATCTGGTCGATCGCCTTCAGGTTTTCGCCCCCGCCGACGTCCATCTCGAAGAAGCGCTCGCCGTCGAGCGTCGCGATGACCGTGTGCGTGAACTCCTGGTTCGTGACCCACAATGCCGCCGCGAGATTGCCTATGTTCAGCACGTAAGTACCGTCGGCCGGGAAGTAATGTTCCACCTGGATGCCGCCGCGCGTGCCGAGCGGCAGGCCCGCGATATGCGCGCTCTGGTTCGCATTGGCGAAATACGTCGCCCCGCCCGCGCGTGGCGCGGGATTGCCGACGGCCTGCGACACCACGACGCGCGCCGCTGTCAGCGACTGGTCGATGAACGAGGGCGACACCCTGAGCGCTTCGGCGACGTTGTCGAAACCTTCGACGGAAGCATCGGCCGGCAACAAGGCACTGCCGTCGACCTCGACGCCGAACAGGTCGCGCACTGCGTTCGCGTATTCCTTGCGGTTAAGTCGATGCAGACCGACGCGGCCTGCATGTGTATTGCGCGCCGCGGCATGGTCGAGATATTCAGCGACCCACTCCGAGAAGCGGTCGGAGTCCGCATTCGCCGGCCGAGGCTGGCCTGCCGGCGGCATCATGCGGCCGTCGAGTTTCTTGATGACCTTTTCCCAGATCTCGGGATGGTCGGCGATTTCGTCCGGCGTGATCAGGTCGAAAGCCAGGCTACCGGCCCAGTCTTCGGAGTTGTGGCAGTCCATGCAGTTCTCGCTGAGGAAGCGGAACTGCGCATCGGCTTCATCGAAGCGTTCGTAGGTGGCGGCCACCTGCTGCGCTTCTTCCGACGCGGCAGCAGCAGCCTCGTGTGCGCACAGCACGGCGGCGGCGAGCAGAGTCAGCGAGGCGAGTCCGGTGGTTCTGGCGAAGTTCATGGCGTACTCCAACTACTCTCGTTCGTTACCGGCGACTCACGGCATCTGGCCGACGTGCCGCGTATCACGCAAATGCCCGTAGAAGCTGCGGAAACCTGCGTCGAGGAATTCATCCGGCGCGCCCCACTCCGGTTTGAGGCCGACGGCCGGATTCGCGGCCACGACTTCATCGGCGCTGCGGCTCTGGCGCAGCAGGTTGACCATCTCGGCCATCAGGTCCTTGTACAGCGCCATCTGCGCATCGAAACCGGCCTTGTCGAGCACGGCGCCGCTGGCAGGCACGATGCGCACGTCCGCGGCGGTGAAACCGGCAAGTTTGTCGTACCCGTCCATCAGGCCGCCGATCCAGCCATTCGTCGTTTCATCGACCGCTGACCACGCGTCGCTGCGTACGGCAGGTCCGGTATACAGCACTTTATGCGCGGGAAACCACGCGTACACGTCGCCGTCGGTATGTGCCTGCACGAGCCAGCCGAGTTCAATCGTTGCGCCGCGGAACGGCAGGCTCAGCGTGTCATGGAAGGTCCTGTTCGGCAGCGAAGCCGCAGTCACGGGCTTGTGCAGGATCTCGTCGCCGCGGCGGCGAATCGTCGCACCGAGCCACTGCATCGTATTGAAATGAGCAATCACATCGATGCCCTGCTCGCGCAGGCTTGCATTCAGTCCGGCGGACTCGGGATGCCAGTGCGTGTTGACGAGCGCCTTGATCGGCGCGTCACCCGCCGTGCGCCTGACGAACGCGAGGTATTCGTCGGCCAGTTCGGCCGGCACGCCTTCGATCAGGATCAGGCCATCGCTGTCGCTCGCAATCAGCGTGTTACCGCTCGGGCCCGTAACGAGCCACAGGTGTTCGGCGAGGCTTTCGGCGGTGAACGTTTCGGCGGCGAGCAGCGCGTTCGACACGAGCCCAGCGACAAGCAGCAGGACGCCCGCAACGTAACGCCCGACGCTGCAACGGATGCGTGATGCCATGCTTCCCCCTGCCTGTTCTGATGTTTTGGCTGCAGCCTTGCTTGACCGCACGTGAGCCGAGCCTAGCACTTTCCGGAAGTCGCCAAAAGCCTGATGACCCCTCAGTCAACATCGGCTTGAAGCAGATCAAGTGCGCGCCGTTCAACCCAGAATGAGCACCCGGAAATGGGGCCGGACTTACTCTGTCTCGAAGAACGCGCGCATCTCGCGGCGCCGTTTGAGCATCACGACCATGCCGCCGAGGCCGAGCAGCGCCGCTGCCGCCGTCGGCCACATGAGTCCGACATGGTTAGCGATCCAGCCGATCGACAGTACGCCGAGCGCCGGCGCGCCGCGCGTAAAGGCCACCCACAGGCTCAGCACCCTGCCCCGCATGTGGTCGTCGATGCGGTTCTGCACGAGCGTTTGCGCGGCCACCGTGACGACCGTGATTGAGTAGCCGAAAAAGAAGATCAGCACGACCGCAAGCGGCTTGTACGTCGTGAACGCGAAGCCGGCCATGCAGCCGGCCGTGATCAGCAGGTTGACCAGGATCGAACGGATGAGCCCGCGCGTCTTCCCTTCCATCGACAGTTTCAGCCCCGCGAGTATCGCGCCGACCCCGACGGACGAAGTAAGCAGCGCGAGCGTTTCCGGGCCGGCGCTGTACACAGCGCCTGTGAAAGCCGACAGCAGGTACGTGAGCGGCCGCGCGAACAACGCATTGATCGTCAGCAGCATGAACAATGCGAAAAGCGGCGGCCTCGCCAGCACGTAACGCCAGCCATCGCGCAGGTCGCCGAGCAGGCTGCCCGCCGGTGGCTTGTCGTCGGCCTGGGGTGGCAGCCGGATCGCGAACCACGCGGCCGTCAGCAAGCCGTAGCTCAGCGCGTTGAACAGCACCATCCAGTCCGGGCCGGAATACGTGAACACGATGCCGGCGATCGCGGGGCCGACGAAGCGCGCGACGTTGAATGTCACTGCCGTGAACGCGGCCGCGCTGACGAGGTCCTGCTTCCGCACGAGGTTCGGCACCAGCGCAAGCCGTACCGGCTGATACGCCGCCTGGATCATGCCTTCGGCGAGCGTCAGCGAGAACAGCAGGCCGATCGTCAGCGCGTCGAGCCGGATCGCGACGAACAGCAGCAGCGACTGCAGCAGCATCAACAGCTGGATGACCACCGCCAGCGTGCGGCGGTCGAAGCGGTCGGCCCACACGCCGAACGGCGGGCCAATGATGAATAGCGGACAAATCTCCGCGAATGCCACGGCCCCGACCCAGAATTCCGACTGCGAGATCTCCCAGGTCAGCCACATCACGGCGATGCGCTGCATCCAGTAGCCGATCAGGGAGAATGAATTGCAGCTGATGTAGATCGCGAAGTTGCGGTTGTCGAGTGCGGAACGCAGTGCCCCGAATCTGCCGGTGGACATGGGTCTCCGTGGATCAGGGCGCTTTGTCAGGGAAATCTATCAAGGATCGCGAGCAGGAGCTCTGTCACGGTACTACGGCGTTGATGACGAGCTCCATGGTGGCCGTTTCGTCGGACAGCGTGAAGGGTTCCGACAGGCTTTGCAGGTCGCCGCTTTGCGCAACCGGATTTCCCGAGCGCGACAGGCGCGCACCAGCGACCAATTGTGATGCAGCCTCGAGCGTTCTACCTGCCATCATTGCGTCACCGTTGTCGAGAGTCAGTGTGAGCGGAAAGTCCGGCACGTCGAGCTGTTGCGCAATGATCGGCGGCGCCGGCATCGCGGCATCGCGTATGAAGACATAAAGGCGCATGTCGTCCGTCACCTGCGCAGCGAGTTCAGGCGCAATGTCGATCGTCAGCGTCACGCTCGCTCCCGATACCGCTTCGTCCTGTTGCTGCGCATCGGGCGGCAGGTAGTCTTCGACGAGCGCGATGCGCCGCTGCACTTCCTGCGCCTGCGACGAACCCGGCGTCGCCGACGACAGCTGCCGGCGCCAGTACGCGAGCGCCTCCGGCAACTTCTGCTGCATCAACGCGTCGATCGCGAGCAGGCCCATCACGGCGTATTCGTTCGGGTTCATGCGCAGCGCTTCGTCGATCGCCTGCTGCACCTCCGGCGTTATCTGCGAATCGGCCTGCAGGTAACGTGATTGCGCGAGCTGGCCGAGAACCGTGGCGCGGTCGCTGCCGGCCTCGATGTGATCGAGCAGGCCTTCGAAGGTCGCAATCGCTTCGGGGAAGCGCTCGAGCTGCATGTACAGCTGGCCGAGCAGGAAGCCGTTGCGCACGTCGTCAGGCTGGCGTTCCAGCCGGGCCTTCAGGAAGTCTGCAAGCTCGCCGAAGCGCGCGAGCTGTTCCTCTTCGGTCTGCGCCGCGCCGACGCGTTCGAGCAGCTCCGGCAGCGCGAGATCCGGACCAGAACCGAGCGCGCGGTACATCACGAAACCTGCAACCGGTACCGCCAGTGCAAGCACGAGGACGACCGCACGTCCGCCGGACCAGAGACCGCGGCCACCCTGCTGCCGGTCGAGCGCTTCCATGTCGAGCATGAAGGCGCGCTGCAGCTCGGCGAGCAGGCGGGCGTGTTCGTCTGCCGTGACCAGGTTCTGGGCGAGGTCCTGCGCCAGTTCCGCTTCACGCTCGCGGAATACGTCGCGATTCTTCTCGCGGCGCAGTTCGAGCGCCGAGGCGGCGTTCGCGCCGCGGTGGCGCCATAGCGGCACCGCTACGAAGCCGACGGCGATGGCGCTCAGCAGCGCGAGGAAGAGCGTCAACGAATTCATCGTGCGTCCTTGTCGTTCAACAGGGTCTGCAGCTTCTGCATTTCTTCGGGGCTGAGGTCGTCTTCACGTTGCGCGCGTGCGGTCACGAGCATGCGGCGCAGAACGATGAAGCCGACCGCCAGCAACACGAGCGGTCCGAACCACAGTGCTGCCGTGCCCGCCGTCAGGCGCGGGCGATAAAGCACGAAGTCGCCATAGCGCGCGGTCATGAACTCGATGATCTCGTCGTCGCTGCGGCCCTCGGCAAGCTGCTCGCGAATCTCGGTGCGCAGGCTCGCGGCAATCGGCGCATCGGAGCCCGCCAGGTTGGAATTGAGGCATTTCGGGCAGCGCAGCTCGGCAATCAGCTTGTCATAGCGAGCCTGCTGTTCGGCGTCGGCAAAGGTGATGTCCTCGATCGGCGCAGCCGCGAACAGCCCAGGCGCGAGGAAGAGAAACAACAGTGGCAGGAAGCAGCGCATCATCGGATCTGCGCCAGCAAGGGTTCGAAGGTTTCGGCCCACACGTCATTGTCGATCACGCCGACGTGGCGGTAGCGGATCGTACCGCTGCTGTCGATCACGAAGGTTTCCGGCGCGCCGGTGACGCCGAAGTCGATGCCGAGGCTGCCGTCGTCGTCGATCAGGCTGATCTTGAAGGGATTGCCACGTTCGTCGAGGAAGTCGCGTGCGCGCTCGGGTTCGCCCGGATAATCGGCGCTGACGTTCACGCCGACGAAAGTGATGTCCGGTTCGCGCTCGCTGATTTCGACGAGGTACGGGTGCTCGTAATGGCAAGGCGCGCACCAGGTGCCCCAGAAGTTCACGAGGAAAATGCCGCCGCGCAGTTGCTCGGAGCTGACGGTGCCGTTCGGATCGAACAGCGCCTGGCGCGTGAATTCAGGCAGCGGACGGTTCGTCAGTGCGGAAGGCACGTGGTTCGGGTCGCGCCCCTTGCCCAGGCCGAACAGCAGCAGCCCCAGCATCACGAGGAAGAAGGCCGCCGGTATGAACAGTTTCGCGCGATTGCTCATGCGTTTACGGGCGCGCCGCCTCCTGTCGTCGTATCGGGTGCAGTGGTGCCAAGCGGAGCAGCTATGGCGTCCGCCACGCGCTTCGTGCGATAGCGGCGATCGAGTATGGCCGTGATGCCACCTGCTGCCATCAGCATCGCGCCGAACCAGATCCAGAACACGAAGGGCTTCAGGTGGACGCGTACGACCCACGCCCCTTCGCCGCGCTCGTCGCCGAGTGCCGTGAACAGGTCGCGGAAGAAGCCGACGTCGATGTCAGCTTCGGTCTGCATGTCGCCGCGCGCGCGGTACGTGCGCTTCTCCGGATGCATCGTCATGTACTCGGCGCCGTTCTTGGTGACGAAGATCGTGGCCGAGGCCGCATCGTAGTTCGGGCCGGCGCGCTCCACGACACCGTCGAAGCGGAATTCATAACTGCCTATCTCGATGCTTTCGCCCGGCGCCAGGCGCACGTCTTCTTCGACGCTGTAATGGCTCGTCAGCACGACGCCGCAGATGATCACGGCGAAGCCGAAGTGCGCGAGCTGCATGCCCCAGTAGCTGAGGCTCAGCGATTTTAATGCCGCGACACGGCTGGCGCGGTTCGAACTCTTGTCCCACAGGTCTCGCGCAATGCAGAACACGATCCACAGCGCGAGGCTAAGCGCGAGCATCGCACCCCAGTCGACCTCCATCGTGAACAGCAGCGGCAGGCCGATGCCGAGGATGACGGCCGCAATCGCCGCCTTCGTGCCCTGCTCTTTCAGGTGCGCGACGGACGTGCGCTTCCAGCGCGAAAAGGTCGACAGTCCGAGGAATACGCTCAGCAGTGCCATCAACGGAAGGAACACGATGTTGAAGTACGGCGGGCCTACCGAGATGCGGTTCGCTTCGCCATAGATCGCTTCGTAGATCAGCGGCGCCAGCGTGCCGCCGAGGATCGCCGCGGTCGACACGACGAGCAGGATGTTGTTGATCAGCAGGAACACTTCACGCGACGTACCCTCGTAGGAGGCCGAGCCCTTGACGACCGGTGCGCGCAGCGCATACAGGAACAGCGAGCCGCCGATGATGATCAGCAACAGCGCGAGCAGCACCATGCCACGCTCGGGATCGACGGCGAAGGCATGCACGGACGTGATGACGCCCGAGCGCACGATGAACGCGCCGAGCAGGCTCAGCGAGAATGCGGCTATCGCGAGCAGCACGGTCCAGCTCTTGAACACGCCGCGTTTCTCGGTGACGGCCAGCGAATGGATCAGCGCCGTGCCGACGAGCCATGGCATGAACGATACGTTTTCGACCGGATCCCAGAACCACCAGCCGCCCCAGCCGAGTTCGTAGTAGGCCCACCACGAACCGAGCGCGATGCCGACCGTCAGGAAGGCCCACGCGGCGTTCGTCCACGGGCGTGTCCAGCGCGCCCATGCCGCGTCGAGGCGCCCTGTCAGCAGCGCGGCGATCGCGAACGAGAACGCAACCGAGAAACCAACGTAGCCCATGTACAGCATCGGCGGGTGCACGATCAGGCCGAAGTCCTGCAACAGCGGGTTCAGGTCCGCGCCTTCGGGCGGCATGTTCAGCAGCTGGCGCTCGAAGGGATTCGACGTGAACAGCAGGAAGGCCATGAAGCCTACCGAAATCAGGCCCATCACCGACAGCACGCGCGCGAGGATGTCCAGCGGCAGGTTGCGGCTCAGCAGGCTGACCGCATAAGCCCAGCTCGCAAGGATCAGCACCCACAGCAGCAGTGAACCTTCGTGCGCGCCCCACACGGCCGCGAACTTGTAGTAGGCCGGCAGCATCGAGTTCGAGTTGCGTGCGACGTAGGCAACCGAGAAGTCATCCTGCAGGAAGGCATATGCGAGGCACGCGAATGCCAGCGCGATGAATACCCACACGCCGGAACTCAACGGCCGGCACAGGCTCATCCACAACTGGTTGCCCGTGTAGGTTCCGACGAGCGGGATCGTGGCCTGCAGCGCGGCGAGGCACAGTGCAAGCATCACGGCGAAATTGCCAAGTTCGGGAATCATTGCTGCTCCGCTTTCTTCGCGGCGGCTGCATCGAGCGCCGCCTTCACTTCCGCTGACATGTAGTTTTCGTCATGTTTCGCGAGGATCTGCTGCGCCTGAAACACGCCGCTCTCATCGAGGTAGCCGTCGGCGACTACACCCTGGCCTTCACGGAACAGGTCCGGCAGCACGCCCGTGTATTCGACTGGAATGTCTTCGTTCATGTCGGTGGCCACGAATGCGATGCGGGAGCCTTCGAGCCCCTGCTTCACGAGGCTGCCTTCCTTCACCATGCCGCCGATACGGAAGTTCTGCCGCGCGGCCACCTTGCCTTCGGCAACTTCGGTCGGCGTGTAGAACACGTTCAGGCCCTGGTTGAACGCGAACAGCAGCAAGGCGACCGTCGCAGCCGAGCCGAGCAGGATCGCGAACACGATCATCAGTTTCTGTTTGCGTGCTGCGTGCATCACTTACTCCTCCACTCCTTCCTTCAACCCGGACTGACCGGATTGCGCGGCGTCGCGTTGCATGCGCACCTTCAGCAGCTTCAGCACGCGCTTGCGATCGCGCAGCGGCAGCAGCAGGTTCAGCGCAAGCACCACGAGCGTAAACAGGTACGCAGTCCACACATAGAATGCGTAGCCGCCCATATTCAGGAAATCGCCGAGGCTGTCGAACTGGATATCAGGCATGGGAGACCTCCCGCACGGCGAGTTCCTGCACCCAGCTCGCGCGACGTTCACGCCACAGGATCTCGTTGCGCGTGCGCATGATCACGACGAGGAACACGAGGCCGATCAGTCCGAAGCCCGTGAACAGCGCCGGTATCCAGATCTCGGGCGGATTCGCGCCATCGGCACGGCCGCCGAGGTCGCTGCTCGGCTGGTGCAGCGTTTGCCACCACTCCGCCGCGTAATACACGATCGGCAGGTTCACGACGCCGACGAGCGTCAGCACCGAAGCCGCTTTCGAACCCGAAGTTTCCGAATCGAAGGCCGAACGCAACGCAATGACGCCGACGTAAACGAAGAACATGATCAGCGCCGACGTCAGCTTCGCGTCCCAGATCCAGTACGTGCCCCACGTGGGTTTGCCCCAGATGGCACCGGTGACGAGGCACACTGCGGCGAAACTCGCGCCGATCACGGCCGAGGATTTCGCGACCATGTCGGCCACCTTGATGTTCCAGATCATGTGCATCGCGGCCATCGTCGCCATCATCGCGTAGATCCAGATCATGCCGACGGCCGACGGCACGTGTATGTAGATGATGCGGAAATTGTCGCCCATCTGGTAATCGGGCGGTGCGAACATCAGGCCCCACACGAGGCCGATGCCGAGCAGCACGAACGTGACGATCGCGAGCCAGCGCACGAAGGTCGTCGTCATGTCGTAGAAATGCCGGGGGGACCCCAGCTTGTAGAGCCATTGCAACATGGTTATCGCTACGCCATTCGAATGTGTCGTGTTGCGGAATTGTTCAGTTCACGCTGATCCGCAGTGCCGCGCCGATTGCCAGCGGGGCCAGCGTGAGCGCCAGCGTCAGCAGTGCGCCGAGTATCGCCAGCAGGGCCGCGACGGGCAGTCCGTTGAGCGCGTTCTGGACGATTCCAGCGCCGAAAACCAGCACCGGAATCGACATCGGCAATACTAGCACAGCGAGCAACAGGCCACTTCGCGAGAGGCCCACCGTCAGCGCCATGCCGATCGCGCCGATCAGGCTCAGCGTCGGCGTTCCGAGCAGCAGTCCCGCGACGAGCGGCCAGTAACCTTCCGCAGGCATGGCCAGCATGTACGCCAACAATGGAGCAATTACGACCAGCGGCAGGCCGCTCATCAACCAATGTGCAAGAACTTTGGCCAGTAGCTGGAAGTACAGGGGCTGCGGACTCAGCAACAACTGTTCGAGCGAGCCGTCTTCGTAATCCGCGCGGAACAGGCTGTCCATCGACAGCATCACCGCAAGCAGCGCCGTGACCCACACGACACCCGGCGCGATGCTCGCGAGGAACACGCGATCGGCGCCGCCACCGAACGGAAACAGCGTGACGGCGATGACGAAGAACATCAGCGGATTGACGATGTTGCCCGGGCTGCGCAATGCAATCAGCAGTTCGCGCCGCAATACCGAGGCGAGCACGCCGCGCAGGCCGAGTGAGACACGCGCGCCGCTCATGCCGCCCTCCTCGCCCGCGAATCGAGGTTGATGACCGTCAACTCGCACGGCAGTTGCAATGGGTGGTGCGTCGTCAGCATGACGGCCCCGCCGCTGCGCGCGAAATCCGCGATGCGCTGTTCGAGTTCGGCCACGCCCTTGCGATCGAGCGCGGTGAAGGGCTCGTCGAGAATCCACAGTTTTGCCGGCGACAGTTGCATGCGTGCAAGGCTCACGCGGCGCTGCTGCCCGGCCGACATCTGGTAGCACGGGATGTCGTCGTAGCCCGCGAGGCCGAGCGCATGCAGCGCCTGCAGGATCGCGGCATCATCGGCGAAGCCGCGGCTCGCGCAATACCAGCGCAGGTTCTGCAGCGGCGTCAGGGTCTTGTTGATCGCGGGACTGTGGCCCAGGTAGAACACGCCGGCGCAGAATTCCTCGTACACCTCGCGGCGCTCGCGGCCCTGCCACAGGATCGAGCCTGTATAGTCTGAATTGAGCCCGCACAGGATGCGCAGCAATGTCGTTTTGCCGCTGCCATTCGCGCCCTGCACGTGGATGACTTCACCGGGCGCGATCGCAAAATCGAGATGCGTGAACAGCGCGCGTTCGTCGCGTTCGCAGCTCAGGTCGACGGCGGCAAGCAGGTGTGCCTCGTGGCTCACGCTGGGTTCACTCAGGGCTTCGGCGGGGTCACGCCCGTCTGGCCCATGTACTTGCCGTTGCGGTCCTTGTACGTGACCTCGCACTGCTCGTCGGACTCGAGGAACAGCATCTGCGCGACGCCTTCGTTCGCGTAGATCTTCGCCGGCAGCGGCGTCGTGTTCGAGAATTCCAGCGTCACGTGCCCTTCCCATTCAGGTTCGAGCGGCGTGACGTTGACGATGATGCCGCAGCGCGCATAGGTCGATTTGCCGAGGCAGATGGTCAGCACGTTCTTCGGAATGCGGAAATACTCCACCGTGCGCGCGAGCGCGAACGAATTCGGCGGGATGATGCAGACGTCTTCCTGGATGCTGACGAAGCTGTTCTGGTCGAAGTTCTTCGGATCGACGACGTTCGACGTATGCACGTTCGTGAAGATCTTGAATTCGTTCGCGCAGCGCACGTCGTAGCCATAGCTCGACGTCCCGAACGAAATGACCTTATTGCCGCCAACGGTTCGCACCTGGTTGGGCTCGAAGGGCTCCAGCATGCCGTGCTCGAGCGCCATGCGGCGGATCCACTTGTCGGACTTGATGCTCATGTACTGCGTTCCTGATTCCGGTAAATTTTCGCGAGGGCGGCAGGTGCGCAAGCAACTCTTTGGATAATGTTGCTATAATCGCGCCCGTTTTTGCGGCCGGCAAAGATAGCACACCTGCCGAGCCCGACAGAGCAATGCGAACGTATACGGCCGCGGCGCCGGGGTTAAGTCCCGATTCAGCTCATCGCGCTTTCAATAGGCCACACGCGGCAATAGACACACTCGCAGGGCCAACACGCTTGACGAACTTGTAGTCCCCGACCGGTAGCGCACGAGCGGCACCCGCGGGAGTCCGGTAGTTTTATACGTCTCTTATACAAAGGAGCAATGCAATGAAGTTGAAAATCACGCTGGCCATCGCCGCCCTCGCCACGCTGTCGTCCGTCGCCTTCGGTGCCGGCGATCCTGCGAAGGGCAAAACCCTGTACGCCACCTGCGGTGCCTGCCACGGTGCAAACGCCGAAGGCATGGAAGCGCTGAACGCTCCGCGCCTGGCCGGCCAGGAAGAGTGGTACACCGTTCGCCAGCTCCAGAACTTCAAGAATGGCGTGCGTGGCAACAACCCGAAAGACACCTACGGCATGCAGATGGCCCCGATGGCGCAGACGCTGCCTGACGACCAGGCCATGCAGGACGTCGCCGCCTACATCCGCTCGCTCGGCCAGTAAGCAGCTCGCGAAGTTCAGTTAGATCCCGAAGGCCCGGATGGTGACATCCGGGCCTTTTTATTTGTCGCTATGCCCGCATTTGCGGGCTGCACCCGATTGCCGAGCATGCCGACAAACGTGCAAACTTCATGCACGGCGGGACAGCTCATTCATCTTCGGTTCATCCAGGCATTCCTAGCATGCCGACGGATGCGTGCAATACGGCAGCGCTGTCTGCGGTCCTGATGCCGGTCCGGGCAATTTCGAATAACTATAAAAGGGAGAACAGCCATGCGGGTTCAGCGTTTCGTCCAGGCGGCGATCGTCGGCTTGCTCTATACCGCGGGATCGCTTCTGGCCCAGGGGACGATGGAAAACCGGCAAGGATCACGCCACGCCGGTCCCGGCGCGGTGAATCCCAGTACGGCAACCTTCGCCGTCGGCGTGACACGGGACAGCGGGGCAAGTTTCGTCACGACCGCCGGAATCAATGACACGGTGCAAATCCGCGGCGAGATCCGCCCGGAGGCGGACAACATCGGCCAGACCGCCGACATCTTCGTCGTCGACCGCCTTCTCGGCGGCGGCTTCAAGATGCGCGACCAGAGCGGTGTGTGGATCGACTGGAATGCATCCGTGTCGTCGCTCGTGCCTTTCCGCGAAGACGTCTTCCTCGATGCCGTCGAGTCCGTCGACATGTTCAGCGGCACGCTGGGCCTTGCCGGTGAACACCGCCTGTTCCTCGGCTACCTGCCGCCCGACGGCATCCTGCGTTACCACACGAGCGGCTCGCCGCTGGCGATTGCGGAGGTGTCGACGCAAACCCCACAGGAGCAGGCAAAGGCCCTGTTCGCCATGACGATCCACCAGGGCATCGTCCAGGACAATTGCACGTTCTGCCACCGGCCGGGCGACGGCGCCACTGCAGGCGTCCACCAGTTCGCAATCGGCTCGGGCCAGGCAGAAATAGACGCGAACTTCGAGAAGTTCAATGCGATGATGGCGCGCGGCAAGGACTACATCCTCGGCAAGGTCCGCGGTGAAAACGGTCATCTCGGCGGTGCCGCACTGCCGCGCAACTCTGCGGCATATCCCGATTTCGAACGGTTCCTGACCCTGCTCGAACAGCGCTGACGCGCAAGGAGACGACGATGCCACTGCGACCGCGCAAGCTGCTTTGCCTGCTGCCGCTGCTGCTGGGTTTTTGCGCTGCATCGACGCAGGCCGTCGAAAACGGCGAAACCGCACCTGCCTTCACGCTGCCGCCGCTGCGCAGCGACGACGGCAATGCGGACATCAGCCTCGCCGATTTTCGTGGCAAAGTCGTCTACGTCGACTTCTGGGCCTCGTGGTGTCCCCCGTGCCTCGTATCGATTCCACTGCTGAACGAACTGCGCAACCGCCTCGTCGAGGCCGGCGAGCCCTTCGAAGTGCTCGCGATCAATGTCGACAGCGATCCGGAACTCGGCATCGAGTTCCTGCTCGACGAACCGGTGCAATACCTCGCGCTGCGTGATCCTGCCGGCACGACGCCGGCGCTGTACCAGGTCCCCGGCATGCCGACCTCGTACCTTGTCGACGCCCGGGGCCAGGTGCGCCTCGTGCACACCGGCTTCAAGCGCAGCGACATCGACAAGATCGAATTGGAAGTCACGAAACTGCTCGACGAGATCGAATGATGAAACACGCTGCGCGCCTCTTTGGCCTCCTCTTCACCGTGCTCTGCTGCGCCAACCTCGCGGCCTGCACGCCAGTCGCTGCCTGGGAGCGCGGCAACCTCGCACGGCCCGAAATGGCGATCGTCAGCGACCCGCTCGAAGGCGCGCTGGATGCCCACGTGTACTTCAGCAAGGAAGCCTCGAGCGGCGGTAACAGCACCGCCGGCGGCGGTTGCGGCTGCAACTGAGTAAAACGCTTGAACTCCCGCGCACTGCTCGCCCTCACCGCGTCCGCGCTCGCGCTGCCCGGCCTCGCCCCGCCCGTTCGCGGCGATGCACCACCCGCCGTCAGCACCGCGTCGCTGCGCGTGTCCACGTACAGCGAAGACGACCTCGATGCCGGGGCACGCCTGGCCGGCAGCGCGCAACGCTATGACATCGACATCTACCAGCTGCGCGTGCAGATGCCCGTCGGCGACAGCTACGCGCTGACGCTGAGCTCCAGTTACGAAAGCATGAGCGGGGCGTCGCCGTGGTACACGATACGCCGTGGCGACGGCAGCACGGGCGTCATCATGAGCGGCGCGACGATCAGCGAACAGCGGCGCGATGTCAGCGCAAACGTGCGCCGCTATCTCGACAACGGCGCGATCGGCATCACGCTCGGTGGATCGCACGAGAACGACTACGGTGCGCTGAGCGCCAGCATCGATGCCGAGCGACACTTCAACGATAACCTGACGACGCTCGCCGGCGGCCTCGGTTACTCGGACGACGAACTCGATCCGACACAGCAGCAGGGTTTCGCCCGCATACTCACCGCCGACAAGCGCAGCCGCTCGGCATTCGCGTCGCTCAGCCAGGTCGTGAACCGGAACAACCTCGTCCAGACCGGGATCAGCGTCACGTACCTGAGCGGCTACCTGAGCGATCCGTACAAACTCAATGACAAGCGTCCCGATGCGCGCACGCAAATCGCATGGACGACCGCATGGCGCCATTTCATCCCGGCTGCCAACGCCGCGCTGCAGGCCGACTACCGCTTCTACCATGACGACTTCGGCATCGATTCGCACACCATCGACGTCGCGTGGCACCAGAACGTCGGCAGCGACTGGCAGCTCGTGCCTGGCATACGCTACTACAGCCAGCGGGCCGCGGACTTCTTCACGCAGCAACTTGTATTTGCGCCAACATCCGCGCAGCCGTACCAGTCGACGGACTTCCGCCTGTCGAATTACGGTGCATGGAGCGGGAGCCTGAAAGTGCAGTGGGAGATCGACGCGTTCACGGTATCGGCATCGGCCGAACGCTATTACGCGGACACGGCGTTCGCGTCCTACGACGGACTCGAAAGCCCTGCCCTCGTGGACTTCACGCGACTGTCGCTTGGACTCGATTATCGGTTCTGAAGCATTTTGCGAGGCGCAAACCGGCGCTGCAGGCACATTGCGTGCCTACAGCGTCTTCAGGCGCCGTAGCAGGTCGCACACGCGGCTCGAATAACCCCATTCGTTGTCATACCAGTTCAGCACGCGAATGAACTTGCCGCCGCTGACCTGCGTGAACTCCGCGTCGTAGATCGACGAATGTGAATTGCCGATGATGTCGGTCGACACCAGCGGCCTGTCGCTGTATTGCAGGATGTCCCTTAGCGGTCCGTCGGCCGCAGCTTTGACGACGGCGTGGATGTCTTCCACGCTCACGCTGCGACCGAGTTGCGCGAACAGGTCGACGACCGAGCCGTCCGGCACCGGCACGCGCGCGGCAATGCCGTGGAGTTTTCCTTTCAGCTGCGGCAGTACTTCGCCCACGGCCTTGGCTGCGCCGGTCGAGGTCGGGATGATGTTCTCGGCAGCCGCACGGCTGCGGCGCCAGTCGGAATGCGGCACATCGGCAAGGCGCTGGTCGTTCGTATACGCGTGGATAGTATTGATCATGCCCTCTTCGATGCCGAAGGCCTCGTCGAGCACCTTGGCCATCGGCGCGAGGCAGTTCGTCGTGCAGCTGGCATTTGAAATGATCCGGTGCTCGGCGCCGAGACCGGCGTCGTTGACGCCGAGCACGACGGTATAGTCGATTTCGTCGGCGGCCGGCACCGTCAGCACGACACGCTTTGCGCCTGCAGCGAGGTGCTGTTCGAGCTGCATCTTCTTGCGGAATACTCCGGTCGACTCGACGACGGCATCGATCCCGAGCGCGCCCCACGGCAATGCGGCCGGCGCCTTTTCATTCAGCAGCTTCGTGCGATTGTGTTTCGTGATCAGGCAGCCGTCCTCGTAGCGCAGCTCGCGCCCGAAACCGCCCATCACCGTGTCGTAGTTCAGCAGGTAGCGCAACGCAGCCGGATCGAACAGGTCGTTGATCGCGGTGATTTCGATATCGGGCTCGCGATCGAGTATGCGGAATACCGCACGACCTATGCGACCGAAGCCGTTGATCGCGATCTTCACTGGATTCCTCCTTCGCGCGCGTCCAGGGCGGCATACAGGCGCACGACATCGAGCAGCCGCGCCGCATGCCCGAGGTTCTCGTGCCAGCCGATGGCCTTGATCGTGTGCTTGCCCGCCTTCTCGGTGCCCTGCGTGTCGTACAGCAGCGACAGCGTGCTGCCGATGACGTCGGACGATACGATCGGATCGTCGGTAAGATCCGCCACGCCGGTGTACTGCGGCATTTCCGCGCGAATCGCCGCGTTGAAACTATCCGGATCGACACCGGCATCGCGCAGCACGAGGTTCACGTCGAGCATGCAACCGGCATGAATCGGCACGTTCAGCACGTTCGTCATCACCTTGCCGGCGAACTCGGGCAGTATGCGCGTCATCCATTTCTCGGCTTCGTGCGTGTTCGGAATGATGTTCTCGGCAGCGGAGCGACTGCGGCGCAGGTCGTGGCCGGCATAATCCTGCAGCGACTGGTCGCTCGTGTAAGCGTGGATGCTCGTCATGCTGACGCAATCGATCGCGAAATGCTTCGCTGCCATGTTCAGCAGCAGGCAGAGCGCATTCGTCGTCGACGAGCCTGCCGAGATCATGCGGTCTTCACGCCTGATCTCGCGGCCATTGATGCCCGGAATCACGATGCGGTCGACATGATCCATGGGCAGCGTGCGCAACAGCACGCGCTTCGCGCCGTTGGCGAGGTGCGCCTGCATGCTGGCGGCATCGCGGAACTTGCCGGTGCAGTCGAGCACGGCATCGACGTTGAACAGGTCCCACGGCATTTCCTGCGGACGGTCGATCTGCGACATGCGCGCCGAAAAATGCGGGTTGACGAGGAAGTTGCCCTGCAATTCATGCTGGCCGGGGTCATGTACCTCGGCGGTCAGCAAATAGTGAAGGATGTCGGGACGACCGATGTCGGCGATCACGGCGATTTCGACGTCGGTACTGCGCGCAGCGAGTTCGTAAACCTGCCGCCCGATGCGGCCGAAACCCATCAGGCCCAGCCGCACTTTGTTCGTTAGCATCCGTCCTCCTTGCTGTACTCGCGCGCTCGACGTGCCCAGGCTTGCGGAAGGCATCCACGTGCCACTGCATTCGAGTAGTACTCGCGCAGCCTCGCGCGACGATCGCTCGACAGCTGCATCACAAAGGCGCAGCGCGCGCACCAAAGCGGATTGAAAACAAATTTTCCCGCACATGCGATCCGTGAAAGACCCGAGTTACGTGCGTTGCAGCCCTTACCGAACTCGATGATCAGCAGAGTTGCAAGTTCCATGCCTTGGGGCATGCTCCGATTGCTACTGGCGAAAAGTGCCGACACAATACCTGCAACTCCAGCGGTACGATGAAATGCTTACGGAAAAATTTTTCGATGATCGCGCGACGATGCTTGCGCAACTGCACGAGGCACTCTGCAGCCAGCTTCGGCACTCACTCACGCGGGCGGACGCGGCGACGCTGTTCGTATCCGGCGGCAACGAGCCTGGTCCGGTATTTCGCGCACTGTCCTCTGCGGCGCTGCCGTGGGAGCGCATCAGCGTGGCCCTCGTCGATGAGCGCTGGGTGCCGCCGACGCACGACGCGAGCAACGAGCGCCTCGTGCGCGAGAACCTGCTGCGTGATCGCGCCGCGGCCAGTCGCTTCACCGGCATGAAGACCCCGCATGAACTGAACGGTGAAGGTGAAGCTGCGGCCGTCGCCGCATGCAATGCTGCCTACGCCTCGCTGCCGGAGCCATGGAGCGCGGCGCTGCTCGGCATGGGTCCCGACGGACATACAGCCTCGCTGTTTCCGAACGCGGAGACCTTGCAGGGCACGTTGGACTCACAGTATCTGTGTGCCGCGATGCACGCACCCGCCGGCGGCGCCGCCGGCCAGTACCTCGAACGCATGACGATGACGCCGCACGCGCTGCTGCGGTGCGAACAGTTATTCCTGTTGATCACAGGCGAACACAAGCGCTCGATCTACGAGCAGGCGCGCGTGGCGACGGACCGCGAGAAATTGCCGATCAGCGTTTTCCTGCAGCAGGATTCGATTCCGCTGACCGTATTCTGGAGCCCCTGATGAACGTGAGAAGAGCGTCAAGGAAACATCGATGCATCCGGTAGTCGCGCAAGTCACCGACACGATCCGCAAACGCAGCCTGACGACACGCACCGCGTACCTGCAGCGCATCGACGCTGCCGCGAAAGGCGGACGCCAGCGCGGCCGCCTGAGCTGTGGCAACCTGGCGCATGGCTTCGCGGCCTGCGACCTAGCCGGCAAGGAAGACCTGCGCAGCGACGTGAAGGCCAACATCGGCATCGTGTCCGCCTACAACGACATGCTGTCGGCACACCAGCCTTACAAACATTTCCCGGAACTGCTGAAGGAAGCCGCACGCGATGCGGGCGGCATTGCGCAGTTCGCCGGCGGCGTGCCGGCGATGTGCGACGGTGTTACGCAGGGCCGCGACGGCATGGAACTCTCGCTGTTCAGCCGCGACGTGATCGCGATGTCCACGGCGGTGGCAATGAGCCATGCAATGTTCGACGCGGGACTTTACCTGGGCATCTGCGACAAGATCGTGCCCGGCCTGTTCGTCGGCGCGCTCGCGTTCGGACACCTGCCGGCCATCTTCGTGCCGGGCGGCCCGATGCCGTCCGGCCTGCCGAACAAGGAGAAGCAGCGCGTTCGCCAGCTGTTTGCCGAAGGCAAGGCGAGCCGCGACGAACTGCTGCGCGCGGAATCCGAGTCGTACCACAGCCCCGGCACCTGCACGTTCTACGGCACGGCGAACAGCAACCAGATGATGATGGAGCTGATGGGCCTGCATCTTCCGGGCGCCTCGTTCATCAATCCTTACACGCCGCTACGTGACGAACTCACGAAAGCCGCCGCCCGCCAGGTCCTGAAGTTCACGTCCGAAGGCGCGGACTACCGGCCCGTCGGCAAGATCATCGACGAAAAGGCGGTCGTCAACGCGATCGTCGGCCTGCTGACGACGGGCGGCTCGACGAACCACACGATCCACCTCGTCGCGATGGCGCGCGCGGCCGGCATCATCATCAACTGGGACGACTTCCATCACCTGTCGAAAGTCGTGCCGCTGCTGACCCGCATCTATCCGAACGGAGAGGCCGACGTGAACCACTTCCATGCCGCCGGCGGCATCGGCGTGCTCGTGCGCGAGCTGATCGCCGGCGACCTCGTGCACCGCGACATCGTCACTGTGGGCGACGACAAGGGTCTCGATCAGTACACGCGTGAACCGCAGCTGCGCGAAGGAAAGCTCGAATGGGTCGACTCACCGCCGCACAGCCTCGATACGACGGTGCTCGGCAGCATCGACAAGCCCTTCGACGTCAGCGGAGGCCTGCACCTGCTGAAGGGCAACCTCGGCCGCGGTGTCATCAAGATTTCGGCCGTGAAGCCGGAGCACCGCAAGGTCACCGCGCCGGCGCTCGTTTTCGACGAGCAGGAACGCCTGCTCGCCGCGTTCCGCGCGGGCGAACTCGAACGCGACATGATCGCCGTCGTGCGTTACCAGGGACCGCACGCGAACGGCATGCCGGAGCTGCACAAGCTGACACCGACGCTCGGCGTGCTTATGGACCGCGGTTTCAGGATCGCCCTCGTGACGGACGGCCGCATGTCGGGTGCATCCGGCAAGGTGCCGTCAGCGATACATATCACGCCTGAGTGCGCGCTCGGTGGCCCGCTCGCGCTAGTGCAGAACGGCGACATGATCACGCTCGACGCCGAAGCGGGCACGCTCGAACTGCACGTCAGCGACGTGGAACTGCAGAAGCGCATCGCGGTATCCGCGCGCGCACGCGACCACGAGCACGGCTGCGGCCGCGAACTGTTCGCCGGTTTCCGCTATCTCGCGGGTTCCGCCGAACAGGGCGCGTCGAGCCTGTACACCGATCGCGTATTCCCGGAGCACGCGCCGCAATGAATGCATCCGCCATCACGCGCATCATGCGCACCGCGCCGGTGATACCGGTGATTACACTGGAGCAGGCCGACTTCGCGCTGCCGCTCGCCGAAGCGCTCGTCGCAGGCGGACTGCCGGTACTCGAAGTCACGTTGCGCACGCCGCACGCGCTCGCGGCGATACGCGCGATAAAGCAGGAGTTTCCTGACGCGATCGTCGGCGCGGGCACGGTGATCTCGCGCACGCAGTTCCAGCAGGCGCTCGACGCGGGGTCGGAGTTCATCGTGAGCCCCGGGTTCACGCCGGAACTGCTTGCGTGTGCGAAGAGCACGGCGATTCCCTTCCTGCCGGGCGTCAACACGCCGAGCGAAATCATGCAGCTGCTGGCGCACGGCATCGGGGCGATGAAGTTCTTCCCGGCAGAAGCAGCGGGTGGCATCGCGATGCTGAAGGCAATCGGCGCGCCGTTGCCGCAGGCGCTGTTCTGTCCCACCGGCGGCATCACGCCGCAAAATGCCGGCGACTATCTTGCGCTGCCGAACGTTGCCTGCGTCGGCGGATCGTGGATGGTCACGAAGGCGCTGGTAGACGGCAGGCGCTGGGACGAGATCCGCGAACTGGCGCGCACCGCGGCTGCATTGAAGACTGACGACAAACGGGAGCGCACATGACGAGTTTCGACATCGTGGCGGACATCGGCGGCACGAATGCACGCTTTGCCTGCGCGGCGGATGGCAGCAACGAGCTGCAGCACATCGAAACGCTTCAGTGCGCCGCGCATGCCGGCCTCGAGGAAGCCTTTCGCGCGTATGTCGGCAAACTGGGTGCGGGAAAGGTCGACACACTGTGCCTCGCCATTGCCGGTCCCGTCGAGCAGGATGCAATCCGTTTCACGAACAATGCCTGGGCCTTCAGCCGCGCGGAACTCGCGCGCGCTCTGGGCTGCCGTGTAATCACGATCAACGATTTCACGGCGCAGGCCTCGGCGCTCGACGGCTTGCGGCCCGACGAGCTCGACTGGCTCGGCGCGGCGCGCCCGCGTGGGGGACGCGCGCGCGTCGTCATGGGCCCCGGCACGGGGCTTGGCGTTGCGGCCATCAGTCCCGACGGCACCGTGATGCCGACGGAAGGTGGCCACATCGCGTTTGCACCATCGAACGGCCATGAACTGCGGCTGCTGGAATTGCTATGGAAGCAGTACGAGCGCGTGTCGATCGAGCGCCTGTTGTCAGGACCCGGCCTGCGCACGCTGCACGAAGCGAATGCGAAGCTTGCCGGCGAACCGGTCGAGGCGCTCGGTGCCGCGGACATCACGAAGCGCGCGCAGCAAGGCGATGCGCAGTGCGCGCAGACCGTGCAGAACTTCCTGGACATCCTCGCCAGCGTCGCCGGCGACTACGTGCTCGCCACCGGCGCGCTGGACGGCGTGTACCTCACCGGCGGCATCCTGCCGAAACTGGGCGAGCTGTTCGACCGCGAACGTTTCCGCGCGCGTTTCGAGGCGAAGGGCCGCTTCCAGGCCTACTGCGCACGCGCGCCGCTTGCGCTGATGCGCGCCGAACACACCGGCCTGCGCGGCTGCCTTGCCGCGCTGCGGCGCATCGATGCCGGGGTCACTGCCGCCGCATAGGTTGCGAACGGCCGTCTACGAAGTGCACCGGCGGCCGCGTCAGCCGCCCTGCTCCCGCCCGTCGAGATAACGCGCGTTTTTCAGCTGTGGAAACAGCCAGGCCCAGGCAAACGCCACCGCGATCGCACCGACGCCGCCGAACACCACGGCCGACTTCACGCCGATCCACGCCGCCATGAAGCCCGCGCGGAATTCCCCGAGCTCGTTCGACGCGCCGAGGAAGACCATGTTCACGGCGTTCACGCGGCCGCGCACTTCGTCGGGCGTCCAAAGCTGCAGCAGCGTTTCGCGGATCACGACGCTGACCATGTCGGCCGCGCCGACGAGCGCGAGCGCCAGTATCGATACCCACGCTATCGTCGACAGGCCGAATACGATCGTGAACACGCCGAACAGCGCGACGAACACCAGCAGTATCTGCCCGGCCTTGTCGCGGATCGGCGACGTCGCGAGCCAGGCCGCCGTCAGTACCGCGCCGACACCCGGCGCTGCGCGCAGCAATCCGAGTCCCCAGGGTCCGAGCTCCAGGATGTCGCGCGCGTATACCGGCATCAATGCAACCGCGCCGCCGAGCAGCACGGCAAAGAGGTCCAGCGAGATCGCGCCGAGCACGACTTTTTCGCGGCGGATGAAGTGCAGTCCATCGAATAGCGACGAAAACGTGATCTTGCGGATCGTGGCCGGCGGTGGCGGCTCCGGGATCAGCAGCAGCAGGTACAGCGAGCCGATCAGCATGACGGTGGCCACCGAATACGCCACGTTCGGGCCGAGCCCGTACAGCAAACCGCCCGCAACGGGACCCACGATGCTCGCCGTCTGCCATGCCGACGAATTCCACGACACGGCATTTGCGAAGTGTTCGAGCGGCACGAGGTTGACCGTCAGTGCCTGCGAGGCCGGTCCGAAAAAAGCGCGCGCGACGGCCAGCACCGCCAGCGCGGCGAACACCGGCAGCGGCGACGTGAGTCCGCGCCACGAGAACCACAGTATCGCCACCGCGCACAGCACTTCGAGCGCGATCGACAAGGTCATTACGCGGCGGCGGCCGAAGCGATCGGCCACCGATCCCGTCACCAGCACGAGCAGCAGCAGCGGCAGGAACTGCACGAGTCCGAGCACGCCGAGGTCGAAGGGATCGCGCGTCAGGTCATAGATCTGCCAGCCGACGGCCACCGCGATGATCTGCACGGCGAAGGTGGCGCAGAAACGTGCCCACCAGTAATGCACGAACGGCCGATGCGTGAACGCGGCAAGGCGTGGAACGGAAGGACTGTTCATGTACGGGCTGCTCATCGGCGCGGTGCGCCGTGCAATGCGATAACGCGGCGGCCAGCAGCCGCACGTCGAAAGGGCGGCAGTCTGCCGCTGGCCGCGCGCGATGTCCATGCGCCCGCGACAGGGCCGGCCCAACCCCGTATTGCTGCGCCCAATATGCAAGCAATGTGCAAAAAATGTTTATTGCAATCAGGCGCTTTTTGCTAATGTGGCCGCACCTGCTGCTGAGCTTGGGCAGTCCATGCAGGCAGTCAAGGGGTAAGGGACGACACGATAAGAAGTAAAAGAAAGATAAGAAGTACAACAACAACAACCAAGGGGTACATCATGAAGAAGCATCGTTCGCTGCGGAAAAAACAGCTTGGGCTGGTGGTTTCCGCGATATCGGCCCTGCTCGCAGGCACCGTGGATACGGCCTTCGCCCAGGACGAGGAACTGGAGGAAATCACGGTAACCGGTTCACGCATCGTCCGCAGGGACCTCTCCTCTCCAAGCCCGATCCTGACAGTCGGCACGCAGGACTTCGAAAACTCCTCGACGACCGGTGTCGAGTCCGTACTGAACCAGCTGCCGCAATTCGTTCCCGGCGGCACGCAGTTCAACTCCAGCATCCAGAACAGCGCGACGAGCACGCCCGGCGCGGCAACGCTGAACCTGCGCGGCCTCGGCTCGAACCGCAACCTCGTGCTGATCGACGGCCGCCGCGCACAGCCCGCGAACGCGACGCTCGCCGTCGACGTGAACACGATTCCCGCCGCGGCGATCCAGAGCGTCGAAGTCATCACCGGCGGTGCATCCGCCGTATACGGACCGGACGCCATGGCCGGCGTCGTCAACTTCATCCTGAAGGACGATTTCGAAGGCATCGAAATGGATTTCCAGACCGGCCAGACCATGGAAGGCGACGGCGCCGATACCAGGTTCAGCACCCTGGTCGGCGTGAACTCCGGCGACGGCCGCGGCAACGTCATGATCGGCTTCGACTGGACCAAGCGTGAAGCCGTGTTCGCGAAAGAACGCGACTTCTACCGTGATGGCTGGGCCGATCCGAACAACAACAGCGCCGGCTTCATGGTGCCGCGTTCGTACTTCCCCGCGCCGGGACGTCTGCCATCGCAGGCCGCGCTCGATGCCCTGTTCCCGCCGACCATCGCCGCCAATGGCACCGTTACCAATCGCGTTTCGCCGACGACCGAGATCCGCTTCAACGAAGACGGTACGCCGTTCGTCGATGCCGGCGGGCGCGGTTACAACGGCCCGCTGAACTGCTGGGATTCGGACGTGTGCGGGCCGTACACCGGCATCAAGAAAGTTGCCAACGGCAACCTGCAGCAGGTCTTCACGGATGGTTTCATCTCGACGCCGCTCGAACGCCACTCCGTGTTCATGCGCGGCAACTACGACCTGAACGACAACCTCAACGCCTTCGTGCAGGCGAACTACTCGAACGTCGAAGTGATCCAGCGCGGCGGCCTTCCGCCTGCCATCACCGTATGGCAGGCCGGCAACGTGCCGCGTGATGGCCGCACGCTGCCGCCGGCACTGAATGCGCTGCTCGATTCGCGTCCCGATCCGACGGCGCCGTGGTCGCTGTTCCAGGTGCTCGACTACAACGGCCCGATCGAACCGATCAACACGAACAACGTCTGGCAGATCATGCTCGGGCTCGAAGGTTCGCTGCGTGAAGGCGACTGGACATGGGACCTCCATGCCTCGCGCGGCGACACGCGCATCATCGCGGAGAACTTCCGCAACCCGTCATGGCAGCGCTACAACGACATGATCAACGCACCGAACTTCGGGCAGGGTCGCGTCACGCGTCCCGACGGCGGCAGCGGCTACGTGATCAACTGCCCGACCGGCCTCCCGGTGTTCAAGGACTTCGAGCCGGCGGCTTCGTGCCTCGACGGACTCGACACGCAGCTGATCAACCGCAGCCACCTGACGCAGGAGATCATCGAGTTCAACCTGCAGGGCGGCCTCTTCACGCTTCCGTTCACCGCAGGCGAAACCCGTTTCGCCGCCGGTGCCTCGCGCCGCGCGAACAGCTTCCGCTTCTCGCCAGGCAACCCGCTCGGCCAGATCCGCGATAACCCGATCGGCGTATTCGCCTCGAACGGCACTGGCGGCGCGATCAGCGTGCGCGAAGTGTATGGTGAGTTGCTGATCCCGGTATTGGACCCGCTGACGCTCGAACTCGGCTACCGTTACTCGGACTTCAATACCGCCGGCGGAACCGACACGTACAAGGCGCTGTTCACGTGGGAAGCGGCCGACTGGATCACCGTGCGCGGTGGCTACCAGTTCGCCACGCGCGCACCGAACATCGCCGAACTGTTCACGGCGCCGACCTCGGAAGTCGTGCCGTATCCAGACCAGGACCCCTGCGCCGTCACGACGCTGGTGCCGTGGGGTAACGTACCGGGCAACGCGAACCGCACGCAGGTACAGAACCTCTGCCGCGCGATCATCGGCAACAACACCTCGGGCTTCGATACGCAGACCTACAGCATCACCGGCATCTCCGGCCCGAGCGGCTTCCACCGCCAGAACCCGGCGTTCTTCCCGCTCGAAATCGCGATCCGACAGGGCAACCCGAACGTGGGTCCGGAAGAAGGTGAAACGTACACCTTCGGCGCGGTAATTTCGGAACCCTTCGGCGTCGAGAGCCTCGTCGTGACTGCCGACGTGTATCGCATCGAGCTGACCGAAGCGATCAACCCGCTGAACGTGGCGACGGTGTACCAGAACTGCATGGATGGCGTGACGAACCCGACGTACGACGTGAACAACTCATGGTGCCGCATGATCCGCCGCCACGCGGTGACGGGCGACCGCGCCGAAGTCGACACGCCGTTCTTCAACCTCGGCACGCTGCGCACGCAGGGCCTCGACCTGAACGTCAACTGGAGTGTCGACCTCGGGCCGGGCGTGTTCAACGTGAACTCGACGATCAACTACCTCGACGAGTTCGAATACCAGCTCGCGCCTGGCGATCGCGTCGTCGATGCGAAAGGCACGCTCGACCAGGGCGGGCTTTTCGACTGGCAGCTGTTCACGAACTTCGGCTACACGTGGAGTAACTTCAATGTCGGGCTCACGTGGCGGCACCTGCCGGACGTCGATCCGGCGGCCGCTTCGTTGAATCCGAACACGACGATTCGCGGTCCGGGCGACTACGACATGTTCAACGCCAGCGCCGGCTTCAACTGGAACAACTACACGTTCCGCTTCGGTATCGACAACCTGCTGGATGCCGATCCGGAGCTGACTCAGACCAACCCCGGCGTCGATACGGACAGCGACATCACGAACCCGGGCCTGTACGACCTGCTCGGCCGCCGCTACTACATGGGCGTGAAAGTGAGTTTCTGATCCGCTCGCGTGCAGTGCAAACAGCCGGCGCACTGCCGGCTGTTTTTTTTGCGCGAACGTTGTCTAACTGTGTTTTTTTTCTACATGTAGTTTCATGCGATGACGCCGCCGCGGCGGATGCCTTATCCTCTCCACGAATTTCCACGGAATGCCACGATGTCACAAGCAACCGTCTACCCGCTGTTTTCCGCACCGGTGTACGTCAACAACGTCGGCGACTTTCCACGGCCCGACCTCGGCACCTTGCAGTATTCGTCGACGATGCCGGACGGAAGCCCGTACAACTTCCTGAGTTCGGTCGACAAGCGCGTGCTCGATCGTCCTGGGTTTGCGCAGGTGCGCGCAGTGATCATGAAGGAGCTCGAGGTCTATACGCGCCAGCTCCTCGCGGTGAATCGGAGCGTCGAGTTCTACATCACCGACTCGTGGATCAACATCATGCAACCGGGGCAGTCCGCCGGCGCCCACGTACACCACAATTCGCTGCTGTCTGGCGTGCTGTACCTGAAGACGAACGAGCAGAGCGGCGACATCGTGTTCCATCGCGACGGACTGAGCCTGATCCCCTTCCCGCCGATGCTCGACCTCGACGTGACGGCCTACAACATCTACAACTGCAAGAGCTGGGGACACCGGCCGAAAACGAACGACCTGTGCATCTTCCCGTCAGTGATCATGCATTCCGTGGATGCGAACCGTTCCGGTGAGGATCGCTGGTGCCTCGCGTTCAACGTGTTCGTGCGGGGACAGTTTGGCACGATGCACAAGTTGAACGTGGGCTGACTACGGTTTCATATCGGTTCATCACAGCACGTATTTCACCGGCCGGTTGCGGATGAACTGCGACACGATCCATTTCTCCGCACGCTGCGGCGCGGTACCGGCATGCAGCGTGCGCAGGTCGGGACTACCGTCGGGCAATGCATTGACGAAGTACAGGCCCTCGCCTGCCCTGCCCTTGTTGCGCAGGCCGATCGCGGGAAACACGGTCGCACCATCATCGTAGTCGTCGTTCAGGTACACGAGGAAGGTGACGATCCGCTGGCCGTTCACGGCGATTTCGTCGCGATAGTTCGGCAGCTCCGGCGCGACGAAATCGTAGTGGTTGCCGATCTCTTGGCCCGGCTGGTAGTTCAGGATCGCCGAGCCTTCCATGTGGTGCATCGGCACGCCGCACGCGCGGCTCATGCGCTCCTGCAGCAGGAAGTGCAGCACTTCGTTTTCCACGAGGTTGAATTCGGCAATCGAATTCGTGCGCGTCTGCGAGCGGTAGTTGCGCGTGCTCGCCGCGTCGTACACGAGCGCTGGTTTCAGGCGCGCAGCGGCGAGCGCGATGAAGTACCGGCACCATGCGCGGGGAATGAAGCCGTCGATCGCGACGATGCGCGGCGCGTCGGACAGCATGCGTGCAGGCGGGACCTGCATCCAGGCGTCGATGTCGATGAGGCGCGCAACGGCGGACCAGTCGTCGACGGCAACGCCTCGCGCAGCGAAGTCCCCGGAGTTGCGGGCCATATTCGTGGTGCGATCCTGGGCACTGTCGGTCGTTTCGGGGGCCAGCAGGCGCAGCTGCGCGCGCGCAGGCTCCCAGCCTTGCTGGGCCGCCTGTCCGAGCGTCCGCAGCGCGTCCTGCCAGTCCTTGCGCTGGTACAGGCCGATGCATTGAAGCGCGGCAAGCTGCGCAAGCGCTTCCGCATTGAGTTTCGCCGCGGCTTCGAGCACGAGCCCGACGCCGTCTTTCGGAAGGTAGGGCGCGCGGTCGCCAACCATTAGCCGCTTGCCGAGCATCACCATCGCATCGAGATCGCCGGCACGCGTGGCATTGGCGAGCACGTCGATCGCGCCGTCGTGGTTACCGGCAGCGTCGAGCGCTGAAGCCTGTTGGACGTAAGAACTGGTTTGCGTCGGGCGGTGGCTCATCGCGGCCCCTTCATGCATCGTGAGCGCAGTGTACGGCAGCCATGCGCGTTGCCGGAAGCGCCTGCGGACGTTGGCAGAGAACGGCCACCCATGCGGACTTGGCGACGGGCCGGGATGTATGGTTATCATGCCGCGTCGTTCACCAGCATAAGGGAAACGCGATGCAGACCGGCACTTTCGTTCCACGTTCGCTTGCGCTCGTTCGCGCCAGCCTTTGTGCCTGCGGCCTCGCCGCCATCCTGCTGCCAATGCCGGTTGCAGCACAGGACAGTGCCTTTCTCGCCTGCGAACGTTTCAGTGACCGCGGCCAGCGCATCGCCTGCCTCGAAGACGCGCTCGAAGCAGCCACGGCGCAGGACGCCGTACCGTCGCAACCCGCATCGCCCGCGGCATCATCACAGCCGGCGCAGTCCAACGTGGCGCCAGCGGCTACCAGTGAAGCGCCTGCGGCCAGCAATGCAGCGCCTGCGGCAAGTAATCAGGAGCCTGCGGCAACCAATCAGGAGCCTGTGGCAAGCACGGAAGAAGCGTCCCTGCTCGATCGGCTGCGCAACTTCGGGCGCGACGACGATGGCGCCACGTTGAGCACCGATGATTCCGGACATGATCGCCTGCATGACACGATAGCGAGTCTCGAGAAACGCCGCGACGCATGGATCGTCACGCTCGCGAGCGGCCAGGTGTGGATGCAGGACTATCCGCGCGAACTCGCACTGCGCGAAGGCGATACCGTCACGATCTATCGCGCAGGCTTCGGCAACGGCTATCGCCTGTCGACAGATCGGCTCAGCGGTTTCATTCGCGTTAAGCGCGTCCGTTGAATGTATCGGCGGTAATTCTTCCCGCCTTGCGGGTAATACTTGCCGGAATGCCTTCCCGTACGCGCACCGTCACCGCCCGGCCGCGCGATTCAGCGCACGCATAGCACAATTTTTGCCGCAATCGCGCGCGCGGCATGTGCCTTGCAACATTTGTGACTCCAGTCGCAATCCAGGAGTCCTTATGAACACGCAAACCGTACTGATCACGGGCGCATCGAGCGGAATTGGCAAGGCGCTGGCGCGACAGTTCGCTGCCGAAGGCTTCGCCATCGTCGCGGTCGCGAGTAACGAGGCGAAGCTCTCGCTCGCTGCGGTCGAGTTACGGGCTGACCATGCAGTCGACATCGTCGAAATCGCGAAGGACCTCACGCAGAGCAGCGCACCACAGGAAATCTACGACGAATTGCGGCGCCGCGGCATCACGATCGATATCCTCGTCAACGACGCTGGAATCGGCCAGGGCGGTACATTCGGCACGTCGCCGATCGACAAGGACATCGAAATCATCCGCCTCAACGTCGAATCGCTGACGCGCCTCACGAAACTCTTCCTCAACGACATGCTGCTGCGCGACAGCGGCCGCATCCTGAACGTCGGTTCGGTCGCTGGTTTCCAGCCCGGTCCGCTACTCGCCGTGTATCACGCGACGAAGGCTTACGTGAATTCCTTTTCCGAAGCCCTCGCCGAGGAACTGAAGGACACGAACGTCAGCGTCACGCTGTTGTGCCCCGGTCCGACGAACACGGACTTCTTCGAGCGAGCCGATCTCGACGATTCGCGCATCTTCGAATCGGGCATGCTGATGGAGCCGGAGGAAGTTGCCGAAATCGCCTACGACGCGTTGATGGATGGAGAACGCGTCGTGATTCCCGGCATGAGTAATCGCGTGATGACGTTCACTCGCCGGCTGATGCCGCTCGCGATGCAGGCGAAATTGAACAAGAAGTTTTACGAAGTGAAGGAGGAGCGGCAGTAGCCCTCCCCATCGGTCGTCAGCGGCACTCCAGCCGCTCCACGAGCAGCTGCGGACTGCAGTTGCCGTTGTATTCATTGACGTCGAGCCGGTACAGCGCATGCACGCGCGCTACGCCTCGCTCGGCCGCCTCCAGGATTTCGTGCGGCTGGTTGAACGCAATCGCATCGATCATCCGTTTCGTGCCGGGAATCTGCAGCACGAGCTTCAGGTGCTTGCCAGACAGCACGCGCGCGCTGACCACCGGGAACTCCCCATCGAACAGCGGCTCCGGGAAATGCTGCCCCCACGGGCCGGCCTCGCGCAGCAGTTGCGCGAATTCGAGCGAGAAGCAGCTGTCGTCGAGCGCACCATCGGTGTAGACCTGTGGCATGAAGTGCTCGCCTGCGTGGTGCTGCAGCTCGCGTTCCACCGCCAGCGAGAAGGAGTCGAAGTCTTCCAGCCGTAACGACAGGCCGGCGGCCATCGCATGGCCACCGAACTTCGTCAGCAATCCGGGATTGTGCGTTGCGACGGCATCGAACAGGTCGCGGATGTGCACGCCGGCGATCGATCGCGCCGAACCCTTGATCATGATCTCGCCGTCGTCACCGGCACCGGCGTCGGCGAAGATCACGACGGGCCGGTGCAGCCGGTCTTTCAGCCGCGACGCGAGGATGCCGATAACGCCCTGGTGCCAGCGGCTATCGTACAGGCAGAGGCTGCGCCTCTGCGCGGCATCGAGTTGCAACTGTTGCAGATGCGCAAGCGCTTCCTGTTGCATGCCCTGCTCGATCAGCCGCCGGTCGCGATTGAGTCCGTCGAGTTCCAGTGCACAGGCACGCGCGACGGCTGGGTCGTCCTCGAGCAGGCACTCGATGCCGCGCGTCATGTCGTCGAGGCGCCCGGCGGCATTGAGGCGCGGGCCTGCGGCGAACCCGAGGTCGCTCGCCGTGATGCGCGCCGGGTTGCGCCCGGCGACGTCAAGCAACGCGAGGATTCCCGGCCGCGCGCGTCCGGCGCGCAGGTTGTGCAGACCTTGTTTGACGAGCCGCCTGTTGTTCTGGTCCAGCGGCACGACATCGGCCACCGTCCCAAGCGCCACGAGATCGAGGTACGCACCCATGTTCGGCTCTGGCAGCTGGTTCAGCGCGAACCAGTTCCGGGCACGCAGCGCCGCACGCAGCGCGACCATCAGGTAGAACACGACGCCGACGCCGGCCAGCGCCTTGCTGCCGAAGCGGCAACCGGGCTGGTTCGGATTCAGGATACAGTTTGCGTCGGGGAGCGTGCTCGCCGGCAGGTGGTGATCGGTGACGAGCACGTCGATGCCATGCTGTCTCGCAAGGTCGATGCCGGCATGGCTCGCGATGCCATTGTCGACCGTCATCAGTAACTGCGGCGCACGCGTCAGCGCCACGTGCACGATTTCCGGCGTCAGGCCGTAGCCGTATTCGAAGCGGTTCGGTACGAGGTAGTCGACATGGCGAAAGCCCATCGCGCGCAGGCACAGCACGCTCAGCGCGCAGCTCGTTGCGCCGTCGGCATCGAAGTCGGCAACGATCAGCACGCGCTTCTGCTCGCGCAGGCACGCGACCAGCAAGTCGACCGCGCGGTCGATGTTCAGCATGTCGGATGGCGGCAGCAGGCCGGCGAGCGACAGATCGATGTCCGCATCGTCGCGCAGGCCGCGCGCGGCATAGATCGCCTGCAGGACCGGATGCAGCGACGAAGCGAATTGCGCGCCGGCGTGGCGAGGACGAAGCGTGAACTGCGGCATCAGTGCGCCTGTCCCGCGTTCGCTCGCAGCTCACGCCGCAGTACCTTGCCGACGGCGCTTTTCGGCAGGCTGTCACGGAATTCCACGACCTTGGGCACCTTGTAAGGCGCGAGGCCTTCACGGCACCACGCGAGTACGCTGGCTTCGGTGAGCGTCGGATTACGGCGCACGACGAACAGTGCGATGCGCGCGGAATACTCGTCACCCGTGCCGATCACGGCGGCTTCCACGACTTCCGGATGCGTGCGCACGTAGTCTTCGATTTCGTTCGGGTACACGTTGAAACCGGAAATGATGATGATGTCCTTGATGCGATCGACGATGCGAAGCCAGCCGTCGGCGTCGAGCACGCCGATGTCGCCGGTGTGCAGCCAGCCATCGGCGTCGAACACATGCGCGCTTTCGCCGGGCCGCTGCCAGTAGCCCTGCATGACCTGCGGTCCCTTCACGCAGACTTCGCCGGGTTCGCCGGGCGGGAGCACACATCCGCAGCGGTCCTTGATGACGAGTTCCGTGCCCGGCACGGCCTTGCCTGCATATCCCGGCCGCATGTCGTCCGGCAGGTTGCATGTGACGAGCGGCGAACATTCGGTCAGCCCGTAACCTTCGAGCACCGGGCAGCCGGTGACTTCCCGCCAGCGCTGCGCAACGGCCGGTTCCAGCGCCATGCCGCCGGAACTGCTGACCTGCAGCGCGGAAAAATCCAGCGCGCAGAAGTCGGCGTTGCCACACAGCGCCTTGTACAGCGTGTTGATGCCGGCAAAGCCGGTGACGCGATGCGGTTTCAGGGCACGTACGAACGCGGGAACGTCGCGCGGATTCGGAATCAGCAGCGTGCGATGCCCGCTAGCGAGGGCGACGAGGAAACTCATCGTGAACGCATAGATGTGATACAGCGGCAACGGGCCAACCATCAGCGCGCCAGCCGGTGGCAGCAAGTCCTCGAGCGCCATGCGGACCTGCAGCGCATTCGACGCCAGGTTGCGGTGGCTCAGCATCGCTCCCTTCGCCGTGCCGGTGGTGCCACCGGTATATTGCAGCGCGGCGAGTGCATCCGGACCGATGGCCGGAACGTCGTGGTGGGAGGATGCGCCGGCTTGCAGCGCATCGCGCAACGCGGCCTGCCGCGGAAAGTGGAATGCGGGTACGGCTTTCTTGACGTGGCGCACGGCGAGATTCAGCGGGATGCGCCGGTACCACGGATGCAGGTCGCCGACGTCCGTGACGACGACCTGCTCGACGCGGGTCGCCGCGATGATGCGCGCCACGACATGCGCGATGCTCGCCAGCACGACGAGGATCTTCGCGTTGGCATCGCACAGCAGGTTTTCGAGTTCGACGGCCGTGTACAGCGGATTCATGTTGACGATGACGCCGCCCGCCTTGAGCACGCCGAGCGCAGCCACCGGATACTGCAGCAGGTTCGGCAGCAGCAACGCGATGCGATCACCTGGCCGCACACCCTGTTGCAGCAGCCACTGTGCGAAGGCCGTGCTCTGGCGATCGAGCTCCGCGTACGTCAGGTCGGCGCCGAGGCATGTGAATGCGACGCGCCGTGCATGCGTCGTGCAGGCGGTTTGCGCCATCTGCACGAGGTTATGCGTTGCGCCAATCTGCACACCCTCTCCCGTCACGAACCGTTCACCTGTCTGCCATCCCCTTATTGCCGCTGCCGCAAACCGCCTGCGCGACGAGAGCGAGCCGCGACTTGATTCCGGCACCGATGGCCTCATCTGGTCCCACTGGCTTGCGCTGAAGAGTCTGCATCGAGGGGCTGCCTGCGGAGCGCGCGTTGCAAGCGTCTGCAGCGGCGCGCAGATTCTATCATCCGCAGGGCATGCCGGAACTTCGTTTCCGGCATGCTGCCCAAGCGAATGCCGATTGCGTTATAGCCCAGCGTCGTGCGAATTTCCTTTATGTTTGACGACCATAATTTCTTGCCGTCCACAGGAACCCCGTTCATGAAAGCGCTCGCTTCCCGCGTACTGAGCCTCGCCCTGCTGCTCGTTCCGGCCACAGCCCTTCCCGCCACGCCCGACTATCTGAGTTTCCAGACGGAAGACGAAGCGAACAACATCGAAATTTTTCGCGCGGCGAGCCCGTCGGTCGTTTACGTGACGAATACGCGTCTGTACCGCACGAGTCCCTTTTCGATGAACGTGCAGGAGATGCCGCAGGGCACCGGCACTGGTTTCGTTTGGGACAAGAGCGGCCTGATCGTGACGAACGACCACGTCGTGCAGAACGCCGACCGCGTGCTGATCCGCCTGTACGACCAGAGCCTGTGGGAAGCCGAAGTCCTCGGCACCGCGCCGGACAAGGACCTCGCGCTGCTGAAGATCGATGCACCGGCCGACAAGCTGATGCCCTTGCCGCTCGGCGATTCATCGCAGCTCGAGGTCGGCCGCAAGGTGATTGCGATCGGAAATCCCTTCGGCCTCGACACGACGCTGACCGTCGGCGTCGTCAGCGCGCTCGGACGTGAAATCAATTCGCTGACGGACCGCACGATCCGCGACGTGATCCAGACCGACGCGTCGATCAACCCCGGCAACTCCGGCGGGCCGCTGCTGAACTCGCTCGGCCAGCTGATCGGCGTCAACACGCAGATCGTCAGCCCCTCGGGCGCGAGCGCCGGCATCGGTTTCGCGATCCCGGTGAATACGGTCAAGCGCGTGATTCCGCAGCTCGAAAAGTACGGCAGAGAAATCTGGCCGGTGCTCGGCATCCAGTATCCGCAGGACGGCTGGGCACGCCAGCAGGGAATCGACGGCGTACTCGTGATGGCAGTGACGGAAGGCGGCCCGGCGGACGATGCAGGCCTTGTCGGCATCCAGCAGAGCGCCGCTGGCCGCCTGCTGATCGGCGACGTGATCGTCGAGATCAACGGCAACCCGATTGCGAACAGCGACGACATGCTGAACGCGCTCGAGCAGCACGAACCGGGCGACACCGTGAAAGTCGTCACGATGCGCAACGACCAGCGCATGGAATTCGACGTGGTGCTGGCCGAACCGCTTGAACTTTGAGCGGACCGCACTGCAATGCCAGACCCGCCTGCGGCTACCAACCGCAGGCATTACGAACAGCGGACGATAATGCCCAGGCGATCAGCCACGCGAGCCCAGCGTCTTCTGCATCTGCTGCTTCACCGCATCGAGGTTGGCGTCGAGCACCGTGCAGCGCTCGTGCCGTGAAAACAGGTCCGCCATGTGCGGCGGCAATGCTGGCGTCTGCAATCCCGCACGCTCGATCGCAGCGGAGAATTTCGCCGGATGCGCGGTGGCGAGCGTGATCATCGGGATCGATGGCTCCGTGTCGCACACTTCCGCGGCCTTCACGCCGGTGGCCGAGTGCGGGTCGAGCAGGAAACCGGTTTTGGCGTGGACCTTGCGTATCGTCTCGCAGGTTGCCGCATCGTCCACCGCATGGCTCGAGAAATGTGCGCGCACACGGGCCCATTCGGCATCCGTCATCTTCTGGGCGTCGGCTTTGCCGCCTGCCACGAATTCCGAAACGCGCCGCGTGTCGCTTTCGAACGCGTCGTACAGGAACCGTTCGAAGTTGCTGCTGACCATGATGTCCATGCTCGGCGACAGCGTCGGCTCGAGCGTGCCCTTGCTGTAGTCGTTGCCGCTGATGCA
>DASWWP010000187.1:0-21135 GCA_036405915.1 Pseudomonadales bacterium
GCCGATGGTCGTACAGCCCCTGGTAATCGATCGCGACGCCGAAGAAGCCGGCAAGGCCGAAGGTCTGGTAACAGGGTCCGTGCTCCTCGACGGCGCGGCGGATCGATTCCTCGCGCTCGTCCATGCAGAACATGTACTGGGCACGCGGCCGCCCGGCGCATTTCATCAGGCGTTCCGGCCGCAGCGCGGCGATGCCGTTCAGCGTTTGCCGGTAGTACCAGTGTTCATAGGCTTCCATCCACAGCTCGCGGCAGGTCAGCGGCGGACACGCGAGCACTTCGTGCCACAGCGTCATGATCTGCGCATCGGCGAGCGCGGCGAAACGCTGTGCGTCGAGACCGGCGGCTTCGGCGAGCGAGAGCAGGATCATCGCGTCTTCGTGGCGATGTCCTGCATCGGGATCTGGCGCAAGCGCGAGCAGCTCGCGCCAGGCCACCGGCAGTCCGTTCTGTTTGCAGATCCTTTCGATCGCGCGGCGCGCGAGCACGAAGCGCACGGCAAGGAATTCGTTCAGCGACACAGGCACGTGCGCATGGTTTTCTTCCGGATGCTGCTCGAGCCGCGCGAACATCCCGGCCCAGCCGGCCAGCGCCGCGGCGCATTCGACGATGAAACCTTCGTACTGCTGCTCCTCGACGCCGAGCGCGCGCAGCACATCATCGATCACCGCCAGCGCGGGCGTCTGCGCGCGCGCGATGTCGACGAAGTCGCGTGCCACGCCGGGGCAACCGCGCGGCGAACCCGCACCGGCGGCATACAGGGCCGCTGCCGCGCGCAGGAAACCCTGTTCGCGTTCGGGCATCGGCGTGAGCGCCTGGCCCTGGTCGAGGAATGCAGCCGACAGGCGCACGAGTTCGTCCTGCAGCGCCACGTCGGGATCTCCGGCGCCGAGCGCGCGCAATACGTCGGCGTGGCGGCGATACGTCACGCGGTGATGCGTCAGTCCCGGCAGCGCATCGACTTTCGCGAGCGCGGCATCGAGCAGCGGACGGCGCTGCGGCGCCAGCAGCCAGTCGAGTTCGACGGGATTGGAAATCGGCTGTGCATCGATCATCAGCGCGCGCCAGGCATCGCGGCGCGTGAGGCCCGGCAGCAGCTGTTCAGCAGCGGCGGCGCCGAGGCGCATGTCTAGCACGTAATCGACGTCGGATGAGTCGATGCGGCCCTTCGCGTACGCGTCGCGAAAGTCCCGCAGTTCCATGTACGGCCGCGCGCCGATCAGCTCGGCGCCTTTCTTCACCGCGTCGTGGAAACGCAAGGTCTGGAAATGGTGCAGCGTGTTGTGGTGGATGAAGACGCCGATCGGCCCCTGATCGGGAAGAATGTGGCGAGCAGCGGCGATTGCCTGCTCCACTGCCGTGGGTGCATGCCCCGCTTCGCCCTGCATTTGTGTGTCCTCTCGTGGTCGGCCCCGGCTCCATCGGCCAGGGCTCATATATTTATACAGCCTGGTGCAACGATCAGTGCCCCATGCTGGCCGGCCCGGTCAGGTTCAGGTTCGTGATCGTGATGTCGAGCCGGCGTTCCTTCGCGCTGTTCTTGAAATCGCGCAGCACGTCGAGCACGTCGGCATCCATGGAATGGTTCTTCTCGCCGTCGATGATCACCTTCGAGCCTGGCTTGAAGTGCTGCAGCGCGGCGGTGAGGCTGGCCTTGTGCAGGAAGGTAAGGTGCTTGTTCAGGCGCAGCACCGTGGCGTTGTCGCCGGCGCGCTCCTCGTCGTAGCAGCGCAGGCGCAGGTGCGTGTGCAGGATGAAGACAAGGCTCACCGCGAGGCCGATCGCGATGCCGACCAGCAGGTCCGCGACGACGATAGCGACGATCGTCACGATGAACGGCACCCACTGCCGGTAACCCTGATGGTAAAACATCTTCAGCTGCTTGGGATGCGCAAGCTTGAAACCGGTGTGGATCAGCACGACGGCCAGCACTGCGAGCGGAATGAGGTTCAACAGCGTCGGGATCGTCAGCACCGCCACGAGCAGCAGGCCGCCATGCACGATCGCCGATACACGCGTTTTCGCACCGGCATAGACGTTCGCCGAACTGCGCACGATCACGCCGGTCATCGGCAGGCCGCCGACGAGGCCGCAGATCGTATTGCCGATCCCCTGCGCGACGAGTTCACGGTTCGCCGGCGATTCGCGCTTCAGCGGATCCATGCGGTCGGTGGCTTCGAGGCTGAGCAGCGTTTCCATCGATGCGACTACGGCGATCGTCGCGGCCGTCACCCACACGGCGCTGCTCGTGATCGCGTCCCACAGCGGCGATTCGAGGGCCGCGTCGAGTTCTGCGAGTGAGCCGATGATCGGCAGCGAGACGAGCTGGCCGCCCTGCACCGCCATGTCGGGGCCGAACGCGAGGTTCAGCACGGAACAGGCGACGACGGCGACGAGCGCGCCCGGCACGATCGCGAGCGGTTTCATGAAGGGCTGTTCCCACAGGACCAGCAGCGCCAGCGTGATCACGCTGATGATCAGCGTACCCATGTGCAGGTTGCCGATCGCGGCGGCAACGCCATCGGCGGCAGTCGCGATGTCGGCACCAAAGGCATATGGCAGCTGCTTCAGGATGATGATCACGCCGATGCCCGCGAGCATCCCGCGGATCACCGAGTTCGGGAAGTAATAACCGATGACGCCGGCGCGCAGCACCCCAAGGCCGATCTGCATCAGGCCGGCGAGGAATACCGCGGTCAGGAAGGCCGAAAAACTGCCGAGCGTGGCGATCGCGCTGAGCACGATCGCTGTCAGCCCCGCGGCCGGACCGCTGACCATCAGGTGCGATCCCGACGCAAAGCCCACGACGAGCCCGCCGATGATGCCCGTCACGAGTCCGGACATGAGCGGCGCTCCGGATGCGAGGGCGATGCCGAGGCACAGCGGCAGCGCTACGAGGAACACAACCACGGAAGCGCGCAGGTCATAGCGCAACGTTTCCCGGTACTGCGGGGCCCAGCTGGGCGGCGCATTGCCATCGAGATCGGGGAAATTCGGGGCGGAAGACTGGGTCACGGGCTCACCTCAACTAGCGATTCGGTAATTAATTTTTCTTTCGATTGCACCGGCCGGTGATTGGAAACGGCGTGCGCGAAAGCAATGAGTGGTTTTCTATCAAAGTAATTGCGCGCACCAAAACATACTTCTGGTTGATTTTTCCTTGCACCTTTTTGGACCCCTCAATGGCGCCCTCGCGGACAAGCCCCGCCGGGGGAGCCTGTGGCAAGTGCCTGAGGGGGGCATCCGTGGCTATAATCCGCCCCCTTCGCGAACGCTCATCCGCCCTTCGATCAACACGACGAAATTGCTTACATGGACAAGACTTACGACCCGCACGCCATCGAACGCACCTGGTACCGCAAGTGGGAGGAAAACGGTTACTTCCAGCCCCAGGGCGAGGGCCCCGCCTACACGATCATGATCCCGCCGCCGAACGTCACCGGCAGCCTCCACATGGGCCATGGCTTCAACAACTCGATCATGGATGCGCTGATTCGTTACCACCGCATGCGGGGTTACAGCGCGCTGTGGCAAGGCGGCACCGACCATGCCGGCATCGCGACGCAGATGGTCGTCGAGCGCCAGTTGCAGGCTGCCGGCACCAACCGCAAGGAGCTCGGCCGTGACAAGTTCCTCGAGAAGGTGTGGACCTGGAAGGAAGAGTCCGGCAGCACGATCACGCGCCAGCTGCGCCGCCTTGGCTCCTCCATAGACTGGACGCGCGAGCGCTTCACGATGGACCCGGGCTTTTCGAAAGCCGTCGAGGAAGTCTTCATCCGGCTGTACGACGAAGGCCTCATCTACCGCGGCAACCGCCTCGTCAACTGGGACTGCAAGCTGCACACGGCGATCTCCGACCTCGAAGTCGTGTCCGAGGAAGAGACCGGCAACTTCTGGTACTTCCGATACCCGCTAGTCGGCGGGGCGACGACGCAGGACGGCAAGCCGTACATCGTCATCGCGACGACACGTCCTGAAACATTGCTCGGCGATACGGCCGTTGCCGTTCATCCCGACGACGAGCGCTTCAGGCACCTGATCGGCCAGAAGGTCGACCTGCCGATGTGCAACCGCCAGATCCCGATCATCGCCGACACCTACGTCGATCCCGAATTCGGCACCGGCTGCGTGAAGATCACGCCGGCGCACGACTTCAACGACTATGAAGTCGGCCAGCGCCACAAGCTGCCATTGATCAACATCCTGACGAAGGACGGTGCCATTAATGAAAATGGTCCAGAAAAGTACCGCGACATGGACCGCTTCGAATGCCGCAAGCAGCTCGTGCGCGACCTCGAAACCGCTGGCCTGCTCGAGAAGATCGAGCCGCACAAGCTGAAGGTGCCGCGCGGCGATCGCAGCGGCGTCGTCATCGAACCGTACCTGACGAACCAGTGGTACGTCGCGACGAAATCGCTCGCCGAACCCGCGATCAAGGCGGTCGAGGACGGCCAGATCCAGTTCGTGCCGAAACAGTGGGAAAACACGTATTTCGCGTGGATGCGCGACATCCAGGACTGGTGCATCAGCCGCCAGCTGTGGTGGGGCCACCGCATTCCTGCCTGGTATGACGCGCAGGGCAAGATCTACGTTGCACCGACGGAAGCCGACGCGCGCGCGAAGTACAGGCTCGCGGATGACGTGCAACTCACGCAGGACGAAGACGTTCTGGACACCTGGTTCTCGTCTGCACTGTGGACCTTCGGCACGCTCGGCTGGCCCGAGCAAACCGAGTACCTGAAGAAGTTCCATCCGACCGACGTGCTCGTCACCGGCTTCGACATCATCTTCTTCTGGGTCGCCCGCATGATCATGATGACGCTGAAATTCACGGGTCAAATCCCGTTCAGGACGGTGTACGTGCACGGCCTGATCCGCGACGCCGAAGGCCAGAAGATGTCGAAGTCGAAAGGCAACGTGCTCGACCCGATCGACCTGATCGACGGCATCGAGCTCGATACGCTGCTGAAAAAACGCACCGACAGCATGATGCAGCCGCAGCTCGCGCAGAAAATCGACAAGGCCACGCGCAAGCAGTTCCCCGACGGCATCCCGGCACACGGCACCGACGCGCTGCGCTATACCTTCTACTCGCTGGCCAGCACCGGCCGCGACATCAACTTCGACATGGGCCGCATAGAAGGCTATCGCAACTTCTGCAACAAGATCTGGAACGCGGCACGCTACGTGTTCATGAACTGCGAAGAGCATAAAGTCACGAAGCCGGAGCGTCGCCACGATTACTCACGAGCGGACCTCTGGATCCAGTCGCGTTTCCAGGCAGCGCTGAAGAAAGTGAACGAAAGCATCGCGATTTACCGCTTCGATCTCGTCGCCCAGGCCGTCTATGACTTCTTCTGGAACGAGTACTGCGACTGGTATCTCGAACTGTCGAAGCCCGTGCTGTGGGACGAGAAGGCGAATGACGAAGCGAAGAACGCCACGCGCTACACGCTGCTCAGCATCCTCGAGCAGAGCCTGCGCCTGGCGCACCCGCTGATGCCGTTCATCACCGAGGAAATCTGGCAGAAGGCGGCGCAGCTGCTCGACATCACGGGCGCCACGATCATGCTGCAGCCGTATCCGGAAGAAGACTCCTCTGTCGTCTCCATCGACGTCGAAGCGGAAATCGAATGGGTCAAGAACGTCGTGCTCGCGTTGCGCAACATCCGCGGCGAGTTGAACATCTCGCCGGCCAAGGCGATTCCGGCGATCTTCAGCAAGGGCACGCCGCTCGACAGGCACTTCCTCGAACAGCACCGCGTATACCTGATCAAGCTGGCCAAGCTCGAGAGCATCGAATGGCTCACGGACACCGCGCTTGCACCGCCGGCCTCGATGCAATTGTCCGGCGACATGGAAATCCGCGTGCCGCTGGCCGGTCTGATCGACGTGAAGGCCGAGCAGGCGCGCCTGGCGAAGGAAATCGACAGGCTGAAAGCCGATAGCGCGAAGGTGGAAGCGCAGCTCGCGAACGAGCGCTTCGTCGCGAACGCACCACCGGCCGTGGTTGCGAAGGAACGCGAACGGCTGTCCAGTTTCGCCGGCACGCTGCAGTTGCTGCAGGAACAACTGGAGAAGATTGCGACCCTGTAACCCGCGCGAAGCGCAGTCTGCGTCGCCACCCCGGCGAAAGCCGGGGTACGCCGTCGCCGGGAGCACCTGCTGCATGCGAGTGAACGCCCGAATAATTTGTTAGTCGAAGACAGCGACATAACGAGGAACCAGCCATGCTCAAGTTCGTCACGCTAGCTTCCGCCACACTGCTCGCCTCGTCGGCAGCCCACGCCGACATGAGCAAGCCGCTCGACATCAACGGCGGCCACTGGGAACCGGGCGGCATGTACCAGTGCCACCTCGATGGCTGCATTCCCACGGCGTCGCGCTACCAGTACCGAAGCCGCGCGTTCTCGGACCGCGACATGGACCGCTACTACCTGAAGGAAGACTGGCCGCACTGGCAACTCGTCGCGCAGTGCAAGACCGCACGCACCTTCGTGCTCGAACAGACGAGCAAGGTGCCGGTCACGTGGACGAACCCGCGCCAGTGCGAAATCCGCGAAGGCCTCTGGGTCGACGAATACAGCGGTGAGGAGTTCACGCGCGGCGCGCAGCTCGAAGTGGACCACATCATCCCACCGAAGTACGCGAATGCCTCCAACGGCTACCAGTGGGACGACGCGAAGCGCGCCGCCTTCGCAAACGACCCGCTCAACCTGATCGCCATCGGCCGCGACACGCACCGCAAGAAACGCGAACGCAGCATCGCGAGCTGGCAGCCGCGTGAAGAATTCGAATGCGAATATGCAGCGGCATGGAAACAGGTCTCCGAAAAATACGACCTGGACCTGTTCGCGCGCGACGTCAGCCGCATGAACAAGATACTTGGCGAGTGCGGGGATATCGGGGAAGCGGTCGAGGAATAGTTGGGCATTGGGACACCCACTCGACGTCATGGAATGGTCCGGAACCAGTAGTGCTCTGCCGGGAGAAAGCGCACGTCCCTGTGCTGTCGCTCGCGCCATCCATGGCGCTCAACGTCCCCGCAGAGCACTACCGGTCCCGGCCCCGTCAGGCATTGGTGAGTGGGCGCCCAGATCTTTAAGCGGGAATGACGACAAAGGCCGGCAGTAACGCAAGTCGACGGCAGCTCAGGCCCGCGACATGTACTTCCCGGTGACGGTGCTCACCTTCACCTTCGTCCCCTGCTCGATGTATTCGGGCACCTGCACCTCGATGCCGGTGGTCAACGTGGCCGGCTTCGTGCGGCTCGTGGCGGAAGCGCCCTTCATGCTCGGCGGGGTCTCGACCACTTCGAGTTCGACCGCAGCGGGCAGGATCAGCGTCAGCAACTTGCCGTCCATGATCAGCGCCTGGATGCCTTCGAGGCCTTCGCTGATGTATCCGCGGATTTCTTCCATTTCGCTGTCGGCTATTTCGTACTGTGAATAGTCGTCGCTGTTCATGAACACCCAGTTGTCGCCTTCCTTGTACGAGTACTGCACCGGCACGCGCTCGCACTCGGCTTCCTTGACCATGTCGTCGCCCTTGTACGTCACGTCGAGCTTCTGGCCGCTCTGCATGTTCGTGTAACGGATCTTGTAGAGCGTCGCCGCGCCGCGCGCCGACGGACTCTTCACTTCGAGTTGCTTGACGACGTGCGGAATGCCGTCGATGTCGATGACCGCGCCGGTCTTCAGGTCGCTTGCGCGCAGCATGCTGTGCTCCGATGGATGGCAGAAAAAGGAGCGCATTGTACTCGCGGGTGTTCAAACTGAAGCCGCACGCCGGCCGATTTTTTGGCGCGACCCGGGGCAGTCGAAACTCCGGCCGGACCAGCCGCGTCGCCCCGGGAATTTGCGTGCGCCGTCACGCCGGGGCGGCCCGCCGGGCTGTGGCAATGCCAAAAAAAATCAGGGATATTAGGCACCGTCTGCCGGGCGCGGGGTGCATGATGGCTCGCAGGCCTACAAAAATACAAAAACCGCGATGCTTCCACGCATCGGTCCATAACAATAAGAACGAGGCGCCTAATGAACGTCCGTAATTCCATGTCCGTCCTGGCGACGGCATTCATCCTCACGTTGCTCGCCACGCTGATCGAAACCCTGACCCGCGTGCCACCGCCAATCGCCTACTTCGCCATCGCACTGCTCGCCGCCATCGTCACGCTGATGCTGCCGGTCCGGCACGCGGCGCCTGCGCCGAAGCGCAACGAGAAAGCGCCCCCCGCACGCGGAAAGGAAACCGGCAACGTGAAAGCGGTGCACTCGCAAGACAAGGAAGCCGGCAACGTGAAGTGGTTCAGCGCCAGCAAGGGCTTCGGCTTCATCACGCGCGACAACGGCCAGGACATCTTCGTGCACTTCCGGTCCATTTCCGGCAACGGCCACCGTATCCTGCGCGAAGGCCAGCGCGTAGAGTTCGCCGTGACCGAAGGCAGCAAGGGTCCGCAGGCGGAAGACGTCGTCGCGGTCAAATAACGATGAGGTAATCCGCCATGCTGCGACTGCTACCGCGCCGTTTGAGCCTCCCATTACTAATACTGTTCAGCAGCCCGCTGCACGCGCAGTTCGAAGGTCCCGCGCTGGAAGCCGGCCCGTGGTATTTCGAAAGCTTCGAGCAGGACTACATCAAGGTGTCGGTACTTGCGCGCGGCATGGACCATCCCTTCGGCTTCGCCTTCCTGCCCGGCACGCAGAGCATGGAGCATCCCACCGGCGACATGCTGATCAGCGAGCGCACCGGCAAGGTAAAACTGTTCAGCAACGGGCAGCTGAGTCCTGAGATCGTCGCCGACCTCGTCGAGCCCTTCTCGCTCGAACAGCTGTTCGACATCAAGCTGCACCCTGACTTCGAAGAGAACGGCTTCGTCTACTTCACGTACATCAAGACCGCGCCGAATCCCGACGGCAGCGACAAGTACTGGGTGACGACCGCGCTCGGCCGCGGCCGCTTCGACGGCACGCATCTCGTCGAGCTGCAGGACGTGTTCGTCGCCGACGAAGCCTGGAGCGAGAACTTCGGCGGCGCATCGTCGCGCCTGCACTTCATGGCTGACGGCACGATCCTGTTCGGCGTCTCGCATCGCCTCGACACCGACGCGCCGCAGAAACTCGACTCGCACATCGGCAAGATCCTGCGCGTGAACGACGACGGCAGCGTGCCGCGCGACAACCCGTACATCGGCGTCGAAGGCGCGCTTCCCGAAATCTACAACTGGGGCATCCGCTCCGTCATGGACTTCACCGTGCATCCGGAAACCGGCGCCATCTGGGAAATCGAAAACGGTCCGCAGGGTGGCGACGAAGCGAACGTCCTCGAGCCCGGCGTGAACTACGGCTGGCCGGTCGCCACGTTCGGCCGCGACTACGACGGCGACCGCTTCAGCCCGCAGCCCTGGGTCGAAGGCACGCAATTGCCCGAAGTGTTCTGGGTACCGTCGATCACGGTCGCAGGCATGGACTTCTACAGCGGCAGCCGGTTTCCGAACTGGAAGAACAACCTCTTCGTCACGTCGATGATCCGCGGCCGCATTCCCGGCACCGGCCACCTGCAGCGCGTCGTGTTCAACGAGAACGGCGAAGTGCGGCGCGAGTCGCTGCTGACGGAACTGAAGCAGCGCATCCGCTACGTGAAGGAAGGCCCCGACGAACTGCTGTACCTGCTGACGGACCACACGGACGGCGCGCTGCTACGCCTCGAACCGGCGACCGCACAGGAATTCACGTCGTGGTCCGCGACGAACGGCGGCGCCGCGACGACGACTGCAATCCCCGACGCGCCCGATCCGGTCAACGCGCTGCCGCTGTTCGCCGGCCACGACTGCGTGGCCTGCCACCGCACGAGCGTCAACCTCGTGGGCCCTTCCTATGAAGCGATCGCCGCGCGTTATGAGCCGACCGGCGAGAATGTCGACTTCCTCGTTTCACGCATCATCGACGGCGGCGAAGGCGTATGGGGCGAAACGCCGATGACGCCGCACCCGGCGCTCGATCCGGCGGTCGCGCGCCAGATGGTCGACGCGATCCTCGGCCTCGCCGACTGACTTGCGCTTAAGCACATCCGACCGCGTTGGGCCGCGTCACTGCACGACTGCTCCATCGCCGCTGCCGAAGCGCCTGCGCAGCCGCGCGCGGTACAGCCGGAAATCCATGCGCACGCGCTTGATCGCGAGCCACGTCCCGATCGCACATAGTGCAGTCACGCCGGCAAGCAACACGCTGACGACGACGTACCACAGCGGCTCGCTGCGCAGCACAGGGAAATCGAGGTCGTGCAGGCCGGTGCGAATCCAGCGCGACGTCCGCGCGCTGCTGCCGATCGCGCGCATCGCCCCGGTGTCGGTGTCGATGTACAGGCGCGTCGCGTCGGCGTCGTCCATCAGTACGCGCCAAACCGGCAGGTCGACGGCGCTTTTGTGTCCGTAGTAGTAGCTGTCTTCCTTGTCGAGCAACGCGAACTCGCGCACCGGATCCGGCAATTGCGCGACGACCGCTTCCACCTGCCCGGCTGCCAGCGGCGCGGGCCGCGCAGCTGCGTCGAGGCGTTGCTGGCTGCCGTCGGCGCCCCGCGCCAGGAAGTACATTTCACCCGCGAACGGCGCGGGCTGGATCTGCCGCAGGTCGCGCGCTTCGACTTGCTGTATCGCCCCGAGGAACTGCTGCACGTCACGCCACGCCGGCGTACCGGTGAAGGCCTCGCGATACGAAGGATCGTTCCTGCCGCCTGACAGCGCGCCCCACGGATTCATCGTCATCAATCCACTGAACACCCACGTGAGCGCGAGCACGCCGAACACGAGGCCGCTCACGTGATGCCAGTACCACCATCCGCGATACGGCGATGCGAGTTCGCCCTTTTTGTTGCGCCGCAGGCGGCTGATGCCGACATACATGCCGGTCGCCGCGAGGAAGGACCCGGCGATCGCCGTCCAGATCACGACGGTCGTCCACAGCGCGCCGTCCTGCCGCAGCACGGTCGGATAAAGCCAGTGCGGGATCGCGCCGAACCAGGACAGCACGCGCTCGCGGCGGCTCGTCGCCTGGAACACTTCGCCGGATGCACCCGACACGTAGATCTCCGTGCCGGCCGGATCGTCGAACGCGACCTTGTACGTCGGCGCATTGCGGCGCGCGGTCTGCAGCGTCCACTGGTCGATGTCGATAACGCCGAGCGAGCGCGCCGTGCCTGCAATGCGATTGCCGGCGCCATACTGGCGCGCGACGTCGAGCACCGCGGCCTCGTCCAGTTCGGCGAGCGGCTTGCCGGTACGCAGGTTCGTCACCGGCGTGGTGCCGGCGAGCCGGCCTCCGCCACCGAGGCGAAGCACGGGATCGCCGCGCAGCATTTCGATGCGGAAGGCCGGAGCCGGCGTGGATGGGTCGAGCGCGAGCGCGGACAGGTCGCAGCACTGCGCGAAGTCCAGCGGCGCGAGCCCATTCACGCGCTGTTCGTCACTGAGTTCCGGAAAACTCTGGTACATCATGACGAAACCCGACAGGCACCACAGCACCATCAGCAAGCCGACGCCCACGGCGAGGTAACGATGAACGAACAGGATGACTTTCACGTAGGCGTTCTCCACTGCAAAAAAAGCCGGAACCGCATCGCGGCGCGGTTCCGGCAGGCCTGCCTCATGCCTCAGAACTGGTAGCTGTAATTCACGCTGAACGTGCGCGGCGGACCGAGGCGGTTCCAGACGAAGCGTTCCTGCGGTGCGCTGCCGGTGCGAATCGCATTGCCCATCGACGTCGCATATTTCTCGTCGAAGGCATTCTCGAGGCGTGCCGTCACGCGATGCTGGCCGTCCCGTCCGTCGAGATAGACGTGCCCCGCGAGCTCGAACAGGTACGCATCGCCGTATTCCTGGATGCCGAGGTTGACGTTCGTCATGTCGACCGTTTTCGCACCGATGTACTTGAACGCGGCGTTGATGCCGAACGGATACCGCTGGCTGACGTACGCGATCGAGCCCTTGTACTGGTTCTTCGGACGATCGCGCAGCTGGTAGTCCGTACCGGCGCCCACTTCCTTGCTGTACGTGTAACTGAGGTCGAACGAGAGGCTCGCCGTGATCGGTCCGCGCAGCAGGAATTCCGCGCCCTGCACGTCGACTTCCGTCGGCACGTTGATGAAGGTGCGCGTGAACTCCGGCGGGAACTCGCCCAGCAGTTCAGCGGGGATCAGCGCGGACGTGATCAGGTTGTCGACCTTGCGGTCCCAGGCCGACACCTGCCAGCTCAGCGGCCGCGCGCCCACGTCGAGACGGCCGCCGACGGACATCGTCAGGCCGAGCGCCTGCTCCGGTTCGAGGTTCGGATTGCCGTGCGTGCAGTTCACGCCGGTCGGGCAATGGATGCGATAGAGGTTTTCCGCGCTCGGCAGCATGAAGGCAGTTGCGAGCACGCCCTGCACGTATAAGTACTCATTGATGTCGTACAGGCCCATCAGGCTCCAGTCGGTGGAGTCGATGCCTTCGGTCCTGTTGTAGCGCGTGCCCGTCGCGATGTGCAGCGCATCGGAGAAGGCATCGGTCGTGCGCAGCTGCGCATATACGGCGTGCACGCTTTCCTGCTGGCCGGCGATCAGCAGCACGTCGTCGGTGCCGTCGTAGGTCTGGTAGTCGTAACCCACGTGCACTTCCATCGTGTCGATCGGCGTCACGAGCGCGCCCGCCGTCAGGCCTTCGTCCGTGTAGCCCCAGTAGTCACCGGCCGATGATGGCTGGCCTGCGGGGTAGTAATTCGTGTCCCAGTCGTGTGAATAGCCTTTCAGGAAGAACTGCGTACGCTCGCCCGGCTGGTAGTCGAGGCGCGCGTACACGAGGTCCTCGTTGCGATCGTTCACGGACGTCGTCACGACGCTGGGATAATCGAGCGCGGCTTCGGTGTGGATCGCGCTCATCGAGAAGCTCAGGTCGTCGGTCAGGTCGTAACCGTACTTCAGGCCGGCGTTCTCGACGTTGTAACCGCGGTCGCGATAGACCGACGTCGGCTGGTAGTCGTCGTAGATCTCGTAACCGTCGTTCTCGTCCTTCGACGCCCAGCCGACGAACTTGTGGCCGGCAGCCGATCCGCTGCCATACACGCTCGCACGCTTCAAACCATAGCTGCCGGTGCCGACGTTGAAGCCCGCATCGAAATCGTCGGTGAACGAACGCGTGACGACGTTGGCGACGCCGGCGATCGCCTGCGTGCCGTACATCAGGCTATGCGGACCTTTCAGCACTTCGACGCGCTCGATCATGCTCGACGGCAAGGTGTCGGCCGGGCTCGTGCCGTTGTAAAGGCGGTTGTTGATGCGGATGCCGTCGATGGCCCACAGCGTGTCGGACGCGCGCGAGCCCTGCATCTGCAGGTTCACGTAGCTGAAGGCGCCCGCCTGCGTCGTCAGGTGCACGCCCGGCACGAGCATTTCGAGCGACTGCGCCACGTCGACGAAGCCGTGGTTCCGGATCTGTTCGGCGGTGACGATCTCGAGGTCGGCGCCGTATTTCGACAGTTCCAGCGGCAGGCTCGTCTCCAGGCTGCGCCCGGTCACGATCACTTCCTCGACGTCGGACGTCAGCGTCCTGCCGTTCGTGGCGGTCTGCTGCGCGGCCACCGCGCCGGAATATGCGGCGAGCAGCGCGCTCGCTATCGCCGCGGTCAGGCGGCCCTGTGGATAGATCGTGCGACGCATGGCTGTCCCCTGCTGGTTGGTTCGAAGGGGGCGGACTCTACCGTGCGAATGTCCCGCCGCAGCGGTGGCAACGGTTTTGAACCGTTAATGAACGGGCGCGCGCGCGTTAAGGATGCACGGTCTTCACGAAAAACTGTCCTGTTTTCGGCAACTTGCGTTACCAAGCGGGCAATTCCACGATCTACTCGTCAGTCACCTTCCTCCGCCGTTGCTGGCGAAAAGCCGCGAGGGCCAGGTGCCCGCTCCACGCCTGTGTGCTGGCGAACGACCATGCTTATCCTGAAAAACAAAACCCCCGCGATTGCGGGGGTTTTGTCACTGCACCATCCCTTACAGGATGAAGCTGCCGGTGTCGGTGGGCAGCAGTATCACACCCACCAGCGTTGCTACGGTCAGGTAGTTGTCGCCCCCGCCGTTCGGATCGATACCGACCAGGGTATTGCCGCCCGAATGCTGGAACGCCAGGAAGCCGCCGCCGAAGGCCGACGCATCATGCGGTGCGCCGATCGAGCCCAGCAGGCTGCCGAGATTCAGCACGTCGCCGCCCGGGCCGCCCTTCACGAAACCATTGATGACCTGGTTCGTGACGACCACGACTTCGTCGAGTGCCGGCCCCTGGCGGATATCGCCGTTGCCGAAGGCCGCCGGCGTCAGGCTCGCGAAACTCAGCTCGGTGCTGCTGCCCGTTCCCGTGAAGCTGAACGTCTTCTGCTGCCACATCATGCTGTTGTTGGTATTCGGCAAATTGAAATCGTACTGCGCGGAACTGGCGCCAGCCTGTACCAGCACCGTGTCGATGAAGCTTTCACCGCCGCCACCGGGGTTCTTCGACAGCATGAAGCTCACCGAATACTGCTGGCCCGCCACCGTCGGGATCGCCTGCTTCACGCCACCAAGCTCGAAGGCATTGAGGTCGAGCGAAACGTTGCCGTCGGCATCCTGCCATCCAGGCACCACGTCGACGCCGTTGCCCGTCATCGCCCAGTCGTTCGGAACCGTCCAGTAACCCTGCAAGCTGCCAACCGACACGTATACGTTTTGCGTGGACGCCTCGAACGAACCATTCTTCACAAGGTTCTGCAGCGCGTACGTATCCGTCACGCCGGTAACGTTGACGTTCACCGTTGCCGTGCTGGTGATGCCAGCCGCGTCGCGCACGGTATACGTGAAGACATCGGGACCGTTGTAATCCTTGTGCGAGGTGTACACGACGTTGTTGCCGCTGAGCGCCAGCGAGCCGTGGCTTGCGCCGCCCGCGCCGACCAGCTGCAGCACATCGCCGGCATCCGGATCACTGTCGTTGCCGAGCACGTTGATGGACACGGCCTGCTCCTCGGCGACCGAGAGCACATCGTTGACTGCCTGCGGCGCATCGTTGATGCCCGTAATCGTCACCGCGACGTCCTGCGACGCGCTGCTTCCATGGTTGTCGCTCACGGTCACCGTGAAGGTTTCCACGCGTGTCTGGCCGGCGCCGAGACTGACGACGGCCTTGTTGTCCACTGCATAGTTCCAGTTCACGCTGCCTGGACCGCCGTGCGTGCTGTCCTGCGTCATCGTTGCCGACATCGCCCCGAGCGTCGTGCCCACCGGAGCAACCGCGACGGTATGCGTGTCGATGAGATCGATGTCATTGAAGTTCAGCACGCCGCTGTCGCCAAGCTGCTGCGTCGACACCACGTGGCCGTAACTGCCAGCCGAGTTCTTCACGGTGAATTCGAGCGAGGCCTCGCCACCGCCTTCGAAGAAGAACAGTTCGACCGGGTACACGCCCGGCGCCAGCGTGATGCTGCCGGTGAATGCCGCTTCGGGGTGATGCGAGTTGTCGCTGATGATCAGCTGGTTGTTGACGCGCAGGTACACGCCATCGTCGTTGAACGTGCGGAAGGTGTAGGTATCCGTAACCGGTACGCTGATCTGGCCCGTCACGCGCGCAAAGAACTGGTCGTTGATGCCGCCGGTGCCGGACGTGCCGGTTGCGGCGGCCGCGGGCCACGGCGTGCTGCCCGGGATCTCGCCGGCAAAGCCGCCCGTATCGTCGGTGAAATCGACGACCGTCGTGCTCACCGTGTAATTCGCCTTGTTGGCACTGGCGTGGCTGCGGAGGCTGGCTTCGGCATACGGACCGGGATAACCCGTCCACTGTTCGAGCGTCAGCGTCTGGTTGCCCGCCATTGCCGTGACGCCGCCCGCGGTGTCGCCACCGAGCGTCGGCGCGTCGTTCATGCCGGTAACGCTCACTGTCACTACGTTGTTCTGGAACAGGCCATGGGCATCGGTGGCCTTCAGTGCCAGGTCGAAGGTTTTGGTTTCTCCCGCGGCGAGGTACTGGTAGCCGTTGCCCGGGTCGACTGACAGCGTCGCGGCATTCACCGTCGCCGTGCCCTGCGGCAGGCCGGCGCCCGTGGTGTACACGAGGTTGCTGCCGTCGTTGTCGCTGTCGATGTCGTCACCGAGCGGCGCGAGCGACAGCGTGGCCGGACCACCGTCTTCCGTGAGCGCCAGCGTGCCGGATTTCAGCGTCGGCGCATCGTTCTTGCCGGTAACTGTTACCGTCACGGTGTTGACGGCGGTGGCGCCGTGCTTGTCCGTGGCCTGCAGCTGCAGCACGACGTCCGCTTTCTGGTCCAGTGCGAGGCCCTGGAAATCCGTGCCCGGCGTGAAGGTCAGTGACGTCCCCGCGATCTGCACGGCGCCCTGCCCTGCCGGAACCGGCGCGGCCAGTGCATAGAGCAGGCTGCCCGGACCATCGTCATTGTCGATGTCGTCGCCGAGCGTCGCGAGGTTCAGCATCACCGGACCGCCGTCTTCCTGCGCGGCGAAAACCCCGGCCTGCAACGTCGGCGCATCGTTCTTGCCGATCAGGCGGACGGCGACGTGGCTGAAGGCTTTGTCGCCGTGCCTGTCAGTGGCTTCGATTCCGACGGAAAAGTCGGCGGGGACCATCTCGGGCAACTGCTCGAAGGCGGTGCCGGGAACGAAGGTCAACGTAGTACCGGACACGCTCACGGTGCTGCCGTTCGGGCCCGGGAACGGCGCCGCGTACGTCAGCGTGCTGCCGTCGTCGTCGCTGTCGACGTCGTCGCCGAGCGTGCTGAGGTCCAGCGTCACGGCCCCGCCGTTCTCGAACGCCGTGAGCTTGCCGGCAGCCAGCGTCGGATCGTCGTTCTCGCCGGTCACCGTCACGGTGACGGTGTTCACCGTCGACGCGCCATGCTTGTCCGTCGCCTTGACGTCCAGCGTGAACGCCGTGGTTTCACCTTGCGCGAGTCCCTGGAACGCCTGGCCGGGTGCATAACTCAGCATCGAACCGCTCAGCGTCGCCACGCCGTGCTGCGGCGCCGGTCCGACGAGCGTATACACAAGGCTGCCTGCATCGTCGTCGCTGTCGACGTCGTCGCCGAGCGAGGCGAGGTCCAGCATGACCGCGTCGCCATCTTCTTTCGCGCCGAGCGCGCCGGCATTCAGCTTCGGCGCATCGTTGACACCGGTAACCTTCACGCTGATGTCGTTGGTCGCCGTGGCGCCGTGCTTATCCTTCGCCTGCACCTTCACAGTGAAAGACGTGGTTTCGCCGACTGCCAAAGACTGGAAATCGCTGCCGGGGCTCAGGCTCAGCGTCGTGCCGTTGATTGTCGCGCTGCCGCCTGGCGGCGTGTCGAGCGTGCTGTACACGAGCGTGCCACCGTCGTCATCGCTGTCGACATCGGCACCGAGCGAGGCGAGGTTCACCGTAACCACGGCGCCGTCTTCGGTGAGCTCGGAGGCACCGGCCTCGAGCGAAGGCGCGTCGTTGGCGCCGGTTATCGTGATTGCGCCACTGGCGGGATCCGAGACTGCGCCATGCTTGTCGGTGGCCGTGTACGTAAACGCCAGGCTCTGCGTTTCACCCTGCGCGAGTCCCTGGAAATTGCCGCCGGGCGCGTAGGTGAAGGTCGTGCCGCTCTTCGTCAGCGTGCCGATCGCCGGCTGGGCGATGATGTTGTAGGTAAGCGAGTTCGCGTCGTCGTCGCTGTCGATGTCATCGCCGGTGAAGTTACCGGTGACCGGCTGGCCGTCTTCGACGGCCGCGATGCTGACGTTCTGCACCACCGGCCTGTCGTTCGTGCCGGCGAGCGTCACATTCACTTTCGCCCAGCTCAGCGTGCCGTTGCCCATCTGAATCGCGTACGTGAACGAGTCGGTGACACTCTGCCCCACGCTCAGGGACTGGAACGCGTCAACCATCGCCGGCGTGGCCTGGTAGGCCACGCGACCATCCGCCGTGATCCAGATTTTCGCGCCCAGCGCGCTGGCACCTGCGGCATTGACGGCATCCTGCGTCAGCAGGTCGACCGGACGGTCGCCGCCTTCGCTGACGCCATCGTCGGTAGCCCACAGGCTCTTGCCGTTGCCGGCCAGATCGTTGGCCATCACGCCGAGGTAGAGGATGCCGCTGTCTTCGGTGCCGAGCCCTACGAAGTTGTCATCCTTGGCCTGCGGTGTGTTGCCGAACGAAACGATGGTGCCTTTAGTGGGTTTTTCTGCCATAAGGATGCCTCAAGGGTTAACTTGTGATGGTTTTTTGGGGGGGGAGAACGAGCGGACTTATTCAGCAATTTCTACATTGCATTGCTTTTTATTATCGAATTTTGTGAACTTCATTGTTGCTTTTGTGGGGACGCGAACGTAACGGGAAAAATTCCCGAAGTCCACATTTTCCGCCACAGGATCAACTGATTCTGAAATGCGCTCGAACCATATTTGCGAGGAAGACTTATGAACAAGGCCGCCGCACCGTCGATTACGCGCACGCTCCGCCTGCTGATCGGAACGCTCCTCATGATCCTGAGCGGGATGGGATTCGCCCAGACCACGGTCGATCCCGACTGGGCCCAGCTCCCCGCCGGCACGAACTGGGACGGCTCGACCTCGTGGATCACCGCTGATAAGCAGGGCAACGTGATCGTACTCGTGCGCACGCCACCGTATTTCCGCGTGTTCACGCGCGACGGCGTGCCGGTGCGCAGCTTCGGCGAAGCCGGCCAGTTCGATACGGCACACAGCATCGGCGTCGATCCCGATGGCAATTACTGGGTCAGCGATTCGACGTGGCACGTCGTGCGCAAGTTCAGCCCGGATGGGGAGTTGCTGATGACGCTCGGCCAGCAGGGCGTGGCCGGCGACAACACGTCGACCGACAAATTCAACCAGCCGAACCACGTCGCCTTCGCGCCGAACGGCGACGTCTACGTCAGTGACGGTTACGTGAACGCGCGCGTCGTGCACTTCACGAAGGACGGTGAGTTCGTCCGCATCATCGGCGGCACGCAAGGATCGGAACCTGGCCAGTTGCAGGTACCGCACGGCGTCGCGATCGATTCGCAGGGCCGCATCCTCGTCAACGACAGCGACAACGCGCGCGTGTCGGTCGTCGCGCCGGACGGCACCTTCGTCGAATCATGGCCCTTCCCGTCACGCGGCGGCATCGAAGTGCTGCCCGACGATACCGTCTACGTCAGCGACGTTAATGCCGGCATCGTCAACATCGTCAAGGATGGCGAGCTGCTCGACTCGGTGGCTGTCGATCGCGCGCACGGGCTCGGCGTCGATACCAATGGCGACATCTACGTGTCCGGTGCTTCACGCATGACGGTCTACAAAGTCACGCGTCCCTGAACAGTCCTGCAAGCGGTAGCGCTCTTCCTTGCCGTCGCCGGGATTCCCCGGCATCGACGGCGCGGAATGGCGCGCTCGCGCCCACTTAAGCGGCTATTAAGCTGTCCCTCTATATAGTCGCTGCACGCAGGAAGTTTCGCTGCCCAGCGCCAACGCGGCCAACCCGCAATGACGGCTGAGCTCGAAATTTTCAGCCGCAATCCCCATGTTCCCCACAAGAGAACGCGCCGGCCGTCGTGTTGCCGGACAGGAGACTTGATGAAATTCGCATTGCCATTGGTAACTGCTGGACTGCTCGTACTGTCGGGCTGCGCGTCGCGCATCAGCGGCGACGTCACCACGTTCCACGAGAACGTGATGCCCGCCGGTGAAACCATTCGCGTGGTGGCGGCCAATCCCGAAATGAACCAGAGCCTCGAGTTCCGCAGCTACGCGCAGCGGATCAATGAGGAGCTGCGCAAGATCGGCTACACACCGGTAACCGAACCCGACGTCGTCGCCGATCTCATCGCTGAAGTCGACTACGAAGTCGCCGCCGGCCCCACGGAGGTCTACACCGACAGGTCGCGTTCGTACGTGCGCTACCACTTCGGTTTCGGCCGCTATTACAACCCGTGGTACTTCGGCTTCTACGACCCGTTCTACGATCCGATGTGGGCGCAGCCCGAGGTCTACAGCAACCCGACATGGCAGCGCAGCCTGGAACTCAACATCCAGAAAGCCGACGGCGAGCATGAACGCGTATTCGAAGCGCGCGTCGAAAGCGTCGGCAACGAAAACTCGCTGCCCGAAGTGATGCCGTACCTGATCACCGCGATGTTCGAGAACTTCCCGGGCGAAAGCGGCACGACGAAACTGGTGACGATCGACAAGGACATGTAAGCGCGCGCAAGCGCCTGAGAATCCACGGCCCGATCGCGGCCTTTTTAAAGCGCCATTTGCACGGTGGAACGTGAATGGCGCTTTTTTTTGCCCATGATTCAGCCGCCTCCTCTATGGCATCTTCTTCACCGTGCAGGTGAAGGAGTTGATCGTTCTTACGGTGATGCACTGCGCCTTCGATACGAGGCGGTAGTTGCTCCGGGCACAAGCGCATCACGTAGCAGCACGTCAGGAATTTCTTCCGCTTGAACTCCCCCCGCCCGATCAGGTAAAACCCCGACGCGCCGTCCATGTTCAGCATCGCCGGCCTCCCACATACTACGGAGCGGTGAGCATGAACCTTCCCTGGAAAGCCCGGGCAAAAGTCCCGGCAGCGGCGGCCTTCGCCTTGCTCGCCGCGAGCACACTCACCATCAGCGGCCCCGCCCTCGCCCAGCATGAAACCGGCTCTGATTTGTTCAGCGGCGAGCAGGTCTATCAAAACCTCTGCGCGAACTGCCACGGCCTCGACGGCGCGCTCGTGCCGAACGTCGACCTCGGCCACGGCGTGTTCCGGCAGAACTACACGGACGAACAACTCGTCGGCATCATCCAGAACGGCATCCCGAATACGCCGATGCCGCCGAACCCGACGATGAGCACCGAGCAGGCGCAGCTCGTCGTCGACTACCTGCGCAGCCGTGCCGTCGATTCATCCGCCACGCTCGCCGGCGACGCCGCAAACGGCAAGGCGCTCTACCTCGAACGCGGCTTCTGCAACTACTGCCACATGATCGACGGCATTGGGGAACCCACCGGCCCCGACCTCTCGCGCATCGGCGAAGTGCGCAGCGCCGCCGAACTCGTGCAGTCGCTGCGCGAACCGAACGCGCGCATCGAACCGAACCAGCGCCAGTACGCGGTGACGACGAAC
>DASWWP010000188.1:0-8323 GCA_036405915.1 Pseudomonadales bacterium
AGTCCTGCGAACGCACGCGATTGAATAGTCGATGTGCCGATCTCCTGATAGGACAGCTGTCGGAACAGTTCGCCAAAGCCATCGATTTGCGAGTCGAACAACGGCGTGATGGCGACCACTGTGTTGTCACGCTTCGTAAAACCGGTGCCACCGGTCAGCAGGATCGCGTGAACCGAGTCATCCGCAATCAACGCGGCAACGAGCGCACGGAGCTTGTAGACGTCATCCTTGCAGATCTGCTTTGAATGGCAGACATGCCCTGCTGCCTCGAGCGCCTCGCGGAAGAACTGGCCCGAGGTATCCGTTTCCTCATTACGCGTATCGGACACCGTTACCACTGCGATGCGCAGCGGAACGAATTCCTGTTGGGGTTTGTTGCCAGCCATGGATGTACCTTACTGGGAAATGGAAATCCGGGGCGGCAAAGGCCTAGCCGCCGGTGGTATTCATGAAGCGCACGATTTGCGGTGCGTCCTTGTCGTAGAAGTAATGACGCTGCGGCTTGAGGTCCATCGCCGCACGGATGCGTTCCTGCAGCAGTTGTTCGTCGCCGGGATGCTCGCGCAGGATGCCGCGCAGATCCATCGAGTGCTCGTTGCCGAGGCAGAGCAAAAGCCGCCCTTCCACCGTCACGCGCACGCGATTGCAGGTATCGCAGAAGTTGTGCGACACCGGCGAGATGAAACCCACTTTCGTAGCGCTGTTCTCGATGCGGTAATAGCGCGACGGGCCCGCCGTCTTCATGACGACCGGCGTCAGCGGATAACGGCTCTCGATGACCTTGCGCACCTCGTCGTTGCTGCACGTCGTTTCGAGGCGATCATGGTCCGAGACGTCGCCAAGCGGCATTTCCTCGATGTACGCGATGTTGATGCCGAGGCGCATCGCGTACTCCAGCAAATCGAGAATCTCGTGGTCGTTACGGCCCTTGAGGATCACTGCGTTCAGGCGCAGCGACTTGAATCCCGTAGCCACGGCGGCGTCGATTCCGCGCAGGACCTGCTGGAGGTCGCCGGTACGCGTCATCTGGCGGAACGTGTCCGGGTTCAGTGAGTCGAGACTGATGTTGATGCGCGTGACGCCGGCCTTCTTCAGCGGCTGCGCGAGTGTGTCGAGATGGGAACCGTTCGTCGTGATCAGCAGTTCCTCGAGCCCTGGCAACGCGCCGATGTTCTCGACGAGCGACATGATGTTGCTGCGGATCAACGGCTCGCCACCGGTCAGGCGGAGGCGCTTCACGCCGAGGTTCACGAAGGCCTGCGCGATGCGGTAGATCTCTTCGAGTGACAGTACCTGCTCGCGCGGCAGGAAGGTCATCTTCTCCGACATGCAGTACACGCACCGGAAGTCGCAACGATCGGTCACGGACAGGCGCACATAGTCGATGTGGCGTCCGAACTTGTCGATCAACTGGGGCGTGGCTGCTGACATCGGTCCCTACCTGCGAAACTGCGGGAATATTACCGTATCTGGGGTGGCCTTGGCACGAAACAAGGCTGCGGCCGTCGCGCTAAACCGTTATTTCTGCGGGGACTTTTTCGCCGCGCCGAGCATGTCGTCCATACGCGCGAACAGGTCGTCGGGATTGCTTGCGTCCGGCGCAGCTGCAGTCGCGTTCGCTTCTTGCGATGCCCCCAGTTCGATAACCTCGATCTGTGTTGCATCCCCTGCACCCGCTGCATCCACCGCTTCGCGCGATGACGGCGTAGCCGACTGCTGCGGCACTTCTTCAGACAATGTTGGCTCGGTGCGTGGGGGCGCAGTGCGTGAAGCCTCTGCGCGCGGAGCCTCGCTGCGTTTCGGATCGATGCGCGCGCGAGTCGAAGGGAGGGGTTCGCGGCGAGACGATAGAGGCGAGCCATCGGCATCGATGCGCGCCGCGCGCAATTCGCCGGAAAGCTTCATCAGGAACACGATGCCGGCGATCAGCCCGAGTGCCAGCGCAAGCACGCCGCCCGCCAACGGCAGATTTCGCGGTGCGAGTAACCCCGCCTGCGCCGCGCGTTCCGCCTGGGCGCGCTGAAGTGATTCCTGTAGCTGCCGCGCCAGCGCTTCGGCGGTTTCGCGCCGCGTGCGCATCGCTGCAAGTTCTGTTTCGAGCTCCGTCGTTACCACGACACGCGAGACGGTCGCCGGCACGATAACCGGCGGCGCCGAATCGCTCGGATCGACCGCTGGAAATGCCGCGTCGTCGTTCGCCGCGCCCGAGGCGACTTGCTGCGCTGCGTCCTGCCCAGGATCGGGCGCGATATCGGCAGCATCCGAAGCTGGCAGTGGGACCGAAAGTGCCAGCGCCGGCGCGACATCCGCATCAGCCGTCGCCGGCGGAGACGCTTGATCGGCTGCACGCGGCGGCAGAACTGCTGCAGTGCCAGTGTCGTCGCCATCCATCGTCGCTGCCTCTTCCGCCAGGGCGAGCTGGAGCGGCTGTGCCGCGTCGGCCGACGAGACCATGATAAGGCCGTCATCATTTTCAGCGGCTGGCGGGGCCTCGGTGCCCGGAGGCAGCTCAGGTTCGATTGGTGCGGCTGGTGGTTCGTCCGGCAGCTCGTTGGCGAACAGCGGGATGGCCTCGCCACGCTGCGCAGCGTCGAAGCGTTGCGTACCCGTTTCCCAGCGGCGGTCGAACTCTGCCTGCGCGGTGGCTGCATCGATAGCATCGATGTCCGCTTCGGTAGGCACCTGCAGCAAGGCGTTGGCTTTCAGCAACGAGATGTTGCCGTTGATGAAGGAGTTGCGATTCAGGTCGTGGATGCCTAGCAGCATCTGGTACAGGTTTTCGCCCGCACCCGCCGGACGGAACTGCCGCGCAATGTTCCACAGGCTGTCGCCGGAGCGGACCTGGTACGTGCGACGCACCGTGTCGATCGGCGCGGCGTCGGCCCGTGGCGTGAGCGTGTCTACCTCGATCGCCACCTGCGTGCGCGCATCGGGTACCGTTTCGGGAGGGTTTTCTTCGACGACGGGTGCAGCAGGAGATTCCGCCGCAGGTGCGGGCGCAGGCTCGGATGCTCGATCGGCACGCGCGGGTGCGTCATCGGTGCGCGCGGATGCGACATCGGCCCGATCGGCTGCCACGTCGGGACGCACGGATGCGACATCGGCGCGTTCCGGCGGAACGTCGTCTGCATTGCGCGCGCGTTCAGGTCCGGCTTCGGGCGGTGGCGCGCCGCTAGCGATGGCGGCCTGGGGCTCCGGCGCAGACGGTACGGGCTGTGGCCGCGGCACGGCGACCTGTACCGGTTCCGGTGCCCCTGCCGGCGGTACGCGGGTGCTGGCCTCCGATTCTTCGAGCAGCGCCACGTTGGTTTCCGCAACTGGCGGTGCGCGTGTAGTGGCGACGACTTGCGGCCGGGCATCGCTTGAAGGCGCTGTTTCAACTTCCGCAGGAAGGACGGCCACCGGAAGCGTTTCGATTCGCGCAGGCGCTTCCTCAACCGGGATCGTATCAGCGCGCGGCGTGGCGTCTGTGGACAACGTCACCTCTGCGCCCTCGGGTACAACGATCACGGGCATCGCTTCAGCGCCAGAGGGCGCGACAGTCACGGATGCAACTTCAGCGTTCACGGGAGCTTCGACAACAGGGACCATTTCATCGGCAGGCGGCGACGCGGCGACTTCCGCTGGAGTCTCCTCGCGCGAATCGTCTGGATTAACGCCAGCCATCTGCGCACCAGGCGGATCGAACAGCAGGACGTATTCGCGGCGCAGCGAACCACCCGGCCAGCGCAACACCAGCAGCAGTTCGAGAAAGGGTTCGTCGAGCGGATCGCGGCTGCTGATGAGCACGCGCACGTTGCCGTCGAGGTCGGGGCCGATCAGGTTGAAATTCAGGTGCTCCAGCACCGGCAACCACGTCAGCTTGAACACTTCGTATTCCTGCTGCGAGGCCGCGGAAATCTGCACGCGCTCGAGGTCCATGTCTTCCCACTGCAGGACCTCGATCTCGACTTCCACCGGATCGCCGAGTCGCGACAGGATCATTTCGTCGCCGAGCGATACGGCAAAGGCGGCAGCCGGCAGCATGAGCCCCACAGGCACGAGGACGAGTCGCGCAAGGATGCCCAGCGCACGAAGGATGTAGTTCACCGGGTCATACCGCTGATGCGGCCTTGTGGAATTGTGGCAACGCGATGCCGGCTGGTTGCATCGACCGTTCGGCGTGTCTGTCGCTTGTCAGCAGCATGATGCATCCGCGCTCTCGATGGGGATACTCGGGCACTCGGCCCGGTACAGGCCCACTGCACAGGATGGGCAACGTATTAGTGCCGCGCGATTATACATGGCAGGGTTACAGTGACACACGCTCCGTACCCCGACGCTGTGACCCGCCCCGAAAAAGCCGCAAATACGTCCGTGCCCCGATAAAAAGTGATAACCTTCGCGGCTGTTTTTTACCCGCATTGCAACAGGAGTACACGCATGATCATCGACTGCCATGGCCACTACACCACCGCTCCCGACGCGCTCGGGGTTTACCGCGACGCCCAGAAAGCGGCGCTGAAGAAAGACCCGCAGCACGCCGGCGAAAAAGGCAGCATCAACATCACCGACGACCAGATTCGTGAGAGCCTCGAAAAAGGGCAGCTCAAACTGCAGCGCGAACGCGGCACGGACGTCACGATCTTCTCGCCGCGCGCCAGCTGGATGGAGCACCACGTCGGCAACGCGTACACGAGCAAGTACTGGACCGAGCACACGAACGAGCTGATCTACCGCGTCACGCAGCTGTACCCGAAGAACTTCATCGGCGCCTGCGCGCTGCCGCAGTCGCCCGGCACGGACCTCAAGACCAGCATCGCGGAACTCGAGCGCTGCGTGAAGGAATTCGGCTTCGTCGGCTGCAACCTGAACCTCGATCCGTCGGGCGGCCACTTCAACTCACCGCCGCTCGGTGACAAGTACTGGTACCCGATCTACGAAAAGATGGTGGAACTCGACGTGCCGGCGATGATCCACGTCAGCGGCTCGTGCAATGCTGCATTCCACGCAACCGGTTCCTACTATCTCAGCGCCGATACGACGGCCTTCATGCAGCTGATGCAATCGACGGTCTGCCAGGACTTCCCGACGATCAAGTTCATCATCCCGCACGGCGGCGGCGCGGTGCCCTACCACTGGGGTCGTTTCCGCGGCCTCGCCGACATGCTGAAACTTCCGCCGCTCAGCGAGCTGGTGATGAACAACGTGTATTTCGACACCTGCGTATACCACCAGAAAGGCATCGACCTGCTGCTCGACGTGATCGACAACAAGAACATCCTGTTCGCATCCGAAATGATCGGCGCGGTTCGTGGCATCGATCCGGAGACGGGTTTCTACTTCGACGACACGAAGCGTTACATCGACAACGCGCGCATCAGCCAGCAGGAAAAAGCCAACATCTTCGAACACAACATCCGCAAGGTGTTCAGCCGCATCAAGATCTGACGCGGAACCAGCCGGCGATGCTGTGCCGAGCACGCGTCGCCGGCAGAACCTCATGCGGGAAGCGCTCGCTGAGGAATACGACCAGCCGATTGAAAAGCGGCAGCACGCGCTGAAGCGCTTCTGCCGCATCCCCTTCGTACAGCACCAGTTCCCCGCCCTCTCCCTCGCGCCAGTCGGGATTCAAGTACAGCACCGTCGACAGTACGCGGTTCTTCTGTCCGGCAAAGGCATCGACGTGCCTGCGATAGCAGGCGCCTGGCGCGTAACGCGCGTAATGGCACTCGTAATCGAACAGGCCGAGAAAGAGCTTGCGGTTCAGTGATGCGCGCAAGGTTTCCGTCGCCTGCAGGTACAAGGCGTCCGGATCCACCGCCGCATCGAGCCAGCGAATAGCATCCGATCGCACCGTGCTGTCGTGCTGGCGCGACTCACGGCGCCCGATGCCGGCTGCCCTGAAAGCGGCAGGCGGTGCGGCGGCGCATGCCGATGCAAGATCCTTCGCAAGCGCGGGCGGCAAGGCATCATCGACGATGCAATAACCCTGCGTCGCGAGTGCAGCAGCGATGACGTCGGCGAGTGCGTCGGTGTCGTGCATTTACGCGCCCCAACGAAAAAGGGGTAGTCCAGCGACTACCCCTTCCAGGCAAGTCATCGAATCAGTCCTGGACACTGATGCCCTGCGCCTTCATCAGTTCCGTCAGCAGCGCGGCCATCTCCGGCAGCTCGCCGACGACGTTGAAGTCGCCGAGCGATTGCGTATCCGCCTTGCCCGTCGCGTAGTCGAGCGGGATCAGGCCGCGGTTGTCCGTCGCCTGCAGGTCCGCGCCCTTCTCGACGAGGAACTTGACGACAGGCAGCCAGTTCAGGCGCGCCGTCGTGTGCAGCGGCGTTTCCTGGTAAAGGCCGCCTTTCTCGTTAACGTCGGCACCGGCCGCCAGCAGTACTTCGAGCCCCTGGATCACCGTGAGCTCGTTCTTGTTGCGGTTGCGGCTGCCGCCCTGGGCAGTCAGCGCGATCATCGGCGTGACACCGTTGATGTTGCCGAGCGACCTGTCCGCGCCGTGTGCCAGCAGCAACTGCATCATCTCGATGTCGCAGCCATAGGCAGCACGCTGCAGCGGCGTCGAACCCGTCGTCATGACCGGGTTGTCATTCGCACGGTCGTACGCGATGTTTCGCGGCGGGGGCGCCAGCTTCAGTGCGAAGTTCGGATTCGCGCCGCGTTCGAGAAGCATGCGCGCGATGTCGATGCCGGTCGTGTCGTCGAACGCCGGCAGGTCGCCACGGTAGCTTGCCGGCAGGATGTTCATGTCGGCGGCGGCATACAGCGGCGTGCGGCCCCAGTAATCCCACTGGTTGACGTCGGCACCGCGTTCCACGAGAAGCTTCGCGATGTCGAAGCGCAGGTTGATCAACGCGAGGATCAGCGGCGTGACATTGTCCGGATCGGGCTTGTTGATATCGGCGCCGGCGTCGAGCAGGCGCTTCACGCAGTCGAGGCAGTTTTCGCGCACGGCGTACAACAGCGCCGTGAAGCCACCCGTGAACATTTCCTTCACGCGCGGTTCGGCGGTTACGCGCCGCTCCCAGTTGCGATCGATCGCGCGCGTGTCGATTTCGGCACCATGGCTGACCAGCAGTTCGACCATATCCGGCTGATTGCGCGCGGAGGCCCACATCAGTGCGGTCTGTCCTCCCCAGCCTTCGGCCGCATTCACGTTCGCGCCATGCTCGAGCAAGAGTTCCGCTGCCTCGAGGTTGCCCGTGCGAGCAACGGCCATTAAAGCGGTCTGTCCTTCCAGGTTCGGTGACTCGACGTCGGCACCTGCATCGAGCAGCAGTTTGAGCATGTCGACATTGGCAACAGTGGCCGCTTCCATCATCGGCGACGAGCCGTAATCGTTGCGTGTATTTGGCTCCGCCTCGGCGCGCAGCAGGCGCTGCGCGAGTTCGACGTTGCCGTAATACGCGGCCCAGTGCAGCGCCGTCGTGCCGTCGACCGACGGTGCGTTCACGTCTTCGCCGCTCTTGGCCGCCTGGATTGCGGCGTCGAAATCCTGCTGTTCGACATACTCGACAAGCGTTTCCGCCTGCGCCTGCGCTGCCAGCACGAGGCTCGCAGACAACATGAGTTTCCTTATCATCGCCTTACACTTCCGTCAGCAGGCCGGTGCTGTTGCCGAAGCGCTCGGCCGGCACGCCTGCGCGATCGAGGATCGTCAGCATCAGGTTCGCGAGCGGCGTATCCTGCGCATACTGCAGGTGCTGACCACCCTTCACCTTGCCGTTCCCATGGCCGACGAGCAGGGACGGAATCGGATCGCAGTTGTGCAGGTTGCTGTTCGCCATTCCGCTGCCGTACAGCAGTATCGAGTGGTCGAGCACCGAGCCGTCGCCGTCCGGCATTTCCGACAGCGTCTTCACGAACTTCGCGAAAGCGGACAAATACCATTGCTGCACGCGCGACAGGCGTTCCAGTTTCGCCGGATCGTTCTGGTGGTGCGACAGCGGATGGAACGCATCGGATATGCCGATGTGCGTAAACGTGCGCATGCTGACTTCGCGATCGGTCATGAAGGTGACGACCCGCGTCAGGTCTGCCTGGTACGCGAGCGCCATCAGGCTGTACATCAGGTCGAGATGTGCCGGGAACTGCCCGGGCGTGCCGACCGGCGCGTCGGGAATGTCGATGTGCGACAGGTCCTGCTCGGCGAGCTTTTGCATCTGCAGTTCGATGTCGCGCACGGATTCTAGGTATTCGGACATCATCACGCGATCCGAGGCGCCAAGTCTACGGTTCAGCGCGGAGGCATCTTCCATCACGAAGTCGAGCAGGCTTCCGGTTTCAGTCGAGATCGCCGCGCGCTCGTCGTTCGTGTCGCCCTGGCCGAAC
>DASWWP010000189.1:0-10178 GCA_036405915.1 Pseudomonadales bacterium
GACGCGCTGAAAAAACTCGGCGAGGCCTGATCCGTTGCGACTACAGCGACGTGTGCAATCCGCACTCGCGGTTCTCGAGTGCCTTCGTCGGATCGTAGTAGCTGTCTTCGTTGGGCAGGTCGTGTGCCGCGAGATATTCACGCATCTGCGCTTCCGTCCAGTGGAAGAATGGCGCCACCTTCAGCGTACCCCTGTCATCCTGCGTGAAGATGTTCAGCGACTGGCGGAATTCCGTCTGCTCCTTGCGCAGCGCCGTCAGCCAGATCGCGGGTTTGTGCTGTGCCATCGCGCGGCGGAAAGGCTCGAGCTTGAAGTTCTCGGTGAAGACCTTGTGCGCGTCCTCGGTGTAGTTCGGGATCCCGCCAAGCGCCGCTTCCTGGCGCGCTGCCGAGACCTTCGGCGTGAAGACGTCGACGTTAAGCTTCAGCCTCTGGATGACTTTCTCCGCGCAGCGATACGTCGCCTTCGTGTTGTAGCCATGGTCGACCCACACCACCTGCACGTCGGGCTTCACCTGGCTCGCCATGTGGAGGATGACGGCTTCGAGCGGGCCGAAATGCGTCGTGACGACTGCCTTGCCGGGCAGCGACAGAGCATGCGCGATGATGTCCTGCGGATGTTTGCTGGCGTATTCCTGGTTCAGTGCGGCGAGATCCATGGCGGGCTCCTGCGAAGCGGGGGATGCAAGAAAAACGGGTTCGGAAAAAAGAGCGCCAGTGTAACGTAAATCGGGTTTGCCGGCAGGTGGATGCAGCCGGGCAGGGCATGCTACAAAGCGGCATCATTTGCAGGAGACAGGCATGCAGTTTTCCGAATACGCACGCGCGATCCGCGCGATACCACGGGTAATCTCGCAGGATACCGTCGGCGCCACCCTGAAGCTGACGCTGCCGCTCGTATCCCCGCTCGGTACCGACATCGCCGTAGCGCGTGACGTGAAGTACGGCAACGATCCACGCCAGCGGCTCGACGTGTTCACGCCGGCATCGGGCTTCGCGCCATCGCGTCCCGTGCTGGTGTTCGTCCATGGCGGAGGCTTCGTCGGTGGCGACAAACAGATTCCCGGCACGCCGTTCTACGACAACATAGGCCAGTGGGCCGTGCGCAACGGTTACAACGGCGTGACGCTGACATACCGGCTCGCGCCGCAGCATCAGTGGCCGTCGGGAGTCGAAGACCTGCATGGTGTGATTCGGTTCATCGCCGAGCAGGGTGCACGGTACGGCATCGGTGCAAACGGGATCTTCCTGATGGGGCAGTCGGCCGGTGCTTCGCATGCCGCATCGTATGTCGCGCATCCGGAGCTGTATGCGCCGCACGGCCATGGCCTGCGCGGCCTGATACTGCTGTCGGGTGTGTACGACTACACGATGAAGCCCGGCCCGATGGAGGCTGCGTATCTCGGCAGGGACCAGCGTCTGTACGCCCAGCGCTCGCCGCTAGCCGGCCTGCTGCGCAGGGATGTGCCACTTCTCGTCACGCTTGCGGAATGTGATCCGCCGTTTTTCGAACAGCAGGGGCTCGCGCTGCTGGCCGCGCTGCAGCGGAAACGCGGGCGATTGCCGCGTTGCGTGTACATGCTCGGCCAGAACCACTTTTCCGTGGCCCAGTATCTTGGGCTCGACGGCGACCTGCTGGCGCCGCAGCTGCGCTGCTTCATCGACGATCACAGCGGCCGCCGATGAACATAACGCGGTCCATCGAGATTCCCGACACCGAGATCGAACTCCATGCGATCCGTTCGCAGGGTGCGGGCGGACAAAACGTCAACAAGGTGTCGAGCGCGATCCACCTGCGCTTCGACATACGTGCGTCGTCGCTGCCGGAGGTGGTGAAGGAACGCCTGTTGAACCTGAAGGACCAGCGCATCACGAAGGACGGCTGCGTCGTCATCAAGGCCCAGACACATCGCACGCAGGAAAAGAACCGCGATGCCGCGCTCGAGCGCCTGCATGAACTCGTGCTGGAGGCGAGCCGCGTGCCGAAAGCGCGCGTCCCGACGAAACCCACGCGCGCGTCGAAACAGCGCCGCATCGACACGAAGAAAAAGCAGTCCGGTACGAAGCGCTTGCGCGGCAAGCCGCATATGGATTGAAACGCCGATCGCCTATAATCCGCGCTTTCCCAAATCCGGCCAGCATTCATGACTCCCATTCGCACGAGAATCGCGCCGTCGCCCACGGGCGATCCGCACGTCGGCACCGCATATATCGCCCTGTTCAATCTGTGCTTCGCACGCCAGCACGGCGGGCAGTTCATTTTGCGCATCGAAGACACCGACCAGGTGCGAAGCACGCGCAAGTCGGAAGACGACATCCTTGCGGCGCTGAAATGGCTGCATCTCGACTGGGACGAAGGCCCGGACAAGGGTGGCCCTTACGGTCCGTACCGGCAAAGCGAGCGTTCGGCGATCTATCAGGACCACGTGGAGATCCTGCTCGACAAGGGGCACGCCTTCCATTGCTTCTGCACGGCGGAGCGCCTGGACGAAGTGCGCAAGCAGCAGATGATCGACAAGCAGCAGCCCGGATACGACGGGCACTGCATGCATCTCTCTCCGGACGATGTGGCGCAGCGTATTGCACGCAATGAGCAGTACGTGATTCGCATGAAGGTGCCGAGAGAAGGCCATTGCGTGATCCGTGACCTGCTGCGCGAGAACGTCGAGATCGAGTGGAGCCAGGTAGACATGCAGGTGCTGATGAAGTCCGACGGCCTGCCGACGTACCACCTTGCGAACGTCGTCGACGATCACCTCATGCGCATCACGCACGTGATCCGCGGCGAGGAGTGGATCAACTCGGCACCGAAACATTTGCTGCTGTATGAATACTTCGGTTGGGAAGCGCCGGTGTTGTGCCACATGCCGCTTCTACGCAACGCAGACAAGAGCAAGCTCAGTAAACGCAAGAATCCCACCAGCATCGGTTACTACCAGCGCATGGGGTATTTGCCGGAAGCTGTGATCAACTATCTCGGCATGATGGGCTGGTCGATGCCCGACGGTAACGAGAAATTCAGCGTGCAGGAGATGATCGCGAACTTCGATATCAACCGCGTGTCTCTCGGCGGCCCTGTATTCGATACGCAAAAGCTCGACTGGTTGAATGGCCGCTACATGCGTGAGTCGATTTCCGATACCGAATTCCTGCGGCGCTACACCGAGTGGGCCTTCGACATCGAGCGCCTGCACCAGGTCATTCCGTTGATCAAGCCGCGTGTCGAACGTTTCAGCGACGTTGCGCCACTGGCCGGCTTTTTCCTGTCGGGCATGCCGTCGATCACGCCGGAATCCTTCAAGCACAAAAGCCTCGATACGGAATCGCTGCTGAAAGTGCTGCAGTTCGTCGCATGGCGCATCGAGGACATTCCACATTGGCATCGCAATCGCCTCGAAGAGGCGTTCGTGGCGCTAGCGGAAAAAATGGGATTGAAGATCCGTGATTTCCTGTTCCCGGTATTCATCGCGATTGCTGGCACGTCGGTGTCCGTATCGGTCATCGATTCGATGGCGATCCTTGGCCTGGACCTCACGCGCGCGCGCCTGCGTCATGCACTCGCGACGCTCGGCGGCATCTCCGGCAAGCAGCAGAAAAATCTCGAAAAGGAGTATCAGCAACTCGTTCGTTGATGCGCGTTTCCACACCGGCTTTTTTCTTGACACCCCAAAAGGTGCTACTTAGAATGCGCGCTCTTTCCGGTTGGCCCGGTTAGAGCGAACTTTGGATTACGTTGGATCAGTAACACGACGTTCGACGCGATGTTCGATTGCAGTACGTGAGTAGCAGTACGCGGGGGTATAGCTCAGCTGGGAGAGCGCTTGCATGGCATGCAAGAGGTCAGCGGTTCGATCCCGCTTACCTCCACCACTCACCGGAACGTCGCAACAAAAGCCACAGGTTAAGTCCCCATCGTCTAGAGGCCTAGGACACGACCCTTTCACGGTTGTAACGGGGGTTCGAAACCCCCTGGGGACGCCAAATAAAAAACCCACCATGCGCAAGCATGGTGGGTTTTTTATTTGGCATCCCCGGAGGAAGTTTCGAACCCCCCTCGGGTTCGACAAGCGTCATGCTTTGCATGGCGCGCAGGACGCCCGAAGGGCGCCCGCAGGGCGAGCGCGCAGCGCGAGTCCAACCCCCGGGAGCGCGTAGCGCTCCTCATGCCGCGACGCCAACACGGCCGCAATTCGCTCCCGCACCAAAACCTGGCGTTATATTTCGTTGTCCGCCAACGCATTACAGCGTTACGCGGGAATGGCGGACGAGGAGAGCTACGTCACCTGCCAAACCTGATGCAAGAGCGGCACCGCGATGCCGCATCTCGTTTTAGCTGCATTCCAGCGGGACACGCCGCGGAAATGACAATTGTTTCGAGCTTCGAATACATAAACAAAAAAGCCCTGCACTGCAGGGCTTTTATTGAATCAGACACAAAGACCTTAACCCGGGTAATCCCGCTGCTTCGGCCCCGTATACAGCTGCCGCGGGCGACCGATCTTGAACGGGTTGCTGATCATCTCATGCCAGTGCGCGACCCAGCCCGGCGTGCGGCCCGTCGCGAAGATCACCGTAAACAGATTCACGGGGATGCCGATCGCCTTCAGGATGATGCCGGAGTAGAAGTCGACGTTCGGATAAAGGCTTCGCTGGATGAAGTATTCGTCCTCGAGCGCAATCTTCTCGAGCTTCATCGCGATCTTCAGCAGCGGATCGTTTTCCTTGCCGAGTTCCGCGAGCACGTTCATGCAGGCTTCGCGCAGGACTTTCGCGCGCGGGTCGAAGTTCTTGTACACGCGATGGCCGAAGCCCATCAGGCGGAACGGATCGTCCTTGTCCTTGGCCTTCTTGATGTACTTGTCGATGTTCTTCTCGTCGCCGATTTCCGTCAGCATTTTCAGCACCGCTTCGTTCGCGCCGCCGTGCGCGGGGCCCCACAATGCCGTGATGCCGGACGAGATGCAGGCATACGGATTCGCGCCGGTCGAGCCAGCAAGCCGTACGGTCGAGGTGGAAGCGTTCTGCTCGTGGTCGGCGTGCAGCAGGAAGATTTTGTCCATTGCTTCGGCGAGCACGGGGCTCGGCGCGTATTCCTCGCACGGCGTCGCGAACATCATGTGCAGGAAGTTCGCGCTGAAGCTCAGGTCGTTGCGCGGATACATGAAGGGCTGGCCAATCGAGTACTTGTAACACATCGCCGCGATCGTCGGCATTTTCGCAATCAGGCGCAGCGCGGCGGTCTTGCGGTGTTCTTCATCGTCGATTTTCAGTGTGTCGTGGTAAAACGCCGACAGCGCGCCGACGACGCCGACCATGATCGACATCGGATGTGCATGGCGGGGGAAGCCGTTGAAGAAGTGGTGGATCTGTTCATGGACCATCGTGTGGTAACGAATGGCTTTTACGAAGTCGGCCTTCTGTTTCTTGTCCGGCAGTTCACCGTTAAGGAGGAGATAGCAGCACTCGAGATAGTCGGACTTCTCGGCCAGCTGTTCGATCGGGTAGCCGCGGTACAGCAGTACGCCCTTGTCACCATCTATATAGGTGATCTTCGACTCGCATGACGCGGTCGACATGAATCCAGGATCGAAAGTGAAGATGTCCTGGTCAGTCAGTTTGCGGACATCGATGACATCGGGACCGATAGAACCCTCGTAAACCGGCAGTTCAATGGGTTTTTCGACGCCATCGACAACCAACTGAGCTTGTTTCCCAGTCATAAACACTCCTCAAGTATTTCTCAAGCCAGGACGAACAGTACGCGGAAGGGGGTACTGCTGTGTGTAGGGCGGTAACACTATCCCGTGATCCACCTGATTGTCAAACCAGCAGAGAGCTCGGGGGGAGTTGAGGCCCTTTGCCGCGAAACTGACGTAACTGGCCGTATACAATGACTTTTTTACACGGTCTTTGCGCAATTTGAAATAAAAAAGGTTTATCAAAGTAAAGACGCTGGGGCATAATGCGCGCCAGTTCAGCAGCGCCGGAAAAGACTGATAATTTATGAGTATCAATAAAAGTAGTTTTGATTGGATGAGGGGTTCGCCATGAAACGCCGTCGTCCGGTCAATCTCGACCTTCGCACGATCCACTTCCCGCTAGCCGCCCTGGCTTCGATAACGCATCGCGTTTCCGGCGTAATCGTTTTTCTCGCCATATTTGGCCTGCTTTACCTGCTCGACACGTCGCTGTCGACGGAAGCGGGTTTCGCATCGCTGGCGACGCTGGGCTCCTTCGCCAGGTTCCTGCTGTGGGGCGTACTTGCCGCACTCGCCTTCCACACGGTCGCGGGCGTCAGGCATCTGTTTCTCGATCTTGGCATGGGCGAGTCGCGCGAGGGCGGTCCACGTACTGCACTCGTGGCCTTCGTGGTCAGCGCCGTGGTGATCGTGCTGCTGGGGATGTGGATATGGTAACGAGCGTTACGAATTTCGGCCGCACCGGCGTACACGATTACATCGTGCAGCGCGTCAGCGCCGTAGTGCTGCTGGCTTATGTGCTGTTTCTCGCCGGTTTCATCCTGACGGCCGACGGGGTTACCTACCTCGAATGGCGCAGTCTGTTCGCACAGGCGTGGATGCGCTATTTCAGCCTGGCGGCGCTCATCGCGCTGATCGCGCATGCCTGGATCGGCATGTGGACGATCGGAACCGACTACCTGACGCGCACCGCGCTCGGCGGCGCAGCCGCTCCGCTGCGCCTGATTTACAACCTGTCGTGCACCGTGGCCTTCGCGATCTATTTCGCGTGGGGCGTGCAGATTCTTTGGAGTGCCTGAGCCGTGGCCAAGATGAGAACAATTTCCTTCGATGGCGTCGTGATCGGCGGCGGCGGCTCCGGCCTGCGTGCAGCGTTGCAGCTGTCGCAATCGGGTTTCAAGACGGCTGTCATTTCGAAAGTGTTCCCGACGCGCTCGCATACCGTGTCCGCACAGGGCGGCATTACCTGTGCCATCGCGAGTGCGGATCCGGATGACGACTGGCGCTGGCACATGTACGACACCGTCAAGGGCTCCGACTACATCGGTGACCAGGACGCAATCGAATACATGTGCAGTGTCGGCCCGCAGGCCGTGTTCGAACTGGAACACATGGGCATGCCATTCTCCCGTAACGACGACGGCCGCATCTACCAGCGTCCGTTCGGCGGCCAGTCACGCGACTACGGCAGGGGCGGACAGGCGGCGCGCACCTGCGCTGCAGCGGATCGTACCGGCCACGCGATGCTCCACACGCTGTTCCAGGCGAACCTGAAGAACCAGACCGTGTTCTTTAACGAGTGGTACGCAACCGACATCGTGAAGAACCAGGACGGAGTCGTCGTCGGCGTCGTCGCGATCTGCATCGAGACGGGCGAAGTCGTCTACGTCAAATCGAAGGCCACCGTGTTCGCCACCGGTGGCGCCGGTCGCATTTACGCCTCGACGACGAACGCGCTGATCAATACCGGCGACGGCATCGGCATGGCGCTGCGTGCTGGCTTCCCGGTGCAGGACATGGAGATGTGGCAATTCCATCCGACCGGCATCTACGGCGCCGGCGTACTGATTACAGAAGGCAGCCGCGGCGAAGGCGGTTACCTGCTGAACAAGAATGGCGAGCGCTTCATGGAACGTTACGCGCCCAAAGCTAAAGACCTCGCCGGCCGCGACGTCGTCGCGCGATCGATGGTTCTCGAGATCATCGAAGGCCGTGGCTGTGGGCCGGAAGGCGACCACGTGCTGCTGAAGCTCGATCACCTCGGCGCCGAGGAACTGAACAAGAAACTGCCGGGCATCCTCGAACTCGCGCGCACATTCGCGCACGTCGATCCGGTCAAGGAACCAATTCCGGTCGTGCCGACCTGCCATTACATGATGGGTGGCATCCCGACCAACATCAACGGCCAGGCGCTCACCATCGGTCCCGACGGCCAGGACCGCATCGTCGAAGGCCTTTTCGCCGTCGGCGAAGCGGCCTGCGTATCGGTGCACGGCGCGAACCGCCTCGGCGGCAATTCGCTGATCGACCTGATCGTGTTCGGTCGCGCGGCCGGCATCCACATCGAGAAGATGCTGCGCGCCGGTATCGAACAGCGCGAGGCATCGGAGACGGATATCGAGGCGGCCATGGCACGCCTGCAGCGCCTGAACTCCTCGACGTCCGGCGAAAAAGTGCCGGTGCTGCGCAAGGAGCTGCAGAACATCATGCAGAACCACTTCGGCGTATTCCGCAGCGGCGCCTACATGCGCGACGGCATCGAGAAGCTGAGGGTGCTGCGTGAGCGCATCGCGAACGTCGCGCTCAGCGACAAGAGCCTTGCGTTCAACACGGCACGAATCGAGGCCCTCGAGCTCGAGAACCTGTTCGAAGTCGCCGAAGCGACGGCCATTGCCGCCGAAGCCCGCACCGAAAGCCGCGGCGCGCATGCGCGCGAGGACTTCCCTGATCGCGACGACACGAACTGGCTGTGCCATTCGATCTACTTCCCCGGCGAGAAACGCCTCGGCAAGCGCGCGGTGAACTTCGCGCCGAAGACCGTGCCGGTGTTCGAGCCGAAAGTCAGAACCTATTAACTTTTTATCGCGGCAAAATCGGCCGCGTGAACGCAAAGGTATAGCGCAGTGTTAGTCAGCATCTATCGCTACAACCCGGAAACGGACACGAAACCGCGCATGCAGGATTACACCGTCGACTTGCCGCCCGGCAAGGACATGATGGTGCTCGACGTGCTGCAGATGGTGAAAGACCAGGACGAAACGGTCACGTACCGCCGTTCGTGCCGCGAAGGCGTGTGTGGTTCCGATGGCCTGAACATGAACGGCAAGAACGGCCTTGCGTGCATCACGCACCTGTCGGGCATCGTGAAGAACGACAAGCTCGTGATCCGTCCGCTGCCGGGCCTGCCGGTGATCCGCGACCTCGTCGTCGACATGACTGCGTTCTACAAGCAGTACGAACGCATCCAGCCTTACCTGCAGAACGACGATCCGCCGCCAGCGATCGAGCGCCTGCAGTCGCCAGAAGACCGCGCGAAGCTCGACGGACTTTACGAATGCATCCTGTGCGCCTGCTGCTCCACGTCCTGCCCGTCGTTCTGGTGGAACCCGGACAAGTTCGTCGGTCCCGCAGGTTTGCTGCAGGCTTACCGTTTCCTGGCCGATAGCCGCGATACGCGCACGCAACAGCGTCTCGCAGAACTCGAAGACCCGTTCAGCGTATTTCGCTGCCGCGGGATCATGAACTGCGTCGCGGTGTGCCCAAAAGGCCTGAACCCGACGCGCGCGATCGGCCACATCCGCAACATGCTGCTGGAACGCGGCATTTGAGGCCATGCTTATTCCATCTCGGCCGTCGACGACGGCTTACCCGGTGATCACATGAACCAGCAAGTCAAGAAAGTGAACGACAGTCTCCGCCAGGTCATGCAGCAGTCCTCGCTGTTGTCCGGCAACAACCTCGACTACGTCGAAGGGCTGTTTGAAGCATGGCTCGCGAACCCGAACTCCGTATCCGAGGAATGGCAGCAGTATTTCGGCAGGCTGCCGAACATCGACGGCAAGCACGGCGGTGATGTGTCGCATGCGGCCATCATCGAAAGTTTCCGCGGCCTGCCGAAGCGCGGCGCGTCCTATGGCCCCGCGCATGGCGACGGCAAGACGCCCGGCAGCCTCGAGCACGAGGCAAAGCAGGTCAACGTCGTGCAATTGATCAGCTCGTACCGCGTGCGTGGCCATCAGCACGCGCGGCTCGATCCGCTGGGGCTCATGCACCGCGAAGCGGTGCCGGACCTGCGACTCGAGTTCCACAACCTGTCGTCGGCCGACAACAATACGGTATTCAGCACGGCGCCGCTGACCATCCCGCAGAAGGACCTGCGCCTCGGTGAAATCGTGTCGATCCTCGAAGACATCTACTGCAGCTCGATCGGCTACGAATACATGGCCATCGTCAACATCGAGGAAAAGCAGTGGATCCAGAAACGCATCGAAAGCGCGGCCGGCAAGCCTAAATTCTCGAAGGAAACACGCCTGCACATCCTCGAGCGCCTCAGCGCTGCCGAAGGCCTCGAGAAGCACCTCGATTCGAAATACCCGGGTACGAAACGCTTCGGCCTCGAAGGCGGCGAAAGCCTGATCCACGCGCTGGACGACATCATCCAGCGCGCCGGCGAAAACGGCGCGAAGGAAATCGTCATCGG
>DASWWP010000190.1:0-3195 GCA_036405915.1 Pseudomonadales bacterium
GCTCGTGAAGACGGCAAACAAGGACTTGCTGCGCAGCGATGTGCGTGACATCGCCGCGCATTTCAGCTGATCACGCCGGCGTTACTGGCGGGATCGGAGGGATCGGGTCGCGGCGCGGTGTCGCGACCCTGCGCAGCGTGCGGCGCCGGGGCCTTGACCCAACTCAACGCGATGTTGCGCGCGTCAGCCGGCGAGCGCTGCGGCGAAAACCTGTTGCAGGTTGGTGGCCGGAATGAACTCGATGGCGGCACGGACGCCGGGTTCGAGCTTGTCGAGGTCCTGCAGGTTCGCGTGCGGCAGCACGACGCGCGTGATTCCCGCGCGATGCGCGGCGAGCGCTTTTTCGCGCACGCCGCCGACCGGCATCACGAGTCCCGCGAGCGTGATCTCGCCGGTCATCGCGGTGTCGGCGCGCACCGGGCGGCCGGTGAACAGCGATACGAGCGCCGTCGCCATCGTCACGCCGGCGGAGGGCCCGTCTTTCGGTATCGCTCCGGCAGGAACGTGGATATGCACGCCGCTTTGCTGGAACAGGGCCGGGTCGATGTTCAGCGCGGTGGCCTGCGACCAGAGGTAGCTGAAAGCAGCCTGTGCCGATTCCTTCATGACGTCGCCGAGCTGGCCGGTCAGCGTCAGGCCCTTGCCACCGGGTGTCTTCACCGCTTCGACGAACAGCACGTCGCCGCCGGCTTCGGTCCAGGCAAGTCCGGTGACGACGCCCGGCAGCGCATTCTCGCGCAGCGATGCGCGCGAGAAGCGTTCGGCGCCGAGCAGCGTTTTCAGCTGGTCTGCCGTGACACTCACCGCCGTGTCCTGTCCGCTTGCGAATGGCACGGCGCACTTGCGCACGACGCGCGCGAGTTGCCGGTTCAGTTCGCGCACGCCGGCTTCGCGCGTATAGCCGCGCACGATCGCGCGCAATGTCGCCTCCGGCACCTGGATCTGGTCGGCCGTGAGCCGCACTTCGCGCAATTGCGCCGGCAGCAGGTGGCGCGCGGCGATATGCACTTTCTCGTCTTCGCTGTAGCCGGGCAGCCGCAGGATTTCCATGCGGTCGAGCAGCGGGCCCGGTATCGAGTCGAGCGTGTTCGCCGTCAGCACGAAGAACACTTTCGACAGGTCGAAGGACAGGTCGAGGTAGTTGTCGCGGAAGTCGCGGTTCTGCGACGGGTCGAGTATTTCCATCAGTGCCGCGGCGGGGTCGCCGCGGTAGTCGCGGCCGAGCTTGTCGATTTCGTCGAGCACGATCAGCGGGTTGTTGACGCCCTTGCGGCGCAGCGCCTGGATCAGGCGCCCCGGCATTGCGCCGATGTACGTACGCCGATGTCCGCGCAGTTCGGCTTCGTCGTGCAGGCCGCCGAGGCTGATGCGCTCGAATTCGCGCCCCAGTGCTTCGGCGATCGATGCGCCGAGCGAGGTCTTGCCGACGCCGGGACCGCCGACGAAACACAGGATCGAGCTGGCGGCGTCGGGATTCAATTTGCGTACCGCAAGGTATTCGATGATGCGGTCCTTCACTTCCCCGAGGCCGTAGTGGCGCGCGTCGAGCACGCGGCGTGCTTCGGCGAGGTCGAGATTGTCCGCGCTCGCCCTGTTCCACGGCAGCTCGGCGATGAGCTTCAGGTAGCTGAGCGCCACCTGGTAATCCTGCGAAGCCGGTTGCATGCGCGCGAGCCGGTCGAGTTCCTTGTGTGCGACCTTCGCCGGTTCTGGCGGAAGTTCCGCCGCTTCGATCTCGCTGCGCAGGTCGGCCAGCTCGTCGCCCGCGCCGCCGTCTTCGCCTAGCTGCTTCTGGATCGCTTCCATCTGCTGGCGCAGCATGTACTCCCGCTGCTCGGCCGACACGTTCGACGCTGCCTGCTGCGCGATTTCGAGCTGCAGTACCTGCACCTTCACTTCATGCACGATCGCCTCGTGCACGAGCTGCACTGCTTCCGCGCGCGTCGGCGCGGCATGGATGCGCTGCTGCATCGGCACGTCGAGGCGCAGCAGCGAGGCAAGTGCGTAAACCTGTTCGAGCGGGTCCTTCAAGGCCTGCAGCACACGTGCAGCGATGCCCTTCGCCCAGCCTTCGGCGCCGATGCCCTCGAGTTCGTGGGCCTTGTCCATGATGTCGCGGTACATGGCCTCGATGCTGTCGCTGCTGTCGTCGGGCAGCGGCAACATGTCGTACTCCGCTTCCATCCATGGCCTGCTCGTGTCGATCTTGCGTATGCGCACGCGCGTCGCGCCGTGCAGCACGAGGCTGACGAGATCGTCGGCATGGCGTTCCAGGCGATGGATGCGCGCGAGGGTGCCGATCTCGTACAGCTCGTCGGGAGCGGGATCGACGGCCTCCTGGTTGCGCTGCGCGAGGACGAGGATGCTCTTGTCTTCCGAACTCGCCGCCTGCGCGATCGCAGCCAGCGAGCGCGGGCGCCCGACGACGACCGCATGGTCGACGTTGACGAACAGCACCATGCCCTTGACGGGCAGCACCGGCAGCGCTGTTGACGATGTGGGGGTCGATGTAGTCACAGTGTCTTCAACCAGATACGCAGGATGCCGTCGCTGTACTCGCAGGTGATGCTGTCGGCGTCGATCTCGGCCGGCAACGAGAAACTGCGCATGAACCTGGTGTACAGGATTTCCATGCGCTGCACGATGAAGCCGCCCTGCAGCAGGTCGCGGCGGTGTCCGCGCACGACGAGCTCGTTGCCCTGGGCGCGAACGTCCACTTCTTTCGGAGATACACCGGCGAGTTCGAGTTTGATCAGCCACTGCGTGCCGGCGTGGTAGACGTCCGCCGGCGGCTGCCAGCTTGTATGGAACATGCTTACTCCCAATGCATCGCCAGTGTGGCGCGCATCGACGCATCCTATGTGCCACAGATGAGGACGGCGTTGATGGTAATCAAGCCGCGATTTCGCCTCGGGCCGCGCTGTCCCTTGCCCGATGCGGGGATTGCTGTCGCGCTCGCTTGACGGACGTCAAGGCTGGTTCTGTACCTGGCGGTAAAGTGCCGGGCACGGATGCGATACGACAAGAGGAGGGATCATGGCTCGCTACTGCCTTGAAGTGCGCCCGCAGGCGCTCATCGTTCACACGCTGAGCTGCCCCCAGCTCGATCTCGGTACATTGCTCGGGGCCGGCCGCCTCGCGGATCTCGGCGAGTTTTCCCAGCTGGCCGTGGCGCTCGGCGCGATCGCATCCGAG
>DASWWP010000191.1:0-6597 GCA_036405915.1 Pseudomonadales bacterium
CGCGATCCCGGAACGCCTGCGCGAGGCGCTTGCCGAGGCTTCCCGGCAGCTCGATGAGCTGAATGCCGACATCGCGACGGAGCGCGCGGCCATCGCGCAACGGAAACAGCTCGCTGCCGTGCAGCAGGCGGTGGATGAAGCAGGTGCAGCGGTTGCGGCGGGGCGTGAGAACGTGCAGCAGATCGTCAGGCGCATCGATGCAGCAAAAGTCGAAGCCGCGCAGATCGGCACGGGCAAACACGACCTGCATCGGAACGCCCATGATCTCGTCGGGTCCGTGCTCAACAGCAGCGAACTGGCACGCTTCGTAGAAGCGACGCTCAGCAAGGCTGACGACCAGCTGCTCGCCGGCTACCGTGACGACAGCCAGCAGTACCAGAAATTGCGCGCTGAACTGGCCGAGATCGAAATAGCGCAGCAAAGCCTGCAGAACGACATCGACGAACTCAACGCGAGCTGGCAGCGGGCCGTGCGCCAGGAGCAGGCGGCGATGGCGGCCGCCGTCATCGCGACAGCGATGCGCCATGGCTCACGCCATCATGGCGGACTGGGCGGCGGCTTTGGTGGCGGCTTCGGCGGCGGTCGTGGTGGCGGAGGATTTGGCGGCGGTGGTTTCGGCGGTGGCGGCGGCTTCGGCGGCGGTGGCTTCAAGCGCGGGGGCGGATTCTGACCAGGGTTGCGCAACGCGCATGAAAGACGCGTCCGTGGATGCGCATTCGTGGATAATCGGCGCCCAGCCAGCATTCACTGCGATTTCATGACCGACACTCCCCTGCTCCATCGCCTGCCCGCCTCGCCTGGCGGCGCCAGTACCGATCTCCTCGGCCCGTTCCTCGACTACGTCGCCGAGCGCAGCCTCGAGCTGTATCCGGCGCAGGAGGAAGCGATCCTCGCGCTGTTCGACGACAACAACGTGATCCTCAATACGCCGACCGGCTCCGGCAAGTCGCTCGTGGCGACCGCGCTGCACTTCAAGTCGATGGCGCAGGGCCGGCGCAGCGTATACACCTGCCCGATCAAGGCGCTCGTGAACGAGAAATTCCTCGCGCTGTGCCGCGACTTCGGGCCCGAGAACGTCGGCATCGCGACCGGCGACGCCACCGTCAACCGCGATGCGCCGATCCTGTGCTGCACGGCGGAGATACTCGCGAACGTCGCGCTCGCCGAAGGCGAAGACGCGCCGTTCCGCGATGTCATCATGGACGAGTTCCACTACTACTCCGATCATGCGCGCGGCGTTGCCTGGCAGGTACCACTGCTGACGATGCGCAATGCGCGCTTCCTGCTGATGTCCGCAACGCTAGGCGCGACGGCCTTTTTCGAACGGGAGCTGACGCGGCTGACCGGCGCGCCGACCTCCGTCGTCGCCTCGGCATCGCGTCCCGTCCCGCTGCAGTTCCGCTACGAGGATGAGGTGCCGCTCGAAGCGACCGTCATGAAACTCGTCGAGGCACGGCAGGCGCCCGTCTACGTCGTGCACTTCACGCAGAACGAAGCCGCGCAGACGACGCAGAACCTGATGAGCCAGAACTACTGCACGGCGGATGAAAAGTCCGCGATCGCCGACGCACTCGCCGGCGTGAAGTTCAACAGTCCGTACGGCAAGGACTTCAAGCGTTTCCTGCGCCACGGCATCGGCCTGCACCACGCCGGCCTGCTGCCGAAGTACCGCATCCTCGTCGAGCGGCTGGCGCAGCGGGGTCTGTTGAAGATCATCTGCGGCACCGACACCCTCGGCGTCGGCGTCAACGTGCCGATACGCACCGTGCTGCTGACCGCGCTCAGCAAATACAGCGGCACGAAGACGGCAACGCTGACCGCACGCGACTTCCACCAGATCACGGGGCGCGCGGGCCGCAAGGGTTTCGACGACATCGGCTACGTCGTCGCGATGGCGCCCGAGCATGTCCTCGAGAACGCGCGCATCGACATGAAGATCGCGGGCGACCCGAAAAAGTTCAGGAAGCTCGTCAAGAAGAAACCGCCGGAAGGCTTCGTGATGTGGACGGCCGATACCTTCGCGAAGCTGCAGGCTGCGCCGCCGGAACCTCTCGTGTCGCGCTTCCAGGTCTCGCACGCGATGCTGCTGCAGGTACTGAGCCGCAAGGGCGACGGCTGCCGCGCGATGCAGCATCTCGTTCGCGACAGCCACGAAACGCCGGCGCAGAAAAAAGCACACCTCAAGCGCGCATGGCAGCTGTTTCGCTCGCTGCTCGAACGCAGGATCGTCGAGATCATTCCGAAGGGCGAGCGCGGGGAGGCAGGCAAACTGCGCCTGAACGTCGACCTGCAGGATGACTTCTCGCTGAACCACGCGCTGTCGCTGTACCTCATCGACACGCTGGCCTTGCTCGACGTCGGGAGCCCCACGTATCCGCTCGACATGCTGACGCTGATCGAGTCGATACTCGAGAACCCCGACATCATCCTGCGCCGCCAGCTCGATGCGCTGAAGACGGAAAAGATGATCGAGATGAAGCAGCAGGGCATCGAGTACGAGGAACGCATCGCGAAGCTCGAGGAGCTCGAATACCCGAAGCCGCAGCGCGAATTCATCTACGGCACGTTCGCCACGTTCCTCGTCAGGCATCCATGGCTAGGCCAGGAGAACATTCGTCCGAAAAGCATCGTGCGCGAGATGGTCGAGAACTACATCGACTTCCCCGGCTACATCAAGCTCTACGACCTCGAGCGTTCCGAAGGCGTGCTGCTGCGCCACGTCGCCAGCGTGCAGAAAGTGCTCGCGCAAACGATCCCCCCTGCCGCGAAGACCGAAGACGTACAGGAAATCGAAGACTGGCTCACGGGCCTGCTGCGCGGCACCGACAGCAGCCTGCTCGACGAATGGGAGCGGCTGAAGAATCCCGAGTGGCAGGCCGACGAAGACGACACGCCGCAGGCACTCGAAGCCGTCGACATCACGAAGAACAAGCGCGAGTTCACGGCGCTGATCCGGCAGGAAATATTCCACTTCCTGCGCGCACTCGCCGCGCGCCGATACGACGACGCGGCTGCCATCGTCCCGCCGTGGACCGGCGAAGAACTCGCAAGCGCGATGGAGCCCTACTACCTCGGGCACGAACGCATCACGCTCGACCCGGAGGCACGCAATCACAAGCACACGTACGTGACGCCAGACGACGAAAGCGGCGTGTGGATGATCGCGCAGGTACTCGTCGATCCCGAGGGCCTGAACGACTGGCAGGCGACGTTCACGGTGGACAAGGCGCTCGCGCGCGACGAAGGCAAGCCGACGCTGAGGCTGGCAGGCCTGACTCCGGTCGTGTGAGCGGTGCCGTGGAACCCAGGCTGGCGCTGTGATCTGCCGGCTTATGCGCAGGCCGCCGTCGGTCGCAGCCTTGGCTTAATCGGCGTCCCTGGCGCCTTGTCCACGCGCCGCCTGCAGTTGCTGCAACAGCTCGATCGTCTCCGGCTTGCGCGTCGGTGCGCGCGCGCCGGTCAGCTCGCCTTCAGCCCAGTCGATTGGCGAGCGGCCTTCGTTGTCGCGCACGTCGAGCGCGGCGCCCTGCTCGGCGAGGTAGCGGATGATGTCGTTCGAACCGCGGTTCGCGGCGCCGTGGATTGCGCGCATGCCCATCGTGTTGACGGCTTCGATGTCGTTGCCGAGCGAGTGCGTCAGCTTGACCGCTTCGAGCAGCGCATCGGCACCTTCGTCGTACGTTTCCGCGAAAGCCCATGAGATGCCCGCCGCGACCATCAGCGGCGTCGTGCCGTCGGCGGTGGCGAGCAGCGGGTCGGCGCCGTGGTCGAGCAGCAGGCGCATCGTGCGCAGGTCGCCGGCAATCGACGCGCGCAGGAACGGCGTCTGCCCGGTCATGTCGACCCAGCCATTGAAGCCGGTGCCGGCGATGAAACGTTTCTCCGGCGGGAATTCCTTCGTGCGCGGGTTCACGTCGGCACCCGCATCGATCAGGGCCTCTATCACCTCGAAGGCAGCGTCGCGGTCGACGTAGTTCGTCGTGTCCGTCACGCGCATTTCCATGTTGCGGATGTCGACGGCGATCCACAGCGGTGTCTGGCCGTACCAGTCCTGCGCGTTGACGTTCGCGCCCTGCCCGATCAGGTAATGCGCAATGGCGAAGTGTTCGCTCGGAGGCGTGCGGCGCATGCTGACGATGCTGTAATTGATGATCGCGTTCATCAGCGGCGTGATGCCGTTTGCATCGGCTTTTTCGATGTCGGCGCCGGCCTCGACGAGCTGGCGTGTCAGCGCAAGGTTGCCGGCGCGCGTCGCGTACAGCAGCGGCGTCATGCTGCCGGTGATCGGATAGCGCATGCCGCGATCGGGCAAACCCGAGCGGTTGATGCCGACGCCCTGCGAGGTGCCGACCGGCACGTCGCTCGGCAGCACGCGCTTGTGTTCTTCGCCGGCAAGGCCCTGTGCGTCGATGTCGGCGCCCGCGGCGAGCAGGTCCGTGACGAGCGCGGCGTGGCCTTCACGCACGGCGAGCATCAGCGCGGACTGGCCGTAGTGCAGGTCGCGCGCATCGACCTCCGCGCCGTGCGCGAGCAGCAGCGCGACGATGTCGCGATTGCCGGCACGCGTGGCGATGAACAGCGGTGGCTCGCCGCTGCCGTCAGCCTGTTCGACATCCGCGCCGGCATCCAGCAAGTGCTGCACGAGTGCGGCATGGCGCTGATCGATGGCCACGTGCAGTGGAGCCTGTCCATAGCGATTCACGGCGTTCACGTCGGCACCGGCTGCCAGCAGCCTGTCGACGAGCTCGCGATCGTCGACGCGCACGGCCCAGTGCAGCGCCGGCGTGCCGTCGGCGGTCCAGCCGTTCACGTCGAGGCCCTGCTTCAGCAGGGCGTCGACCGCCGCGTGGTCGCCCTGCCGCGCCGCTTCGGCCAATGGCGAGGTCTCCACGTCGTCGGGCTTCGGCACCGACAGCGTCTGCGCGGCCAGCGGCGACGCAGCCTGCGCGAGGCCGCAGAGGATCAGCACGCGGCACAGGCCACGCATGCGAAAAGAGTTACCGGTCAGTACGAACACGAATGGTGGCCCCTGAATCAAACGGCGATGCTGCCGTTGCTGTCGGCAAAACGCTCTACGGGAACGCCGAGCTTGTCGAGCAGCGTCACGTGCAGGTTCGCGATCGGCGTGCCGCGCGCGGCGCGTACGTGCACCGGCCCCTGCATCCGGCCTGATGCGGCGCCTACCAGCACGAGCGGCAGCGCGCTGTGGTCGTGGTTCTGAGAATCGCCCATGCCGCTGCCGTAGAGCACCAGAGAATGATCGAGCAGGGAGCCATCGCCATCAGGCGTCGCCTGCAAGCGCCGGGCGAAGTAACCGAGCGTGCTGCTGACGTGGTACGCATTCAGCTGTTCAAGGCGGCGAATGTTTTCCTCCATCTCCATGTGGTGCGACAGGTTGTGGAAGGGATCGGCGATGCCGCTCTGCGGATATGCGCGGTTGCTCAGTTCCGCGGCCACGAGCAGCGACGATACGCGCGTGAGGTCCGCCTGCCAGGCCAGCGCGATCAGGTCGAACATCGTGTGCGCGTGCTCCTCGAAGTTCTCGGGCACGCCGGCCGGGCGCGGCGGGAGCTCGATGTCCTGCACGGCGGCATCGGCTTCGAGGCTCAGGCGGCGTTCGACTTCGCGCACGTCGTTGAGGTACTGCTCCATGCGGATGCGGTCGCCGGCGGGCAACGTGCCGTGAAGTGCCGTGAGCTCCTGGCGGACGGTGTCGAGAATCGTCTCGGACTGCGCGCGGCGCGCGGCGCGCTGTGCAGGCGAACTGCCGTCGCCGAACAGGCGCTCGAACACGACGCGTGGGTTGATCTGCGTCGGCATCGGCGTCGTCGGCGTGCGATACGAAATCGTCGCGCCTTCCTCGAGCGCGAGTTCGAGCGACGGCAGCTGCGTGTCCTGCCCGATGTGGTCGGCCGCGAGCTGGTCCATCGACGTCGGCGACGGACCCTGGCCAGGCGCAACGCCGGTCAGCCAGCACTGGAACGAGCGGCGATGGTGTCCGCCGGCCGACGGATCTCCTTCGTACGCGATCGGCAGGTCGAGGTTGCTGACGACGCTGACCTTGTCGCGGAACGGCTCGAGCGGTTTCAGCGTCGGACTCAGTTCGAAATCCCTGCCTTCGGCAGCCGGCACCCAGCTGCGCGGAATCGCGCCGTGCGGGATGTAGATCGACGCGAAGCGCGTACGCGACGCCCCGCTTTCCGCTGCGCGCGCAGAGGCCGGAATCATCGACTCCAGCATCGGCAGCGCGAGCGCCACGCCAGCACCACGGATCAACGTGCGGCGCGACAGGTGTTTCTTCGTCAGGTAATGCATGTGTGACTCCCGCGCTAAAGCGCCTGTTGGTTGGCGTCAATGTGCTGTAGAACGGCGCGCTGCTGGAACGGAGCGCTCCTGACAACAGCCTGCACGAGCGCGTCCAGCGTGAAACCGTCGGCTGCGGACTCGCGCACGATGCGCCGCACAGCGGGCTCATCGAAGGCCTGCACTTCGCGCCCGAGCGCATAGGTCAGCAACTTTTCGCTGAGCGCGGTCCTGAACGCGTCGGGCCGCGACAGCAATGCAGCACGCAATGCGAGCGGACCATCGACGTAAGTG
>DASWWP010000192.1:0-2913 GCA_036405915.1 Pseudomonadales bacterium
CGCAGCCGACCCCGAACTCCGCACCGCCATCCTCGCGCGGCTCGCACGCAGCATGCGCAGCGCAGGTGAAGACACGCTGCTGCCGCACCTCATCTACCTGACGGAGCGCAACATGCAGGCGGAGCTGTGTCCGCTGCTGCCAGTCGACACGCTGGCGCCGCTCGCACAGGAAGCCTGCGCGTTGCCGTATCCGCAGGCTTTGCCGGAGTCGGAAGCGCCGGTATCGGTGGAGCCTGGGTCCGAGTAGTCGGCGCGTAAGGGGCTCTGCTTTTGTCGGGACATCCGTTCGGGAGCTTATGCGTGTGGTTCGGGACACCCACTGGACTTGTGCGCAAGGTCGGGCCCGGCAGTGCTTTGCCGGGAGAAAGCGCACATCCGTGTGCTCTCGCTCGCGCCATCCCTGGCGCTCAACGTCCCGGCAAAGCACTACCGGTCCCGACCCTGTCGACTATCCATGAAGTGGGTGTCCAGCGCGATGAGCGTCGAAGGGCGTCTTTCTTTGCAAACGGCAACTCACATATGCGCAAGCGTTGCTTCCGTCGTCATTCCCGCGAAAGCGGGAATCCAGTGTCGTTCGGATACACGCCGCGCTGACGCCCACACGGAACCGATAAGTCGCCCAAGGGGAGGGCCGGGCATGGTGCTTTGCGCAGCGCGCCCGACAGGCCCTTCTCGCGCAGGCAAGCACGCGTCCCGCGTGCAATCCGGGCGCATGCTCAAGCAGGAAACTGCACGTGCAGGCCCGAAGCGCGGAGCAAAGCACCATGCCCGGCCAGGCCCTGTCACTGCAGCACCGCATTCAAAGCGCTCGAGTGGGCGTCCGGACGCTCCAAGAATGGACCATCGTCGCGATAGTCCACCGACAAACGCCTGCGCAGGAATAACGAAACGCACCATCAATACGCATTCTTCCCGACGAAGCCCTTGAACACCGTCATCAGGATGATCTTCAGGTCGAGTTCGAGCGACCAGTTGCGCAGGTACTGCAGGTCGAACTCGACGCGTTTCTCCATCTTCTCCGGCGTGTCCGTCTCGCCGCGCCAGCCATTCACCTGCGCCCAGCCCGTGATGCCCGGTTTCACGAGGTGGCGCAGCATGTAACCGTCCACCGTGCGCCGGTACTGCTCGTTGTGGGCCACCGCATGCGGACGCGGCCCGACGATGCTCATGCTGCCCTGCAGCACGTTGATGAACTGCGGCAGCTCGTCGAGCGACGTGCGGCGCAGGAACGCGCCGAACTTCGTGACGCGCGCATCGTTCCTGCCGGCCTGTTTCACCTTGCCGCCGTCCTCCATGACGCTCATAGAGCGGAACTTCCACACCATGATCTCCTCGCCCTTCAGCCCGTAGCGGCGCTGGCGGAAGATGACTGGGCCAGGCGACGTCAGCTTGATGCCGAGCGCGATCGCCAGCATCGGCACGGCGATCAGGCACAGGATCATGCCGGAGATCAGCACGTCTTCCGTGCGCTTGACGATTACGCCGAGCTCGTCGAGCGGCGACTGGAAGAGGCTCACGAGCGGCACGCGCCCGAGATGCGACATGCGCGTGTTCAGCAGGTTGCACGTGAACAGGTCCGGCACGATGTGCACCGGGATCGAACTGTCGCTCAGCTCGCTGACGACGACCGAGGTCAGGTGGTGCGCGTTGACCGGCAGCGCGATGAACACTTCGTCGAGCGCGCCGCGGCGTGCGGCGGCGACGAGCGCGTGTACGTCGCCGGCAACCGGGATGTCGTCGGTTTCCGGCAGGTGGTAGCGATGCTCGAGGCTGCTGTCGTAGAAGCCGCCGATGTCGAGGCCCATCCAGTCGTTGTGGCGGATCTCCTTCGCGAGGTTCTGCGCGAGCTTGCCGGTGCCGACGATCGCGATGCGGCGGCGCTGGTACCCGCCGCTGCGGCCCGACGCGAGCCACATGCGCAGCGCGACGCGCTCGGCAAGCAGCGCCAGCGGAACCATCAGGATCCACGTGCCAATGGCGAGGCGCGAGAACAGCGCGGTCGTCTTCGTCGCATAGCCGAGGATCAGTAGCGCCAGCAGCGCGCAGCCGAATACGACGAGCGCGAGCCGGTATTCCTCCCAGAAGCGCTCGGCGCGCGAAGACCGGTAGAGCCCCGCGATGTTCGCGAAGAAGCTGAAGAAGGTTATCGCGGTGAACAGCAGCATCAGCACGCGCGTGACGAACACGGGCTGGTCCCACACCACGCGGGCGAGCAGCAGCGTCAGTGCAATGACGATGACGTCGAGGAAACTCTGCATGAAGACGATGATCTTGCCGTTCTTGCGTACCAGGCCGGTGCTGCCCATGGATGCCTCCTATGGCGAATGTCAGGAATAGCCATGTTGTTCCCGCGGCAAGGACCGCGAGAGGTGTGCGAACGCGAGCAATACGACGAGCAGCAGCGCATTCGCGGGAATCTGCAGGTTGAAGTCGACGAAGGAATGCAGCAGCAGGCACGTGATGCCCATGCTGGCGGCGAACGCGACGCCGAGCGCGAGCTGGTCGTGCCGAAGCGCCATGCTTTTCATCGCGGCATAGAGCGCGTACAGCACCGACAGCGCGAGCGCTGTCATGCCGACGATGCCGAAGTCGGAGCCGAGTTCGAGGTAATCGTTGTGCGCGTGGTCGTAGAAATACGGGATGTCGGCCCCGCGATAACCCGGAAAGGCCGTGTGCCAGGTACCGACGCCGGAACCGGTCACGGCGTAGTCCTGCAGCAGCGTGGCCGAGTCGCGCACGACTTCGTCGCGGCTCTCGCGCTCGGCGCTCGTCGCCTGCAGGCGCTGCGCGAGTTCGTCGAAGCCGAACCACTGGCCGACGATCGCGAAGTCGACAAGCATGAGGCTCAGGAACAGCGCGATCGCGCCGCGGTGGAATTTGCGCTGCAGCACCATCAGCAGCAGGCCCCACAGC
>DASWWP010000193.1:0-2684 GCA_036405915.1 Pseudomonadales bacterium
CCCGGCCTGATCGAAGGCCGCGAGCGCGTGTACTACGCGATGGGCAAGGATGAGGGCTTCGACCACAAGGTCATGGAATGGGTAAAGGTGATCCGCAAGAAGGTGCGTGCCGGCGCACACCCGCCAGGTGAGTTCCTCGTGCTCGATCATTTGCTGCACGAGATGCGGCTCCTGAAATCGAAGGCCGAGATCGACGTGATGCGCGAGTCCGGCCAGATCGCCGTGCGCGCGCACAAGCGTGCAATGCAGGTGTGCAAGCCGGGCATGTTCGAGTACGAGATCGAAGCGGAATTCATGCATGAGTTCTTCCGCTCCGGCTGCACCGCGCCCGCCTACACGTCGATCGTCGCGGGCGGCGCGAACGCCTGCATCCTGCACTACAACGAAAACAACCAGAAGCTGCACGATGGCGACCTGCTCCTCATCGACGCCGGCTGCGAATTCCAGTATTACGCTTCCGACATCACGCGCACGTTTCCCGTGAACGGCAAGTTCACGCCGGAACAGAAAGCCATCTACGAACTGGTGCTGAAGGCGCAGCTCGACGCGATCGAAACCGTCAAGCCGGGCGCGCACTGGGACGATCCGCACAACATGACGGTCAAGGTGCTCACCGAAGGCCTCGTTGCACTCGGCCTGCTGAAGGGCGAAGTGCCCGCGCTGATCGAGAGCGGCGCGTATCGCGAGTTCTACATGCACCGCGCCGGCCACTGGCTCGGTATGGACGTTCATGACGTCGGCGACTACAAGATCGACGGCAAGTGGCGCCAGCTGGAACCCGGCATGGTGATGACGGTGGAGCCGGGCCTGTACATTTCGCCGAACAACATGAACGTCGAGGAACGCTGGCGCGGCATCGGCGTGCGCATCGAGGACGATGTCGCCGTCACGCGCAGCGGTTATGAAGTGCTGACCGCCGGCCTGCCGAAGACTGTGCAGGAAATAGAGACCTTCATGGCAGCGGCCTGAGTCTTTGGTCCGCTTCCGCCAGCGACGCAACGATAGATCGATGACGAAGACCACACGATGAGCCTCCCTCGCGCCGCGCATTACGACATCGTCATCGTCGGCGCTGGCATGGTTGGCGCCAGCCTCGCGCTTGCGTTGACGCACGGTCAGCGCACCTCGTTGCGCCTGCTGCTCGTCGAAGCCAGCGCCATGCACACGCAGTCCCAGCCGGAGCAACCGGGCTTCGATGCACGCAGCACGGTGCTGTCCGCCGGCACGGTGGATTATCTTCGGGAGCTTGGGCTGTGGGACGCGCTTCGCAACGATGCCACGGCGATCGAGCGCATCCATGTGTCCGACCAGGGACGCTTCGGTACCGTGCGGCTCGATGCGGCTGAAGTGCATGTGCCGGCATTGGGCCATGTCGTCGAGAACGCGACGCTCGGTCGTGCGTTGAACGCGGCCCTGCTTGCCGAGCCGGCGATTGAACTTTGCGCGCCGGTTACCGTCGCGGCGTTGCAGCCCGACGAAGCCGGGATGCGCATGCAGCTCGAAAGCGCCGCGGAAAACACCAGCATCACGGCGGCTCTCGTCGTGCTTGCCGAAGGCGGTCGTTCTAACTTGCCCGCGCAACTCGGCATCGTGCATAGGCACCGGGCTTACGGGCAAAGCGCCGTGATCGCCAACGTGGCGTTCACGGAGCCGCACCGCCATGTCGCTTACGAGCGTTTCACGCCGAAGGGGCCGCTCGCACTGCTGCCGCTCCAGGATCGCGACGGCTGCCACCGCGCCGCGCTCGTATGGACGCACCCGGAAGCGGAAGCTGCCGCGATTCTCGCGCTGGACGATGCGGCGTTCCTGGCGCGCCTTCAGCAGGATTTCGGCGGCCGGGTCGGCAGCTTCACGCGCGTGGGCAAGCGCGCGTTGTATCCGCTCGCACTGCAAACTGCCGACGAGCAGATTCGTCCGGGACTCGTGCTGCTCGGCAACGTTGCCCACACCCTGCATCCGGTGGCAGGGCAGGGCTTCAATCTTGCCCTGCGCGATGCGATGGTGCTCGCGGCGAACGTTCGCAATTCGGTACGGCAGCAGCAGAATCCGGGCGCGTTCACGCGGCTGCAGCAATATCGACAGGCAGTGCAGCAGGATCAGTCGTACACGATCGCGTTCAGCGATTACATGACGCGGCTGTTCTCGAGCACGAACCGTTCGCTTGCGCTTGTGCGCCAGTTCGGCATGGCGAGCATCGACCTGCTGCCTCCGCTCAAGCAGCGCTTCAGCCGCCAGGCGATGGGACTTGGCGAGCCGCGCGTGCGCCTGTGAGTGCCGTCGATGACATGCTCGCATGCGAGCAGCAGCTGTTGCATGGCGACTTTCGCGGCGACCACGCTGGACTGCAGCGCTTGCTAACTGCCGATTTCATCGAGATCAGCCATGGCAGGGTCAGCGATCGCGCGCAGGTCATCGCATGGCTGCTCGGCAAGGATCCGGATGCACGCTGGGCATTCGACGACATGCACGTCACGGAACTCGCACCCGGCATCCGCCTCGCGCGCTACCGTGCGAAGCAGGTTCAACCGCAGCCCTCGCAAGGGAGCGGCGCGTTGCACAGTTCGATCTGGTGTTTCAGTTCCGATCTGCAGTGCTGGCAGCTGCGTTTTCACCAAGCCACCCGCCTTCTCTAGCGCTTCGGCGGGGCGAGCCAGCGTTGTTAATGCTCCGCGACAGCGAACGCT
>DASWWP010000194.1:0-27119 GCA_036405915.1 Pseudomonadales bacterium
CGCCACGGCTGGCACGCGCAGGTTCACTCCCCTCGTTCACCTGGTTTTTATGTTTGCACGCAATTTATCACGCCCGGCGAAATCCGCCGATGCTTGGTTGCAAACACTGCTTCGAGGCTGCCCCCGCCGCTCCGTCTTGCCCTGGAACCTTGAAAATGCCGGGATTTCTTGCGATGGCACAGCGCTTGCTGAGCGACGAATGAAGCCTGGTCGTCGTGCCCTTTCGACTTCCGCGCCTGCGAACCGCGGGGCCACAACCTGCGTCTAAAGCTGAAACCGGACCGACACACAACGACAGAGGAACTGCCATGCCGACCAAACCTGCCTTCCACCTGCACGCGCTGCTTGCCGCGATCGTACTTGCGTCCGGTGCCGCCTTTGCCGCCGGCGACGATGACCGGGACTACGTGTTGCGCGAATACACGATTCCGCTGGCGGACATCGATGAGATCGAATTCCACGCGGGCGCAGGTTCGCTGGAAATCCTGCCGCTCGACACGAACGAAGTGCAAATCCTGCTCGAAATCGAAAGCGAGGAACACGGCTGGTTAAAGCGCCGCCGCGACGTTTCAGACATCGAGCTCGAAAGCGACGTGCGCGGCGGCCGTCTCGTGTTGCGGCAGACGGAGGAAGGCACGAATACCGAATGGACCGTGCGCATGCCGGCAGTCGCGCGGACGACGATCGAGATGGGCGTGGGGGACATTGACGCGGCGTTCGGCGCCACCGAACTGGACCTGCATCTGGGCGTCGGCGATATCGACGTCACGCTGCCGGCGCACAGCACCGGTGACATCGACATCGATGTGGGCGTCGGCGATGCCCACGTGCGTGGTGCGCACGACATCGACCACGATCATGCCTTCGTGTCACAGGACCTGCGTGCGCGCGGCGACGGCACGCTCGATGCACGCATCGAACTGGGCGTCGGCGACGTGGCGCTCGAACTGGAATGAACAAGGATCGTTGACGCCCGGGGCGATGCGGTCGCCCCTTTTTTTGACACGCAGCTAGAACCCACGGGCAGTCCGAATGCCGCGTGTACCTAGCGAGGCCGCCGCGCCGACGCGCGGATGACGAGGACGACACCGGCGAGGATGATGCCGGCACCGGCAAGGATGTGCGGCGTGATCGTTTCGCCGCCGATGGCCCAGCCGAGGAAGATCGCGACGGCTGGATTGACGAACGCGTATGTCGAAATGCTCGACGCCGAGGCATTCTGCAGCAGCCACACGTACGCCGAGATGGCGATCATCGAGCCGAACACCATCAGGTACAGGAAGCTGCCGAGCGAGATGGTCGAGACCTCGCGCCACGAAAATGCAGCGGGTTCGTCGAGCAGCAATGCCGTCAACAGCAGCGCCACGCCGCCCCCGATCATCTGGCACGCGGCCGACATGAAGATCGACGGCGGATGCCGGAAGCGCTTCGAATAAATCGAGCCGAAGGCCCAGCACACCGATGCAAGCAACACCATCAGCGCCCCGGGCAGGTGGATCTCGCTGCCGCTGACGCTGCCCGGATCGAGCAGCATCACGGTGCCGGCCATACCGAGTGCAATGCCGCACAGCGCCATCACGCCCGGTTTTGGTCCGCGTGCCCACCACCAGTCGAACAGCAGCAGCCACAGCGGCAATAACGCGACGAGCAATGCCGCGAGCCCGGACGTGATGTACTGCTCGGCCCACACGACGAAGCCGTTGCCGCACAGGAACATGAACACGCCGACTACCGCGAGCTTCAGCCATTGCTCACGCGATGGGTTTTCCGCGCCGCGCAGCCGCAGGAAGCCATACATCAGCAGGCCTGCCGTCAGGAAACGCAGCCCGGCCATCAGGAAAGGCGGTAGTGTTTCGACCGCGTAGCGGATCGCGAGGTAGGTGGAACCCCAGATGAAGTAGATCAGGAAGAAAGCGACGAACAGGTGCAGGCGTCGCGGACTGGTGTTCATGGACATGCGCCGATGGGATGCGCGCGCATTATATGTCCAGCCTGCCTGAGCGCGAGCGCTCGTCAGGCAGTGCGCACATTCCATTCCGCCGCGAGATGCTCCGCACTGCGCCATGCCAGCGCCTGTAATGTCTGCGTCGGATTCCGCGCACCGGCAGTGCCCATTACGGAGCCGCCAAGTACGCCGAGGTTCGGAACGTCGTGCACGAAGCCGAAGGCATCGACGACGCTCGTGCCGGGATCGAGACCCATGCGCGTGCCGCCGTGCGCATGCGTCGACAGCGCGGGCCCGTTACCGCCCTGGCCCGTGGTTTCGATCGCGCCGCCGGCGCGGAACCACTGCTGCATTTTGTCCGCCGCATGCGCTGCGGCCTTCGGTTCGTTCTGTTTCGGACCCGACGTGATGCGCAGCACCGGATCGCCGAACGGATCGTTTACGTTCGGATCGAGATCGGCCCAGGTGTTCGCGTACGGAAAGGTGTTCGTCTGGATGTACGCCGAGGTCCAGCGGCCGGCATTCTCGCGAATGAACTGCTTCCACGCGCTGCCCCAGCGGCGCGGCGCGCGGCCATACAGCCCCATCGCGGCGGCGCCAATCGGATGCTTCTCCGTGTATGTATGCAGGCTCGCACCGCCGATGAAGCCGAGGCCGGCATGGTCGAAGTTGTCGTCGGCCCAATCGTCGACCATGACGCCTTGCGCGATCGCGCCGTACCAGATGTTGAGATCGAACGGGAACAGCGCCGAGGCGCCGGCTCCGGCCTGCGCATCCCAGTGGCCGAAGTAGTGTCTGCCAAGCTGCCCGCGATTGTTGCCGAGGCCGTTCGCATGGCGTGCAGAGCGTGACAACAGAAGCAGCCGGATGTTTTCGTACGTATAGGTCCCGAGCATGACGGCACGCGCCGGCTGGAAATATTCCTCGCCACCGCGCAGGTACGTGACGCCGATGGCCTTGCCGCTGTTGTCGGTCACGATCCGGCGCACGTTTGCGTTGTCCGTGACAGTCAGGTTTCCGGTAGCCTGCGCCTTCGGAATCGTCGTCACGTCGGTCGAGCTTTTTGCGCGGATGTGGCAGCCGCCACGATCGCACCAGCCGTGCAGCGCACAGCCGGGCCGCCCCTCGTAGGCCTGCGAATTGATCGCGGCGGGTCCGCGGTATGGATGGAAGCCGATGGCCCTGCCCGCTTCCATCATATGGTCGAGGTAATCGCACGAGCGCAGCGGCGGCATCGGGTATTCGCGCTGGCGCGGGCCTTCGAAAACATTGCCCTGCGGATCGATCACGCCGCGCAGGTTGCCAGCCTTGCCGCTGACGCCGACTTCGTACTCGATGTGATCGTAGTACGGTTCGAGATCGTCGTAGCCGAGCGGCCAGTCTTCGACCGTGCTGCCCTCCGGCAGGTAGCTCGCGCCATAACGTTCGAGCGTCGCGCTGCGCACGCGGAAATCCCAGGGATTCAGGCGCCAGCTTTGCGCGTGGTAATGGATAGACGTACCGCCCACCGCATTCATCATCGGATGCCGCGGCAGCTGGCGCGCCACCTGGTCCGGCGTATTGCGAAAGGTCGGCACTTCGCGCGCGACCTTCGTGCCGGTCGTCACGAGTGCGCGCACGTTGTTGTGGATTTCATCGGCGCGGTAGTCCGCCGCCGGATTCATCCACGTGCCCGCTTCGAGGCCGATCACTTTCAGGCCGGCGCGCGTCAGCGGCAGTACCGCGACACCGCCGGCCGCGCCGAGGCCTACGACGACGACATCGGTTTCCGGCAACTCAATGGCCATCGTGGGTTGCTCCGTCATCGTCGCCGTCATGCTCGGCGCCGTACGCCGAGGTATGCAGCATCGGTAGCCTGCCACCCATTTGCTGCATTTCCTCCGTACTGCCGAGGACGGCGCCCGGATAGCCGATCAGGTCCCAGCCCGCGTAGTTCGCGTTGCCGCCGTAATACGGGTCGCTGAACATGCCTTCGAGCACGAGGCGATGCAGGCGATTGAAAACGGGCTGTGCATCGCCGAAACCGGCGAGGCCGCCATCCTCCATCGCGAGCATCAATTCGTCCTGCTGCGCCGCCGGGAGATTCGCGAAGCCCTGCCCGTGTTGCGCGCGCGCGGCGGCATCGAGCTTCTGCAGTCCGTTTCGCAGCGATGGAATGTCTGCCTGGTTCCATTCTGCCAGGCTGCGTTCGATGTAGCGTGCGACACCGCTCGCGGCAGCGCCCGGACCTGCTTCATCGGCGGGAATGATGCGCTCGGCGAAGGCGTCGAGCACGGCGCGTTCTGCCGGCGTGAACACGAGTGGCATTTGTGATGGGGGTGTGGTCGAACACGACAGGTTTACGAGCGGCAGCAACGCGGCCGAACCCGCAAGCAGCCGGCGGCGGTCGAGCACTGCGTGCGGCAAGTGCGGGAATTCCGTTTGCGGGATTACGGTGCCGCCGCCGGCGGGTCCTGATTTGCTCACGCAGTCCTCCCCCCGCGACGCCACGCGTCAATGGGCGCTATTCGATGACCTGGTTGCGCCCGTCCAGTTTCGCCTTGTGCAGGTTGGCATCGGCACGATCGATCAGCATCTCGACGGTGTCGTCCTTCTGGGCTTCGGCTACACCGATGCTCATCGTCGGCACCATGCGGCCGCCGAGCAGCGGCGCCCAGTCGTAGTTCTCGAGCGTCAGGCGAAGGCGTTCGCACAGATGCTTCGCACGGCCGATCGGCGTATTCGGAAACACGATGACGAATTCGTCGCCGCCGATGCGCGCCGTGAGGTCGGAGCCACGCGCGGTATCGCTCATCAGCTCCGCGACCTTGCGCAGGGTCTGGTCGCCGACGGCATGCGAGAAGCGGTCGTTGACCTGTTTGAAGTTGTCCATGTCGATGAAGATCAGCGTCAGCGGTTCGCCGTAGCGATGCGCGCGCGACAACAGCTGTTCGGCCTGCTCGACGAAGAAACGGCGGTTGTACAGCCCCGTGAGTTCGTCGCGGATGCTGAGCTCGTGCATGCTGTGGATCATGCTGTGCAGCTTCTTGAGCGCACCCTGCGTGTTCGCCATCAGCTCGCCGATTTCGTCGTTGTAGTTTTCCGGCAGGTTCGGTTCGTAGTCGTCGGTGGAATAGTTCTGCATCGCGCGGCTGAGCACGCCCACCGGTTCCGAGTACGCGAGCAGCGCAATGACGGTCGATACGGAACCGAGCAAGGCAGCAACCAGGACGATGCTGAAGGTGGTGAGGACTTCGGCGGTGAGCTCGACGTTCACCAGGATGTACAGCAGCAGCGCGAAGAGCGGCAGCTGCGTGCCGACGAACGAGAACATGAAGATACGGACAGCGAAATTCCGGGGGCCGGGCAACTTCGCAAGCAGGTTGTAAAGACGCAGCGAGGGAGCCTTCGCGCCGCTCGCCGGGCTGCCCGGTCGTGCCGCGCCGGCCGCTTTTTCCGGGGGTGATACCGACCCGGAATCAATACCTTGCATGTCGTCGTTACCTGCGTTTCTTCGGAGCGGTCCTATGATGGTGGAAGAACGCGCCGGATACAAATGCTGTTTTCAGGGTTTTACCTGAATCGCGTTCCCTGCCGCATTGTTACGCGGAACGACCGGTACGACTCGAAATGCATCGGCCTCGTCCGTTTCGGGACGCTCGATCCTGAAGCCGGTCCACTCGTAGATGCACGGCATAGGCACACCGGTGGCCTTGCGCTTTTCGCCAATCGCATAGCCGGTGCGCCACCTGCTGCACGTGAAAGGCACGTTGCCAGGCAGCGACAGCGCCGAACCGCCGAGCACGTCCGCGCTGAAATTCTGCATGGCACTGAACATGGGGTCCTGGCCGTTGCCATTGAGGTAACGGAAGTATTCAAGATTGATGTAGTAACGCTGCGTGGCGAGTCCGCCGACTACGCCGCCGTCGTCCATCAGCTCCGCGAGTCTCAAATTTTCACGCCGGAACTCTTCGGAGAGGCGCGCACGCCTCTCGGGGCCCGTGACGACCACAAAGGCAGCTTCTGCGGCGGCGCGTCCCGCGCGCTTACTGTCGCTCGCATAGTCGAGGGCCTGCTGTTGCTGCTTACAGTCCCGAGTGCCGAGCCGCTTCTGCTCGACGATGCAGTCAGTGAGCCACCCCACGGTCGTCTCGCTCTGTTGGTCGCGGCGGCTCGAATCGAGTGCGGCGCGGATTCGTGCCGGTGTCCATGGCTGGTTGTCAGCTTCGTCAACGGCCTGGCGCCCCGACGACCGCGGATCCGCCGGAGCAGTTTCCTCGTCGCTGTCAGGCGGGAGTGCGGGAGCCGCCGCGCGCTCGGGTTCCGCTATTCTCACGTCCGCTTCGGAATCTTCCGGTTCGGGCGGTACGTCGAGCCGCGAGGGATCTGGCTCCTGCAGCTCCTGTGGCGCAGGCGCCGGCGCTGGCACCGGGGCGCGTTGCCGCGCAGGCGTCACAAGAGCCACGCTAATGCTCGGTCGCACGGAATCGCTTCCATCCGCTTCACGCATCGCCATGCGCGTCAGGCCCAGCAACACCGCGCCATGCAATGCGAGACTGATGACGACCGGGCCCGCGACGAAACGCCGCGGCAGCGATGAAGCATCGCGCTCGTCGTCAGGGTTCGAGAATGTCATACCCATGTTCTTCGAGCAGCAGGTGCGAGATCTGGAAAGATCCACAGCACGTTGTCGCCGCTGCTGACGCGCCATGGCGGCGGACCAGGATGGCGCCCGACGACGATTTCCGGCGGGTCGGCGGCGGCTAGCAGGCCGCCGGTGATCGGCAGCAGTATCGGGAACAGCAGCGCCGTGAGTGCCTTCTTCATGAAGATCCTTCGCGTGAAAATGACGGCTGCCAGAGGCACAGCAACAGACCGGTGCCGGCGGAATTAGTTCAATCCCGCTGGCGGCAGCGGCACATCATTCGTCGCGGCCGGCAGCGCGATGCGCAGATCCGTAACCTGCGCGAGCGAGTCGAAGTGCTCGAAAAGATCGTGACCGACAGCCATGCAAAGGTAAGCCTCGCGAGTGAAATCGACAGGCTGCGAGACGCGAAGTAGGTTTTTCGCATAAACAAAAAAAGGGGCCACTGGCCCCTTTTTGTTTGTCCGTCCTAAGCGTCATTCCTCGACGTCGAATGCCAGTAGTACGTTCCCCGGCCGGCCGACGAAACCGCCGCTGCCCGACAGGAAGTACAGCACGCCGCCCGCGACGACCGGGCCGTTACCGTCGAACGATGCACCGTTCGCTTCGACGCCGTTGATGGTCTCGAAGCTCCGGTTTGCATCAAAAGTCCACAGGATCTCACCGCTGCGCGCGGCGTATGCACGCATGCCGCCGTCGGCGGAGCCGGACAACACGGCGCCGGGAATCGCCGTCACGGCGGCCGACTGGCTCGCGCTGCAACCGGGCCCCGCTTCACACAGTAGTTCCTGCGGCGGCGTGAACCACAGGCGCTCGCCGGTTTCGACGTCAATGCCGTGCACCCCGCCCCGCTCGTCAAACTGGTAACCGCCGACGGCGACGTATGCAACGCCCTCGGCGACCGCAGCTCCCCACACGCCACCGATCGCACTGCCAGGACCCGCGCGATACTGCCACAGCACCTCGCCGAGGTTTGCCGGATCGAGCGCGTACGCGAGGCCGGACTTCTGCGGCACGACCAGCACTTCCTTGCCGGATGGTGTCGTCGTCAGCACCGGCGGCGCCGAGAAGTCGAAGTCCGGGCCGATGTTTTCGGGGCAATTCGGGTTGTCCGTGTCCGGCGGACAGCCGCCGATCCACGCATCGTCAGGGGTCAGCTGCTTCGCCCACTGCATCTCACCGCTCGTGATGTCGATCGCGACGATCGCATTTGCCGTCGGCGGAGCCGGTTCGGCGTAAGCGTTACCGGTGGCGACGTACACGAGGTTGCGGCGCGCATCGATCGTCGGCGCGCTCCAGATGCCGACGCCGGCTGGTCCGTACAGGTCGACACCGTTCGCGCTCTTGCCGCGCAGTTGCGGCTCCGGCACGGTGTAGAACTTCCAGACAAGCTCGCCGGTATTCGCATCGAAGGAACTCAGGCTGCCGCGGAACGTGCAGCAGGCATAATCGGGATTCGACGCGGTGTTCTCTTCCGTCACGCCGGTCATCGGCACATATAGCCTGCCGTCGTGCAATGTCACGGCGCCCGTGCCGCGTACGGCCGGATGGTCGTCGACCTGCCGCACCCATATCGGTTCTCCGGTGTGCGCATTCACCGCGTATGCGTTCGCAAGGATGTCGACGAAATACACGGCCTGCGTTTCAGTGCCGTCGGCGAGCGTGATCGGGCCGACCGTCAGCGCGCTGCGAATGCCGGATCGCGGCAGGTAGCTCCAGTAGGTACAACCGGTGTCGGCATCGAGTGAATACAGCGCGCCTGCGCGATTGCCGACATAGATGCGGCCACCGACGACGGCAGGCTGCGCACGCGGCTGGCTTTCGCCCGGCAGGCCGTAGGCCCATTTCAGGCGAAGCTTCGGCAGGTCGGCTGCGGTGAGTCCGCCGTTGTCGGCGAAGCGCGTGTTGCGCGTATCGGGGCCCCAGCCGTTCCACGACGGCGCGGCCGCGGGATCGAGCAGCGGCGGATTGCTTTCACACAGGTTGGCCGTGACCTCGAGCTGGATGTCGCTGACTTCCTTGCCCGTCAGGTAAAGCGCGAGCGCACGCATGTCGCCGTCGCTAAGACCGGTTGCCTGAAGGCGCATGAGTCCTTCGCTGAGTGCGGAGTACACCGAGTTCGGCGTGAACCGCGCGATGTCCTCCTTGCTCGGCGCATGCGCATTCGCGACCGGATCGGGATTCAGGTGGCAGGCCGCGCAGCGCGCGTTGAACAGCTCTTCGCCGTTCCCCTGATCGTCCGTCTGCGCAAACGCAACGGAACTTGCAGCCAGCATTAGCACCAGCTTGAAAGACTTCGGCAGTTTCGGGAATTGCATCATTCGTTTACTCACTTCTCTCACTCTGTTTCGACAGCTCAACGTGGCACCGCATTCGCGTACACGCGCACGACCGCAACGTCCGACCAGCCACCAGGCCCATGGTCGGCGCCCGGTTGAAGGTCCGTGAAGCCGATCTCATCGACCTTGGTCAGGTCGATACCCGGCACGAGATTGCCGCGCGTGACGCCGAGCTCGGTATTGAATTCGATCCACTTCACTTCGTCGATGCGGAACTCGGTGAACAGGAAGTCGCGCGTCTGGCCGAAGTTGTAGTCGCCGATGTATGTCTTGCCGTCGGCTAGCTTGATGAACGGATGAATCTTGTGAAACCCCGAGGTCTTGCTCTGCACCATGATGCGCGCCGAGCCCGTCAGGTCTGCGTATGCATCGCGATGCCGGAAGGCAATCGTGCAACCCGCGCCGCACAGGCCCGACCACGTATGAATCGGATTGGCATCGTAGCCTGGCTCGCCGACCGCGATGCCGGTGACCTGCAACTCTTCATGCTTCGGCCCGTAGAGTTTCAGTTCGAGCGCAGGGTTCGCGACGTGCGCCTGCGAAATCGGATTCTCGCCGCCTGCCGGAACCTGCTGCCAGGTTTCCTCGAAAAAGAGTCCGGGCCGGGGCACCGGCCCACGCGGCGCGGCACCATCGGGTGCGGCACCCAGCGCAAGAGTCGAGCCCGCCACGAGCGTCAGCAACGTGGCCTTCTTCAATGCAGACGAAAAAAAATTCCGTAACAGGTTTGTCATCGTGATCCCCGGGAGTGACTGGCGAAAGGCGCGGCGCTGAACGCGGCCGATAATATGCCGCGCACTACGGCGCTACAAATGAAATCGCAGGACTGGGCGGTTCGCCAAACGCGTGAATTTGCAGCAGAACAATGTATTCGCAATGCAGGAACGTTCACGCATAATACGGCTCGTTTCACAGCTGTGATTCACAAGAGGGGAACACCAATGCAGAAGAATAAAAGCCTGCGTGGAACGGCCCGCGTAGCAGTCGCCGCACTGCTGCTCAGTGGCTTGCCCGTACAGGCGCATCACTCGATCACCGGTGAGTTCGACACCGAGACCACGTTCGAAATCAAAGGCACGCTGACGAAGCTCGACTGGGCGAACCCGCACCTCTGGTACTACCTCGACGTGACGAATGCGAGCGGCACCGTCGAACAATGGCAGTGCACGACGGGCATCAACCCGAACCGCCTGATCCGCATGGGATGGAAGAAAGAAGACCTGCCGGTCGGTACCGTGATCATGTCGGCACGCGCGAATCCCGCGCGCAACGATCCGCACACCTGCTACGTCGGCGCCATCACGCTCGAAGACGGCACGCCGATCTTCAGCGGTGACCGCAAACAGCAATAGGCCAACTGGAGAACTCGATGAAACTCACCCGCATTGCCACCTGCCTGCTGCTGGCCGGACTCGCAACACAAGGCTTCGCACAGGACGTCCCGCGCCTGCCGAACGGCAAACCCGACCTCAATGGCATCTGGGCGCGCCCATACGTTCCCGACATGGGCGCCGCCGGCAACGGCCGCAACCAGACTGGCCCCGGCGAACTGCCGTTCACCGATGCCGGCCGCCGCAATTTTGAAAACTACAACCCCTCGACGGGCGACTACACCGGTTCGTGCCTGCCCTTCGGCCTGCTGCGCGCGATGAACTCGCCCGACCCGATCCAGTTCGTGCAGACGGACACGCACTTTGCGCTGCTGTACGAACAGAACACCTGGTTCAAGGTCATCAACCTGGATGGACAGGACCACTCGACGGGCGTACCAACCTGGTTCGGCCACACGGTGGCGACGTGGGACGGCGACACGCTCGTGCTGACCACTGACGAGTTCAACGGCAAGACGCGCCTCGACACCGTCGGCCATCCGCACAGCGACCAGATGGTCGTCACGGAACGCTTCACGCGCCGCGACCTGAACACGATGGATTACGAAGTCACCGTCAACGATCCGATCTACTACTCTGAACCCTGGAGCAACAAGCGCGTGTTCACGCTGCAGACGGACTTCGAGCTGATCGAATATTCCTGCGAGGAAAACAACAAGAGCCTGTTCGAAGGCCGCATCAAGCCACCGGATTACTCGAACTGGCACACGTACGACACGGAAGTGGAATAGTCCTTGTCGTGATACGAAAAAGCCCGGTCACTACCGGGCTTTTTCATTTGCGCTGGCTAACGGGGACAATCCGGTTCGTCGAGTGAAGACTCGCCATGCCGTAGCCAAATACAAAGGCTGGGTGTGGCGGATACGGGTCAATGACCATCGAGAAAATCGAATATTTCGGATGCATAAGTCAGGTACGCAGTCAGATGCTCGCCGCCCGGCACGAGGTGAAACTCCGCCTCGATGCCATGCTCCTTCAGCTCGCGCGTGACGCGCTCCGACGCCGCAGCCGTATTCTGCGTGTCTGCGCTGCCGTGCAGCATCATCACGGCGACCTTGTCCTTCAGGTTCCCGAACGGATAGTCGGTCGTCACGATCGGCCCGGCACTGACGACGATGGCCGCGAATGTATCGGGGTATTTCGCAGCAAGGTGGAACGCGGCGGAGCCCGAGGGATTCTGGCCGTGCACGAACACGCGCGAGGTATCCGCGTTGTATTCGGCGGCGACGAGGCCAAGCACATTCATCACGTCCTGTTCCGCGCGCGCATCTTCTTCCGCGCTCCAGCCAGCTGCGGGTTCCGACGGGCCCGCCGGACGATCGACCGGATACGGGCTGCCGTAATACGGCTGCGCAAGTCCGCGATAGCCGAGCGGCGATATCACGATGTAGCCGCGCTCACGTGCCTGGGCAACGAGGTCGTTGTCGCCGCGATGGTTGTTGTTGATGCTCGTGCCAGCGCGCAGCGTGATCAACACGGGCAGGCGCTGTTCGGGCGTCCAGTTTTCCGGCACGAACAGCCGGTATGGAATCGGTTCCCCGGTTCCCGGGAACTCGTACACGCGGTACTGCTCGCCCGTGTGGCGATACATCGGCGCATTCGGATCGAGCACCGGCGCCGCCGGCTGCTGGGTTTGGGACTGCGGCTGCGCATGCAGCGCTGTGGCAATGAACAACAACAGGCCTAACATCAACGTACGCATTTCGCTCTCCCCTGAAACACGATTCCCGCATGAAGCGGGAATCGATGATGGTTGTTGGTGGTGATCTCGCGCGCTCAGTCGTCGAGGAAGCGCTGTGCGGCTTCGAGGTCGCACACTTCGTTCGACAGTTCCATTTCCGGACGGTATTCGAGCGTACCGCTGAAACTGTAAGGTGCCGTCAGGTATTCAGGATCTTCCATCGTGCCGGAGTAGATCAGCTGCTTGCCATCGGCACTGAGCTCGAGGCGCTCGGTCAGGCGTTTGCCGCTGCCGCTCGGCAGGCTCATCGAGAAACCAATTGCGTTCGGCGTAAAGTTCGTCGACTCGAACACGAGTGCGCTGCCCTCGAAGCGTCCTACGGAGTGGCCGTGCTGGAAGGTTTCGGAAGCAGGCGGATGCTCGCGGCCATCGAGCCACACGGTGCGTTTGGAATCGAGCCAGTCGACGAAGATCTCGACGCGATCGTCCTGCACGTCGATCACCGTCGCCACCGGATAGAACATCACGGCGGGCTCGCCGATCGGAATGCAGTCCTTCTGTGGCGTCACCGACGTGGCCGCTGCAACCGCGGCGCGGCCTGCTTCGGTGATCTGCCAGCCGTTCTGGCTGCCGAGGAAACCGAAGAACGAGGTGCGCGGCGCAAACCACGTGCCTTCGAGGCTCGTGGCGACGGCATCGCTCTGCTGGCTCGTGGCGCGCGACGAAATGTTCAACGGGTAGTATGAACCGTCCTCCTTGTAGAGTTCGCGACCGAGCATCACGGCATCCGGATCGCGGCGGCCCGGGTTGCCGTGCACCGTGACGACGTCGCCCACCTTCACCGAGTCGCGCGTGAAGCCGAGAGGCCCGATCACCGATGCGGCGCCAGCTTCGACTTCCGTCTCGACCTTGCTGCCGTCGTCCTTCGTGACTTCCATCGTCAGGTAAACGTGCGGATTGCGGAAGCTGTACTGCGTGACGACACCGGTTACCGTCACTTCGTTATCGGTATTGAAGGCGGCGGCGCTGTGATGCGCGTACACGGGCTGGATGCAGGCGGCTGCAATCGTGGCAGCGAGAAGTTTGCGTGGCAGAACGTTCATCGGTTCCTCTGAATTTACCGGGCTTTTACGAATCAGGATTCTCCCACCGCGGGCTAGTGAGCGCAACGCACGCGTTTTGCCTTCGCACAATCTGGACCGCATTGAGGTTTCGCCTTAGCATGCGGCCGCATAACAATAACAAGCCCGAGGTTCCGGCCATGCATGCTCCGTCCGCCAGCAAGTTGTCCTTCCGTTCGCTCGTCGCCTTCGCCCTCACCTCCACCGCGTACCTGCATGCCCCGACCGTTCAGGCGGCCGATGCGCCGATCGTGGTGCAACCGGTACCCGTGACGCAGGAGGGCCGCTTTTTCCCCGGCATCGGTAACGAAGGTTTCGTCATAACGCGATTCACCGTGAAAGCCGATGGTACGACGGATGACATCGAAGTCGTCGGCGGTTTCACGAATCCCTTCTGGGAACGGCCGATCAGCGAGGCCGTCGCGAAGTGGACCTATACGCCTGGCACCGTGGACGGCGTACCTGCCGACTTCCTTAACCAGGAATACATTTTCCGCCCGAAGATTTCGCCGACGCTCGCCAGCTCGCCGGATTTCCAGGAGGAGTACAAGAAGCTCGACGAGCAGGTGCAGGCGGGCGAAATCGACGCGGCGATTCGCCGCATCGACGGCACGTTCCGCGAGCACATCCACACCGTGCTGGACTATGCGGTGGCGCAGTACACGCTGTCGCGCCTGCACCTGCAGAAAGGCGATCCATTTGCCGCGCTCGCCGCCGTGCAGAAGACGACGATGAGCAGTATCAATGAAGCCGGCGAGATCGAATACATGCTGACGCCCGACCTGCTCGAAGGCGCGCTGCGGCAACAGCTCGTGTTGTCCTCCGGCATACACCAGGAAGGCGAAGTGCTGCGCTCGTGGGAACTGCTCGACGCGCTGTACGACATTCCAGCCGGCGACAAACTGCACGAACTCGTCAGCAACGCGCGCGCGAAAGTGGAGTCGACAGACCCGCTGCCGGCGCTCGCGAAGATTCTCGATGGCGAGAAATTCGTCACTTACCGGCCCGTGCATCGCATCTTCACCGTTACGGACGTGATGGGCGAGCTGAAGACGATCACTGCACGCTGCGAGCACCGCAACCTCGAGCTCGAGTACCAGGATGGAGTCGACTGGACCTTGCCGCCCGCGCTCGGTACCTGCGTGCTCGACTTCGCTGGCGACGACAACACGACGTTCACGATCTACGAATTCAGGGAATGACCGCGGAAGCGCAATTCCGGAATCGATAACCAGCGAGGGGAAACGCCATGAGACCGAACCGCCCGTACCGCAAACTGAGCCTCGTGATCGCCAGCCTCGCGCTTGCCGCCTGCACGGGCCGGGACGAACCGGCCGCAACGTCGAGCGTTGCGCCCGAAGCAAATTCTCCCGAGGTCGCAGAAGTCGCGAACGACGACATCGGCGGCAAGGTCACAGGGCCGAACGGTCCCGAAGCCGGTGTGTGGGTCATTGCCGAAACGCGCGACCTCGGTACGCGCTTCGCCAAGATCGTCGTCACGGACGATGCCGGCAACTACCTGATCCCCGATCTTCCGTCGGCGAACTATGACGTGTGGGTGCGCGGCTATGGACTCGTCGATTCACCGAAAGTCGCGGCGCGTCCAGGCGTAACGCTGGAGCTCGCGGCCTCCGTAGCGCCCGATGCCGCCGCCGCCGCCGAATACTACCCGGCCGGTTACTGGTTCTCGATGCTGCAGGTGCCGCCCGCAAGTGAGTTCCCGGGCACCGGACCCGCAGGTAACGGCATCAACCCGAACGTGAAGCACCAGGCTGACTACATCCGACAGATCACGTCGGGTGGCTGCGTCGTATGCCACCAGCTCGGCAACAAGGCAACACGCGAGATACCGGCGCTCTTCAACGGCTTCGATTCGAGCGCGGCGGCCTGGGCGCGGCGCATCCAGTCGGGCCAGGCAGGCGGCTTCATGACGCGCACGCTCACCGGCATGGGCCTCGAAGGCACGACGAAAATGTTCGGCGAGTGGACCGACCGCATCGCCGCCGGCGAACTGCCGAAGGAAACGCCGCCGCGCCCGCAGGGGGTGGAGCGCAACGTCGTGATCACGCAATGGGACTGGGCCGATCCCACCGCTTATCTGCACGACCTCGTGTCAACCGATCGCCGCAATCCGACGGTCAATGCCTACGGCAAACTATACGGCGCTCTCGAGGAAAGCCACGACTACCTGCCGGTGCTCGATCCGCAGCGCCACACGATCGACCGCGTGCCGCTGACGATGATGGATCCCGACGCCGAACCGGTGCCGGGCCCGCAGGTCGCCGAGTCGCCTTATTACGGCACGGACAACATCTGGGACTCGCGCGCGAACGTGCACAACCCGATGCTGGATGCCGAAGGCCGCGTATGGATCACCGCGCGCGTGCGCGGCCGCGACAATCCAAGCTGGTGCCGCGCAGGCTCGACTCATCCGTCGGCACAGGCCTACCCGCTCGACGCCAGTGGCCGCCAGCTCGGTGTCTACCTGCCGGACACTGGCGAGTACAAACACATCGACACCTGCTTCGGCACGCACCACCTGATGTTCGCCGAAGACGCCAACGACACGCTGTGGACGAGCGGCGGCGGCCAGGTGATCGGCTGGCTGAACACGAAGCAATATCTCGAAACCGGTGACTACCAGGCCTCGCAGGGCTGGACGCCCTTCATCCTCGACACGAACGGCAACGGCGTTCGCGACGACTACGTCGGTCCCGACGATGCAACGGATCCTGCAAAGGACACGCAGATCCTGCCCGGCTTCGGCTTTTACGCAGTGAACCCGGCGCCGGATGGCAGCGTGTGGGGCTCGATCCTGGGTTTCCCGGGCGGCGTCGCGCGACTCGTGCCTGGCGACGATCCGGCGCGCACGGCGATTACCGAGTACTACGAACCACCAGTCGATGAAACCGGCAATCCGCTCGAAGGCTTTTCGCCGCGCGGCATGGACATCGATCGCGATGGCGTCGCATGGCTCGCGATGGCGAGCGGCCACATGGCGAGTTTCGATCGCCGCAAGTGCACGGGCGCGCTGAACGGCCCTGAGGCCACCGGCCAGCACTGTCCCGAAGGCTGGACCTTTTATACCGAGCCGCTGCCGCAGTTCTCGGGCGTCGAGCGCTCCGGCTCGTCCGAAGGCAGCTATTTCACGTGGGTCGACCAGTTCGACACACTCGGGCTCGGCGCCAACACGCCGATCAACACCGGCAACCAGAGCGGCGCGCTCCTCGCCTTGAACGACGGCGAGTTCGTGCGGCTGACGGTGCCCTACCCGCTCGGCTTCTACACGAAGTGGCTCGACGGCCGCATCGACGATCCCGATGCCGGCTGGAAAGGCCGCGGCCTGTGGGCCACGTACAGCAGCCGCGCGCCATTCCACATGGAGCATGGCAAGGGCGCGACGTCGATCGTGTACCACTTCCAGTTGCGCGGTTCACCTACCGAAGACTGAAGGATCAGGCGCGCGCCGGTGCAGGGGGAGCAGCCGGCGGTGCCGGTGCATCGAGGATGAAGACGAAGGGGATCAGCGCCAGCACCACCCACATCATCACGTGGAAGTCGCTGACATAGGCGATCGTCGCCCCCTGCCTCGTCAGCTCGCCGTCGAGCATCGCAAGCGCGGCACTGCTGCCGGGGAGCAGCGCATCGGGCAGCAGATCGGGATTCAGCCACGTGGAATAGGGCGTGATGTGTTCCGTCAGGTAGGCGTGCTGCACGCGCGCGTTGCGCGAAAACAGCACGAAGAAAATCGACACGCCGATGCTGCTGCCCATGTTGCGAATCAGGCTGAAGAGGCTCGCTGCCTCCGCGCGATAACGTGCGTCGAGCGTCACGTACGACACCGTGCTCAATGGGATGAACACGAAGCCCAGGCCGAAACCCTGGATGAGGCCGCTGACGACGATGTCCTGCCGTGGCACGAAGGTCGTGAAAGACGTCATCAGGTGCAGCGCGTACGCCGTCAGTACGAGGCCGAAAAGGATCAGCCAGCGCGGATCGATGCGGTTCCCGATGCGGCCTACGCACATCATCGCCAGCAACGTGCCGAAGCCGCGCGGCGCGAGCGTGAGGCCGACGTCCTGCACGGTGTAACCCATCAGGTTCTGCATGAACGGCGGCAGCAGCGCCATCGTCGCGAGCAGGATCAGGCCGACGGCGAACATGAAGAACAGGCCGAGCTGCAGGTTGCGGTCGCGCAGCATCGGCGGCGACAGGAACGGATGCGGCGTGCGCAACGAATGCACGACGTATACCCAGCCGGCCGCAAGGATCAGCCCGATGTAAACCTGGATTTCGAGTGCCTCGAACCAGTCCTTTTGTTCGCCGCGGTCGAGGATCAGCTGGATGCACGCGATGACGATGCTGAGCGTTACGAAGCCGAGCTTGTCGAAGGGCCGCTCGATGCGTTTGGAATCCGGCAGGAAGACCAGCAGGCCGACGAACGACGCAATGCCGAGCGGCAGGTTGATGAAGAATACCCAGCGCCACGAGTAATACTCTGTCAGGTAGCCGCCGAGCGAAGGGCCGATGATCGGCCCGAGCATCACGCCCATGCCCCACACGGCCATTGCCTTGCCGTGGTGTTTCGGTTCGTTGATGTCGAGCAGCGTTGCCTGTGAAAGAGGCACTAGCGCGGCGCCGAACACCCCCTGCAGCACGCGGAACAGCACCATCTGGTCGAGAGAGGTCGCGAGCCCGCAGAGCACCGATGCCAGCGTAAAACCGGCAACGCTGATCAGCAGCACGTTCTTGCGGCCGTAGCGGCCGGCCATCCAGCCGGTCGGCAGCGTCATCAACGCTGACGCGACGATGTACGAGGTCAGTACCCAGGCCACCTGGTCCTGCGTTGCCATCAGGCTGCCCTGCATGTGCGGCAGTGCGACGTTCGCGATCGTCGTATCCAGCACCTGGATGATCGTCGCTAGCATCACGGCAGCCGTGACGATTTTCTTCGTCGCGGGTTCGATGCGGGTGGCTTCAGTCATCGCCTGGGCTTCTCATCGCGCGTGCGTCAGGCCGCTCTCAACGCTGCCACGGAGCCTTGCGCTCGTGCTGCGTATCGACGGTCACGTGTGCGCTGAGACCCGCGCGCAACGGCGGCGCGTTCTGCAACGGATCCATGTCGAGGGTCACGGCCACGCGCTGCACGACCTTCACCCAGTTGCCTGAACTGTTCTGCGCAGGCAACAGCGCAAATTCCGAACCGGTGCCCGGCATGATCGCCGATACCTTGCCGTGCCATTCGAGGTCGGGAAACGTATCGACAGCGATCGTCGCACCCTGGCCTTCGCGCATCCACGTCAGGTCTGTTTCCTTGAAATTGGCTTCGACCCACACGCGGCTGTCGTCGACGATGCTGAAGAGCGGCACGCTTGCATTGACGACCTCGCCGACCTTCACGTCGAAGTTCGCGAGCACGCCGCTGACGGGAGCACGCAGTTCGACATGCGCCAGGTCCAGTGCGGCCTTGTCACGCTGCGCGAGCGCGAGCAGGTAATCGGGATGCACTTCCGGCGGCTGGGCGGGGTCGATAAGGCGTGCTTCGACGACTTCGAGGGCCTGCTGCCTGATCGCCAGTTCCTTGCGCGCCTGCACGGCCGCGAATTCGGCGGCATCGACGTCGATCGCGGACACCGACCCGCTGTCCTTCAACCGCCGCAGCCGCGCAAACTCGGCATCGAAGTGCACCGCGTCGGCTTCGGCCTTCGCGACGTCGGCCTGCTTGTTCTTGTAATCAGCGCGCAGGCTCGCGATGTCGCTTCGCACTTTCTGGATATTGGCCTCGGCTTCCGCGAACCGGATGCGGTAGATCTCGTCGTCAAGCCGCAGCAACAACTGGCCGGCCTCGACGCGCGCATTGTCCTCGCCGAGCACGTCCACGACGCGGCCCGAGAGCTCGGTGCTGACGTTCACCATTTCCGTCTTCAGGTACGCATTGTCGGTGGACACGAAGCGCCCCCCGTTCAGCCACAGCAAACCACCGCCGACTGCCACCGCGACCGGCCCGATCCACAGCACGGCAACCCGCAGGATACGTTTGATCATCGAATCAACCTCGAATGCTCAGATTGGCGCGCACACGCTGCAACAGGTTCATCAGCACCTGCTGCTCGCTGTCGCTAAGGCCCTGCAGCGCGGTCTTGCGCACTTCGCGCGCGAGCGCGCGCAATTCCTTCGTCACTGGCGCTACTTTTTCCGTCAGGTAAACGCGCTTCGCGCGCCGGTCGACCGGATCCGCGCGGCGCTCGACCCAGCCGTCGCGTTCCATTCGGTCGAGCAGGCCCGTCAGCGTGATTGCGGTGATGTCCATCTGCTCGGCCAGGTCCTTCTGCTGGATGCCATCGCTGCGCAGCAGGTGCGCGAGCACGGACCACTGCGAGCGCGTCAGCTTCAGGTCGGACGCGCGGCGATCGAATTCCCAGCGCATCATGCGCGCGACGTCGTGGACGACGAAGCCAATGCCTTCGGAGGGCGTGTCGGACATGAAGAGCTCCAGTAGAATGCGAGCGTATTATAAGGATGCTAACTAAACAGGCAACCCGGCAAGCTTGGCATGCCGCTGCTTCCGGGGTACTGTCCGCGTCCGTAATCGATGTCATCCGGAGAGTTACATGTCCCCTGTTTTTCACCACTCGATACGCCATGCTGCTGTGCTCGCGCTGGGTTTGTCGCTCGCTGCCTGTCAGCAGGAAACACCGCCGCCTGCCGAGCAAAGCGCCAGCAGCTCCACCGTGACCACGCTGCCGGTTGCCGATGAACCCGTCGTTGCCCAAACTCCTGCCGAAGCGGAAGCTGCCGCGGCCGGCATCGAACAGCTGGCCCCGCTGCCGGGCCTCGAGAACGACGTACCGGTGCTCACCGAGAAAACCACGATCAACTTCGCGACCACCGCCGGTGACCTCGTCATCGAGGTGTACCCGCAGGCTGCGCCGAACGCCGTGCAGCGATTCGTCGAACTCGTTCGCACCGGTTTCTACGACGACACGCCGGTATCGCGCGTCGTGCCCGGCTTCGTCGCGCAGTTCGGCATCAACTGGCGCGACCAGTATGCGAGCTGGGAAACGAACCACTTCGACGACGACCCGTCCATGTTCGCGCTCGAGCGCGGCACGCTGGCGTTTGCGAAGGCAGGCATCGATACGAACTCGACGCAGGTCTTCATCAACTACGTCGAGAACAACCGCCTTGCGTCGCCGCAGTACAACTTCACGGTGTTCGGCAAGGTCGTCAGCGGCATGGACATCGTCGACATGTTCGCGGAGGTCGGCGAGCCCGGCATGGGCCTCGACCAGGGCCAGCTGTGGAACAACGGCGGCGAGTATCTCGAGTCGCTCGACGAAAAACCGACGATGATCACGCGCGCGACCGTCGTCGAATGACACAGCGTTGAACAGGCTGCCGCTCGTTACATCGAACCTGGTCCTGCGCGACTTCACCGCGCAGGACCTGCCTGCCTATCGCGCGCTGCGCATGGATGCGAAATTCCAGCGCTTTGCGAGCGAGGACGAGTCGACTGATCGCAAGGCCGCGGAGCTTCTGCAGCTGTTCATCGACCAGAGCGGCACTCGTCCCCGCACGAAATACCAGCTTGCGATCACGCTGAAGGACGGCACCCTGATCGGCTCATGCGGCGTGCGCAGGGAGCTTGAACGCGAACGTACGGCTTCGTTCGGCATCGAGATCGGCCGTGCGTGGCATGGCACTGGCTTCGCGCGTGAAGCGGGCGACGCGCTGATTCGCTTCGCATTCGAGACACTGCCTCTCGATGAAATCTACGCCGAGACCATTTCCGAAAACCTTGCCGCCGTGAGGCTGTGCCGCGCGCTGGGGCTGCGCTTCGTGGACGAGCATCCGGGCGCACGCACGTTCAAGGGTCGCAGCTGGACTACTGCCGTGTACGCCGTGCGACGCGCCTGACAGCGATCATTCGCGGCGGACTCACTTCAATGGCAGGTATACGTCCGTCACCATCTCGTGCTCCTTAACGCCAGGGCCGACGTTCACGTAGTGGAAGAAGATCGGGAAGTCGCGCAACACTTCGCCGCTCTGCGGCAGCCATTCGCGGTATAGCCATGCAGCCGGATGCACATGGTGGCGCGAGCCGACGTGGCGCACGCAGGCGCAGCGGCCACCGGGAATGGTTTTCGCCACGACACCCTGCGGGTTCGGCGCGACAGGCTCATCCACCGACAGGCACAGGTCGAGCCGGTAGTCCTCGGGCAAGGTCGTCGCCGGATCGGTGTAATGCACACCGTAGGTTTTGCCGCGGCCGGGTGGATACCCGTTGGCCTGGCGCCATGCGATGAACTGTTTAGTCGTCTCGTACGTGAGGTGCTCCGGGCCGCGGTGTTCGAGCGCAGCGACGCGTGTTTCGGGAAAGTCGACGATTTCCACCTTCATGTTGCGATGCTCCTGTTCAAGAGGTTGCCGGACGATGTGCGGCACGGTCTTTACCTGCCACGCCGACCATGCGGGACGTTTGCGGAAAGCACTCGGCGTGAGTCCCGTTTCCCTGCGGAACGCGCGCGAGAATGACTCCGCGTTGGCGAATCCCGCGTCGAAGGCGATATCGGTGACGCTCGCACCGGGATTGAACGCGAGCTGCAGCGACGCGCGCCGCAGCCGCAGCATCTGCACGAGGCGGCCGACACCTATGCCGGTGTACGCGGTGAATTGCCGGTGGAAGTGGTACGGTGAGAAATGCGCGACATCACTGAGAGCCTCGACGGAAAGATCCCCGTCGAGATGCGTCTCGATGTAGTCGAGCACCCGCGTGATGCAGCGGGCGTAATGCGTGCTGTGCGCTTTCGTCATCGTGGCTCCCAGGCGCTTGCAGTGTGCACGCCGCCTCGCGCCCTTGCCTGACAGTTCTTGCGCACCTGCACGCGCGGCGGGTCCATGCCCGCCGCGATGGATGCCTTCATGCCGCCGCGGTGGCCGGGGCCGTGGCCGGGCGATGCAGCTTGAGCTTCAGCTCGCGCTGCACGAGCAGGTAGCTGACGACGCCCTGGCAAAACACGGCAATCACGGACGCATACCAGATGTGGTACACGGCAAAGTCATCGCGCAGCGCCATGACGTAGGCCAGCGGAATGAAGATCCCGAGGCGCAACACGGAGCTCAGCAGGGCCGGTCGCGTATTGCCGAGCCCCTGGAACACGCCCGAGCACGAGAACACGATGCCCTGCATGACGAAATTCCACGACACTATCCTCAGGAAATCGGCCCCTACCGTGATCACCTCAGGCTCGTCGGTGAACGCGCGCACCATCATCGTCGGATCGATGTGCACGAGCACGGTGACCACCGCCATGACGATGCCGTTCAGCAAAATGCCCTTGTTACAGGCTTCCCGCACGCGTTCATGCTGTCCGGCACCGAAGTTCTGCCCGACGATCGGGCTGATCGCGAAGGCTATGGCCATCGTCGGCATGAAGATCGACTGCATGATGCGGCCTCCGATGCTGAAGCCGGCCTGTGATGGCGCTCCAAAGTCCTGGATCAGCCAGTAAACGAGTGCGAAGTACACGAACATCAGCAGCATCTCGCCCCCGGCCGGCAGGCCGATGTTGAACATGCGTTTCCAGACGGCGACATCGGGGCGCCACTGCGCGCGCTGGAATGCCACGTATTTTTCGAGCTTGGCGAAATAGCCCAGCAGCATCAGGACACCGACGCTGACTGAGATCATGCTCGCGAGGCCGGCCCCATAAACGCCGAGCGCAATGCCGGTGCCCCACCCCGCGATCAGTACGGGCGCAAGCACCGTATTCAGCAGCACGGTGACCATCTGCACCATCATGCCGGGCTTCACGATGCCGGTGGCACGCAGTGCCGAGGCCATCGCCATCATCGGAAACTGCAGCGCGAGGCTTGGCACGAACCACGTCATGAACGACACGCCCTGCGCGCGTGCTTCCGCGTCGCTCGTGATGCCGCTCATGTACGGTTCGCGGAACAGCAGGCCGAGCACGAGCGTCATGCCCGCGAATACGACAGCCAGCAACATCGACTGGTTGAACACCAGGTTCGCATGCTGCTGGTCCTTGCGGCCCACCGCCTGCGACATCAGCGCGACGGAACTGACGCTCAGTATCTGCGTCATCGCCATGATCATGAACATCAGCGTACCGGCAGCACCAACGGCCGCGACCGCGGCGTCGCCGAGCGCGGCGACAAAGTACAGATCGACGAGCAGGTACAAGGTCTGGAACAGCATGCCGAAGGCCACCGGCGCAGCCATCGCAATGATGGTTCGGGTAATCGAACCCTGGGTCAAATCACGCATGTCGGGTATCCACCGTGGGGGCTGCTGCTGTGAATTGCATGGCGACGTGCGGATCAAGACCCTTAATGGGCAGAGCCCTGGCGGGCGCGCCGTCACGCCCACTGACTGGCGAGTCAGTGGGCGCGAATTCTCCCTGTTTGACCTGGCTTGTCAATCGGCCAACAGGTCAATTGCAGCGCAGCAGGTGGATCTGGATCGGCTGTGTCTGCTCGGTCTCCGTGCAGTTCGGCGTCAGGTCGCCCGGCTGCGCGATGCCGACGGCCTGGCAATTGCGGAAACGGACGGCACCGCCCTGCTCGCCCGTGAACAGCGTCGCAGCCGTGCCGGACTCGCAGACCCGTGCGCGGCGTGCCTCGCAATCGACGTCAGGCAGGATTGCACAGGCTACGAGCGTCGCACGGTCACCGCCGGCCAGCTCATATCCCCAGAACACGAGTTCGTAGCCGACACGCCCTGTCGGCCCTGCCTGCCTCGCGTCCTGCAGCACGGGCACCATCTCCGCCACGGGCCGTTCGAACACGCGGTCCGGCCCGCCGATGCGCGATTCGATCCGTTCGGGTTCACCCGCCACCGGCGGCGGAACCGTGATGGATTCGCACGCTGCGCAGGCCAGTACCAGCACGAAACAGCAAACCTTCAGTGAATTCTGCATCGTTCATTCCTCCATGTTGCGTGGCGGCGCGAAGCCACGGGGTTCGTCCGATCGATGGCGATTGACGGCATCGCGGTCGTGTCATGGAATGTCGTCATCCCGGTCTGCTACGCAGAACCGGCAGAACAATAAAAACTTCCCTTCCTTTACAGGAGTGCTCCATGCGCAAGGCTCTAGTTTCCACGTTGTTGCTGGTGGTGTCGTTCGGCGCGCTGGCGCAGGACGGCACTGCAAAGACCGGCGAGTTCAAGGATGTGGTTTATGCGGAGGTCGATGGCAAGCCACTCGGGCTCGACCTGTACCTGCCACGCCCGAATGCGCCGCTCGTCGTGTACGTACACGGCGGCGCGTGGCGCGCGGGCACGAAGGCCGATGGCGTGCCGCAGCACCTGCTCGATGCCGGCTTTGCGGTGGCGAGCCTCGATTTTCGCCAGAGTACCGACGCGCCCTTCCCGGCCAACGTGCACGACATCAAGGCTGGCATCCGCTTCCTGCGCGCGAACGCTGCAGGGTATGGCTACGACGCCGAGAAGATTCTGATCACCGGGTCGTCGTCGGGCGCACACCTGGCCGTGCTGGTCGGCGTGACGAATGGCCATGCCGAACTCGAAGGCAACGTGGGTACGCATCCGGAAGCCTCGTCCGACGTGCAGGCCATCCTCAGCTATTTCGCGGCAACGGACCTCACGACGATCCTGTCGCTGTCGACACCCTTTGGGGTAAGCGTGCGCGAACCGTCGTTGAAATTGCTGCTTGGCCATACACCTGACAAGGTGCCGGAACTCGCGCAACTCGCAAGCCCCGTGTACCACGTCGATGCCAGCGACCCACCGTTGCTGCTGCTGCACGGTGACCGCGACCCGCAGATGCCGATCAACCAGAGCCTGCAGATGCTCGGCGTTTACGAAGAACAGGGACTCGATGTCGACTTCATTCCGGTGCATGGCGCCGCGCATGGCGGTCCTCTGTTCAACGAACCGAAATACACCGAACCTGCCGTGGCCTTTGCGCAGCGGACGATTGGCAAGTGAATGCGGCATAACGAGAATCGCAGCCATGGAGTGCTGAATTCGGTGCGTGCCGATGAAGCTCATGAGCGGCCTTTTTCGTTGACACCCACCCACTGAATACAAGAAAATGCGCGCCTCGCATCGGAAGCCACCTTCCCTGCGACCGAATCGAAGAACACGCGTGAGAGCCGCAGGAATACCGCAGGCTTTCAGCGCAACGAAAACGCACTTGTAGCTCAGTTGGATAGAGTATCTGGCTACGAACTAGAGGGTCGCAGGTTCGAATCCTGCCAAGTGCGCCATTCAAAAGGGTCCCCGTTAGCGCGGGGACCCTTTTTTATTTGGATCGACGTCATTTTCCGATCGGCTTCGGCGAAGCGGCAGATGCAGCTGACGAACATAGAAACCGGGCATCTCCACATTCCGCACTGGGCCATACAGCCCGGCGAATGCTGGGCCGTGCTCGGCCGCAATGGCGCAGGCAAACGCCACCTGGCCGACCTGCTGACCGGCCGGAGCACGGCGGGCACCGGCGTCATCGACATCGGCTATCGCGACGTCGTCCTGTTGTCGTTCGAGCAGCAGCAGGCCTTCTACGAAAAGGAACTGCGTGATGACGACACCGACTTCATGGACATGCTCGACCCCGGCACGACGGTGCGCGAGCTGCTCGGCATCGGCGCGGAACTGCCGGAAGAACTGAAGTTCCTGCAGCTCGATCACGTGCTCGACCGCGGTTATCGACTGCTCAGCAGCGGCGAGTCGCGAAAGGCCCTGCTGGCGCAGGCACTGCTGCGCAAACCCGACCTGCTGATACTCGACGAGCCTTTCGACAGCCTCGACCTGCGATCGAAGGCGGCGCTGTCCGACTATTTCCAGGCTGTGCTGCGCAAGGGCGAAACCGCGCTGCTGTTCCTGCTGAACACGCTCGAAGACATCAATCCATGGCACACGCATATCGCATTCATGGAGCTCACGCACGACCGCAAAGGCATGCTGCTCGCCCAGGGCACGCGCGAGGAGGTACTCGGCAACCCCGACCTGCTTGCGTTGCTCAGCTTTGACGCAGCGAAGTTGCCGCCGTGGCCCGAAGCCTTGCCACAGGAACCGGCACCGGAACCGCTAGTGCGGCTGTGCAACGGGCGCGTCGCTTACGGTGACACGGTGATCTTCGACGGCCTCGACCTCGAACTGAATCATGGCGACCACACGCTGATCACCGGCGCAAACGGCTCTGGCAAGTCGACGCTGCTGAGCCTCATCTGCGGTGATCATCCGCAGTGCTACGGCAACGAGCTGACGCTGTTCGGCCGGCGCCGCGGCAGCGGTGAAACGATCTGGGAGATCAAGCGCCGGCTCGGGCTCGTGTCGCCCGCACTGCACCGCGACCACCGCGTGCCCGGCTCCGCGCTCGAAATCGTCGCGAGCGGCTTCTTCGACAGCATCGGCCTCTACCAGGCGCCCAACGAAGAACAGGTGCGCCACGCAAAACGCTGGCTCGCGCTCGTCGGTCTCGATGCCAGCGGCAACATGCCATTCAAGTTGCTGTCATATGGCGAACAGCGTCTCGTGCTGGTCGCACGCGCACTCGTCAAGCAACCTGCGCTGTTGATCCTCGACGAGCCGACGCAGGGGCTCGACGACATCAACCGCCATCGCGTGCTGTACTTCCTGGACCACCTGTCCAGCCAGTCGCACACCACGATCATCATGGCCAGCCACCGGCAGGACGAATTCCTGCCGCTGTTCAAACGCCACGTGAAGTTTTAAGCGATGTCCCAGCCGTTGCGGGTTCTACCGTCGTCCCACAACCGCGCCATCCATCGAGCGCGATGCGTCGCGCCCGGCGGCTCGACCCGTCCGTAAAAACTCATAATAGGCTCGAGGCCCGGCCACGGAAATGCGCCCGCGGCGGGCGCTCGAAGCCCTTCGAGGCCAGATGGATGAAGTGGCTTTGCAGCAAGCATAAAAAAGCCCGGCATTACCGGGCTTTTTTATGCGCTTTCATGAAAAGTGGCGGAGAGAGAGGGATTCGAACCCTCGATAGGGGATAAGCCTATACGCCCTT